>JAJRVM010000201.1 GCA_024277285.1 Planctomycetota bacterium
AAGGAACAGACTCCCGATCAGTTCGCGCAGCAGACGGCCGACACGTGGCGCCAGGGATTGGCGGAATGGGGACAGGATGGAGCGCGGATCGAGCGGTTTCGCGATGCGGTCGACATGGCGATCTACACGCCCGGTAGCAGTGCGGGGCTGCCGCTGACGGTGCTCAAGTCGTTCACGGCGCCGGCCGCCGCGATCGTCGACGAGATTGATGCGTTCCGCGATCGTGTCGCGTCGGCTGCCGCCGGGTTGTTGGCACTGCTGGGAATCGACATCGATCCGATTCGCAGCCGCGAGTTTATTCTGGTGTCAAGCATACTGGACCATGCCTGGCGGGCCGGGCACGATGTTGATATCGAAGGTTTGATTCACGATATCCAAGCACCTCCGTTTGAAAAAATCGGTGTCATGAGTGTCGATTCGTTCTATCCCAAGAAAGATCGCATGGCGCTGTCGATGACGCTCAACAGCCTGTTGGCATCACCGTCGTTTGCCGGTTGGTTGGAAGGTGAGCCGCTCGACATCAAGCGGCTGCTCTACACGCCTGAGGGGAAACCAAGAATATCGATCCTGTCAATCGCTCATCTCTCCGAATCCGAGCGGATGTTCTTTGTGACTATTCTGCTCAACGAACTATTGGCGTGGGTGCGAACCCAGCCGGGCACTCCCAGTCTGCGCGCGTTGTTCTACATGGACGAAGTGTTCGGCTACTTTCCGCCCGTGGCCAACCCGCCTTCCAAGAAACCGATGTTGACGTTGCTTAAACAAGCGCGCGCTTTCGGTCTTGGGTTGGTGTTGGCCACGCAAAACCCCGTCGATCTGGACTATAAAGGACTCTCGAACTGCGGCACCTGGTTCCTCGGACGGCTGCAGACCGAACGGGACAAGGCGCGCGTGCTGGATGGGCTGCAAGGAGCGACGTCGCAAGCCGGTGCGACCTTCGATCGGCAGCGGATGAACAAGATCCTCTCGGGACTCGATAGCCGCGTTTTTCTGATGAATAATGTGCACGACGACGGCCCGGTCGTGTTCCAAACGCGTTGGGTCATGTCTTATCTGCGTGGACCGCTCACCCGTGACCAGATCCACAAACTGATGGCGCAGCGCAAGCCGGTGGCCGAGAAGGTGACCAAAGAATCGGATTTGCCGGACGAGCAGCTGGCGGAAGTCGAGCCCGAAGTGGCGGCCGCTGCGGCTAAGGTGCCCGAGGGCACGTTGGATCAACAGCTCCCCCCCGACGTGCCGCAACGGTATCTGGCGGTCCGGCGAACTCAGCCGGATGATACGCGCGTGCTGTATCGGCCTGTGTTGTTGGGCAGGGGACGGCTGCACTTCGTGCGTGTGATGTACCATGTGGAACACTTAGAGCAGCGGACTATAGTCCGCCCTGTTCGCGGTGATCAAGGCGGCGGCGATCTGCGCGGCAAAGTGTGGGAGGATGCGAAGCTGCTGACTCGGCCGTGGCCGCTGGAAGATGCCCTGCAGCAGGATGTGCCACTGGCACCCGTCCCCAAGGAACTGACCGAGGCCAAGAAATTCGAGTTATGGCGGCGCCAGCTGGTCGACGCGCTGTATCGAACGCAGCGATTGGAGGTATTCAAATGTGCGGCGTTGAAAGCGTATTCCAAGCCGGGTGAGGCGGAAGATGACTTCCGGATCCGGTTGGTGCACCAGCTTCATGAAGAACGTGACGAGCAAGTGGACAAAATGCGCGCGCGTTTTGTCGCCAAAACACGTAGTCTTGACCAACGCATCGAGCGCGCTCAAGATCGCGTCGGACGCGCGGAATCGGAATATCGGCAAGAGACGGTCGATACGGCGATCTCAATCGGCCGGTCCATTTTTGGCGCGCTCTTCAGTCGCAAGAAAATGAGTCGGGCGAATGTCGATCGAGCGTCGTCATCGGCACGCAAGGCAAGCCGCGTGGCGAAAGAGAAAGAGGATGTGCGACGTGCCGAAAACGATCTTGGCCAGCTTCTGCGGAAACGCACCAAACTGGACGACCAGATCGCTCGTGAAGTCGCCAAAATCGAAGCCAAGTATCAACCCGATAGCCTGGAGCTCGAGAAGCTGACCATTCGCCCCATCAAGAAGGACATCACCGTTGATCCGGTGATGGTCGTCTGGAGGCCCTGGTTTATCGACGGCAAGGGGACGGCGACGCGAGCCTATTAGCGCCGATGCGAATCAATAGTTCTGGCCCTTTGTTTCTGCCTGCCCCGACTGGCGAGCAATGCCACGGGCGAACCAAATAACAACGTTTGACTCCAACGCCCCCAAAGTGGCTTTATTCGATGAGCTCTAGCAGGTCTTTGGGGTGAGCTATTGCTGAGATTAACGCAGGAACGGCCTGGTCCAGAGTGGCCAACTTTCCCTGATGCGTGCGTGCCAACGCCAACAAGTAGGCATCGGTTACCTGACCGTGTCCGACGACCTGTTGCCAGACGTATCCCGGCGATTCGGCTTGGGAAAGGTCGTCCGCCAACGACCAGTCGTCGGGCCAAAACACATGCTGGGTTGAATGCATAACACTCTTCAGCAGCTCGATAGCACCATGCGGGCTGACGGCACCGTCGAGGAACTTCCCGTTGGAAGAAATGCGAACAAAACCGGTCTGCGTGATAGGACAGGAGGCCCAGCCGTTCCGGCCACGCTGTCGAAACCATGTCTGGGCAATTCGATGATGGGTGTGGTTCGGCCAAGCCAAGGCGATCAGCAAGTTGACGTCGAGCAGATAAGTCACTTGACGTCATCCTCTGCCATTTTTACGGTAGCCAACGTAATTGGCCGAGCGCTTTCAGGGACGGAAAACACGGGGAATCCGCCCTCATTCGGTGAAATCGCGGACATGGAACGAATCCCACGACGTAGCAAATCAGAAAGGATCTGTCCCAATGGTACACCCTGTTGCGATGCCAATGACTTAGCTACCTCAAGCAAGTCATCATCGATTCGTACTGTGGTTCTCATGATACCAGCATAGCATCGTGGTGCCGCGATGACAAGTCATCATGATGCTGTTTGTGCACCACCAACGGGGGTCTTTAAGACGCGAAGCAACACAAAGGTAGACTGTCTGGACTCGGTGGGAGGGCCACCGATGGGCACGGATCTACACGGAGTTGGGTTGGGGGGGCATGTAGTGTCACTTCCGGGCAAGTTGAAATCACGCTGTCTGGCTTCCCCGAGCCGTTGCTGGCTCGGTGGCAATAGATGGCGATCGGAAGGTGTGGGCCTGGCCATGCTTGGAATGGAATCCCAAGCTACAAGCCGAAATCAGGCTGTCTGGTTCCGCGGGCTGTCTGGTTCCGTGTGGTCCGCCGCCGGGATAGTGATGCGACGAAGGAGAGGGCAAAAGAACAAGAGGGCTATCCCACGTGCTGTATCCTTGGCGGCTCCAGTCGCGATTCCGGTCACCCGTGCAGCTTGAACTGGACTGGGGCGCTTGTCTTTTCTTCGGAAGGGTGCGTGTTCGATCTCGGAACGCTCGGTTTCGTGGCAGCAGATCCGTTGGGCTCCTTCGACCTGTTGGCACTTCGTGACCCCGTTTTTTGTGTCGGCGCTCGTGTCGGTTGCGTGCGACTTTGCGGTCGCGTGGCGGTGCGTAGTACCGGGCGTGGTTGCTGCAATCCGCTGGCACGCGGCTTCGAGGGCCTGGTCGGTTTGGCAGGTTGTTTGCCCGGTTGTGTGGCTCGTGTCTTGGCTCGCGTTTTAGGGCGTGCCGCTGTGCGTGGCGCCGAGCGTGTCGCGGACTTCGACTTGGGCGACGTCTTGGTTTTCTTCGCGGTCCTCGATCTTGTGGCTGTCTTTGGTCGTGCCGCTGTCGGGGCCTTTGGCGTCCGTTGTGATCGGGTCACGGTTCTTGGCCGCGTTGTTTTTTGCGGCCGTTTTGCGGCATGCGACCCGGCACGAAGCGACTTGGTTGGGCTGGGACGCTGGCCTGTCTTCGGTTGGCCTGTCTTCGGTTGGCCTGTCTTCGGTTGGATTGTCTTCGGTTGGATTGTCTTGGGACGGGACATCTGCGAATTGCCGTTGGTGCTGGCACCGGAGCGATAGGTTCGACGGTTGCCCCACGGCGATGTGCTGCGGTTGTTGGATCGCTTTGGTCGGTCGGAGATCGTCCCTCCGTGCCGAGTTGATCCGGCCCACAGGCCACTCGCGATGCTGGTCGGATATTGCAACCCCGATTTTAGTTTTCGTCGCGCCACGGTCGGCTGTTGCGTTCGGCTTCTGGTGGACGTGGGCCGCTTCGTCGAAGACTTTGTTTTTTTAGATGATCTTTGCGCCAGATTCTCGCCTGGTGCGGGGCACGCGCGCAGCACTTCGGCGATCACAAGATCGTGGATCCACGCGGAGGAATCGATATTAAAGTGATTGATGCTCCCCCCTTTGCTGCGGGAGCGGAGTTGGTCGATATCGGCGTTGACAATTTTCGTCCGTTTACTGTCGGCGCGCGCCGGTACTCCGTGGGGCAACCCAAACGAGCCCTTCTGGTACAGGTTTACGCAACGTTCGACATTCGCGGGAATCGACGTCTTATGGACCGCGTCGACCATCACGACGAGTTTGACCGGGATCTTGTATTTTTGCAGATAGCGCGCTTGTTTCGGGCCGAGTTCGGCGCCGCGGCTATGACCGATGAAGATGATCGGGCCGACATTGTGATTGTGTTGGTATGCCGACTTCAATTTGGCGGCAGCTCGGCCAGCCGAGATATCCGCAATCACTTCCACATCGAGCCCGCGTTTGGCCAGTTTGTCGCCCAGTTCATTCATGCCAAGCGAGAATACGGTGAATGCCCCGCGAATAATAATGACCTTGCCACGTCGTCGCGGTGTGCGGTTGGCCGCCAGTGCATTGCCGCACATTAGTACGGTCAATAGCAACAGTGTCGTTGCTCGCAAGAGCCTCGATTGTGAAAAGATCATACCGGATTCCCTCCCTGGCGAATTGCGTGACATGTGTCTCACGCGGACATCTTTCTCGGCGGGTTGTCGCGAGCATCTTGCTCGGTTTCCGCATTTGCGCGCACTGTGGCGCGTCTTCGCAGCGCCGCGCGGTCCAGTTTCATGGACGCGTTGAGTGGTGCCTGGGCCAGCACTTCGATCAACGACGGTCTCTTGTGACGCGGAAGCTCACGGGCGCAAACGCGGCGCAATTGGTCTGCGATCGTCGGGTCTGTCATGGGAGTGATTCCAAACAGCGCCAGCCGTGTGGCACCTTGGTGCTCATAAGGAACTACGATCACCCTCAGCTCAGAAAAGTACTGAGAAATCGCGTCTTCCACTTCGCGCGGGTGGACTCGAAATCCTTGCACTTTCACCAAGTCGTTCTTGCGTGCCTTGACGTAGAACAGGCCTTGTGCGTCTCGGCATGCCAAATCACCGGTGTGCAGCCAACCCTCTTGCAGAACATGATTCGTGCCGGCCGGATCGTTCCAATAGCCCGCCATGACGTTGGCGCCACGCGCACACAGTTCGCCCGTTTCGCTCACGCTGGCCTCGCGGCCGTCTGCTGTCATCACGCGTAATTCCACGCCCGGAATGGCCTTGCCGATGGAATCTGAATGTGTTTGCGCCAGCTCGGGCGGCAGATAGGCGAGTCGAGCGGAAGCTTCGGTCTGGCCATACATTACGAAGAACTCCGCTGGAGTGATGGTCCGGGCCATGTCGCCCACCGCGCGGGGCTTGAGCCGGCCGCCAGCAACGCTCATGTAACGCAAGTGTGGCAGTTTGTGATCACGTAAGTCGGACATCGACAGCAACGTATAGAAGCCTTCAGGGACCGCCGAGAAACTGGTCGCATGATGACGCCCGAGCGCATCGACAATCGTGCTTGGGAAAGCCATGTTGCCATCGACGATCAATGTGGCACCGGTCAGTAGATGCGTTTGCAAAATCGAATGGCCAAATGCGTGGTAGAAAGGCAATAATGCCAAAGCTCGGTCGTCTCGAGTGATTGGCAGATACCGTAGAATTGACTCCGTGTTGGCCAGGATGTTGCCGTCACTCAATATCACTCCCTTGGGGTCTCCTGAAGATCCCGAGGTGAACATGATCATGGCCGGAGCTTGCTCAGTCGTGTCGTGCCGTTCCCAGCTTGATTCGTTATCGGTTCGGGTTGCGGTCAAATCGAGCGTCGTGCAATTCGCTCCACCCGCACACTCTGGTCGCCGGCGCACGATGCGCTCGGTGGTGAAGACCTTGCTGGCCTCACACAGTCCGGTGATCCGCGCGAGCCGACTCGGTTCAATGTTCGGGGGCAGCGGTACCACGGTGCCACCCGCTGCCAGAATCCCAAAGTATGCAGCGATGAACTCGGGACCATTGTCCAGTATCATGGCCACGCGATCGCCCGGTCGGTATTGCACATCGGCTCGCAAGTGACTCGCGATCCGCCGCGACTGCGCGCCAAGCTCGGCGTAGCAGAACGTCCGTTTGCCCGTAATCAGTGCGGGATGATCCGCAAATCGCCGCACCGCGTCGCCAAACGCGTCGCTCAAACGCCGGTGATGTGCCACGGATCTGGAACGTTGGGCGCAATCGTCAACCGCGCTCGGTACGCCGCGGTTGTTCACCGCTCGTGACGTAATCGAGCTTGCGGATGATTCCGCGGAAGCCGTCGCGTCGAGCATCACCAAGCGAAGCTCCGTCGGCTTGCTCGTCGCAATAGGTGCTGCACAATTCTGGTCTACCATTGGCGTCTTGTCGTGCATCCGTGCCACTGAGTTCGTGTCGTGAGGCCAATTCGTAAGACGGTCGATTCGATCGGGTACGACAGGAATTCCCCCCTGCACGAGCGGTGTGCCGCCACGTATTGCAACCATGTGCAGGACCGGCGCGCGCACGTTCTCATTCGAATTATCCGTACTTATTATCCAATCGATCGATTTGCCTACACGACTTGAACGAATGCCGTTCTTTCCCCGCTGTTGAGTGCTAGCAATTGCTTCGCGTCATGCCGTGCTAGCAGACTCGCGGCCCGTCTTGTGTTTTTTCTGCCGGCAATTTGTCTGCCCTCTTCGGCATCGTCTCCTGATGTCGCGTTGGCAAGACTCCCATGGGCTTGTCCCATGGGTGAATAAGACTGGTAAGCTACCGCGACGCCAGCAGCTACCTCCCCCCACTTTCCTTCCGGCCTCCTTCGGCGGTGGGGGGGGGCGTCCGATGGAAGATGAACCGCAGTGCACGCCCCACTTCAGATGGCTAAACAGTTACAGTCATTCGTCATTACGCGGCCTCGGTTGGGCGGCTGAGTGCCGCTGTCCAGCCAAGCACGTGCGGAACGAAGACGGTACGAGCTGTTCTGCCTTTGAACGCCGAGCTTCTATCGCGCCCATACACGGGGCGTTGCGACATTGCACACGGCGCGAAATGATCTTGTCGCTTGGCCGTTTCCCTGCTAGAAGTCGCCTCCGCTGCGGCGCTGCGCGCACACCGGTCAAGCGTGTGTCGGTATGGGCAGGTCGCGGCGAATTGATCAGCAGCTACGTTGCGGCGGCACGTTGCAGCAGTAGTGTACAAACCTCCTAGTCGAGCAAGGAAGCTACAGAAGGGTTGGTACCTCGATGGATGTTCAAGGAAGCCATGACATTCAGCAGCAGTTAATCGAATACTTGGAACAACATGCTGATGTGTACGAAGAATTTGACGCGACCACGGACTTGCTTGATCAGGGCATACTCGATTCACTCTTGGTCACTGATCTAGTGTTGTTCATGGGGCAGCAGTTTGGTATCGAGTTGACGGCTCGGGACATTTCGCCTGAGCACCTAAGCAGCATCCAGCGGATGGCTCGACTGGTTTGCGACAAGCGGCAGAAGCGGAAGCGTGCCGCCTGAGGAACCGGGAGGGTCCAGACACGCGGCAAACGCGTGTCGCTTGTGATCGTCGCCCACGGGGCCATCGGTTCGTTCGTATACGATCAATTCATCTGATTTTTGTTTGCGAAAGCGTCTGTTATGCACTGGCCACTCGCCTCCAAGCCAATTCCCGCCAACGAGGTGCCTTTCTACAACCTGCATTACCTTTACGGTTGCCGTGCACCGGCAGATCCCACGATTGTTTGGGGGACGGAAGTACCGGCGGAACGGTTGAACGCGCACGTGCGTGAGTGCAATCGCGGCAGCAAGACGTTGATCTCAGTGGCACATGTGCTGATTCAGGCCGTAGGACGTGCGCTCCAACATCATCCGGAAATGAATCGTCGTATTGTCGGCCGGCGAATTTATGATTTTCGGGACGTGAACGTACGGATGATGACGTACAACCGTCAGCAGGACGAAGTGGAAGTGTTATTGATTCGTAATGTGGACACCATGTCACTCGAGCGCATTGCGAGAATACTCTGGAAAAATCAACATCGCGCGGCGAGTGGCGATAGCTTGGATCATGCAGACAAGGCGTGGCTGCGGAGCCGGTTTCCGGGGCCGCTATTGGGCTGGATTGTACGCAGCTATTTGTTCTTGGACAGTAAGTTCAACTTGCCCAAAGTCGACCGGATCGACCGCATTGCATGTTCGCCCGTACTGGTGAACTACTTGGCGTTCTCGGGCGCGCCCCCCATGCGTGCCTACAAACCGTCCAACTACCCTCACGAGAGCTCTACACTCAGTGTGACGATGGGGCGTGTCGAACGGTTACCTGTAGTTCGAAATGGGCAGGTCGAAGTCGGGCTTGTTGCGCCGCTATTCGTGCGCGCCGACCACCGCATTGCGACTGCCTATCATCTGGCTCGGTTCGCCGCGACCATTCGCCAGCTACTGACCAACCCGGCGCAGATGGAATCGACTGGAGCGACGCATCACGTCGGCAGTAACACGGCTGAAGCGGCGTAGCAATTTCGTGGTGGGAATTTCGTTTCGGCAACGTGTCGGATCGCGCAGAGTCGGTTTGGACGCGACCGTTTCGAGATGATGCGGCAGCAGAGATCAAGAGAACGTCGCGACGACGTTTCACAATAGAACTCCTTACATTTTTACGAAAGCGAGGCTCTCGACATGTTCCTCATTGGCGATATTCCTCAGACCGTCGTTGCGCTTACGGTATGGGCATACTGGACGAGTGTTTGCGTGCTTGTCGTTCGCAGCCACATTCGCTATCGCACGTCCGCTGGCGGGTTGCCCCGGACCGCGCGCGAGCGTTGGATGTGGGCGTTGTGGGTGCCAGCCATTTTGCTCTGGCAAGTTCTTCCGGCAACGGCGGCGGTTTCGGCCAGCCCGTGGCTCGCGACGCCCCAGTGGGCGTTGACCAACCCGCTGTTGTTGACCGTTCGTTTTGTGGCGGCTGGCGTTGCTGCGTTGGCTCTCGGCATGACGGTTCCCAACTGGCTGGGGATGGGCAAGAACTGGAGCATGGCGGTGGTGCCGGGGAAGCGTTGTCGGCTGATTACCAGTGGCATGTTCTCCTACGTACGTCATCCGATCTACGCACTTAGCATTCTGCTGATGTTGGCCACCATGACGGTTACGCTTTCGCCCGCCATGACCCTTGTCGGCCTGATCCACATCACGATGCTGCGCATGAAAGCGATTGGCGAGGAACAGTATTTGACGCAGACACACGGGCAGGCGTATGCGGATTACTGCGCGCGTACTGGGCGTTTCGTTCCACATCTTCATACCGAGGACGAGGTGATCGATGATGACTCGTCCGAGCGCCGCGCCGCTTGACTGTTCGGCTGAGCGTCGTTATTCGGCGTGTACTTGATGGTGCTCGCCCGCAGTTGCATCCGGCGGTTCACGATCGAGCCGTCGGCTTGTCGCCGACAGAAGGAGATGGAGAAAAAAGTGGGCTCAAAACCTCCTCAGTGCGGTTCCAGAACCATGCCATGGGTTCCGCGGCTTTGGCACGGCATGACGTTCTCCGCGTGGCTCGCGCTGCTGCGTGAAAACCAGTTTTCTGTCACTCCACGGCGAGTGCCCCTGGCGCTGAGTGTCACGGCGACAACCGTGGCCAATTCGCTGCTTGCCGGCACACAGTCGTTGTTCTGGAAACGCAAAATCGAGGCAACGCAACTGCGTGATGACCCGATCTTTGTGGTTGGGCATTGGCGGTCGGGAACCACGCTGCTGCACGAACTGTTGTCGGCCGATCCACGGCACACATGCCCGGACACCTATTCCTGTCTGGCGCCGAGCCATTTTCTGGTGTCGCGGTACTTGGTGCCGTGGTGGTTGCAACTGCTGATGCCCAAACGTCGGCCCATGGATAATGTGCGAGTTGGTTGGAAGCAACCGCAGGAAGATGAGTGGGCGCTTTGCCTGCTGGGATTGCCCACGGTCTATCGTACGATCGCATTTCCTCGGCGCTTGCCGCAATGCCCCGAGTCGCTGACGCTGGATCAGTTGCCTGCTGACGTGCAGGGAAACTGGGACCATACGCTGTTGCAGTTTCTCAAGAGTGTGATGGTAGGTCGTGATCAGCAACGCCTGGTCCTGAAGTCACCCACGCACACGGCGCGTATCGGCCACTTGGCGAAGCTCTTTCCGCGCGCTCGATTCGTCCATGTCGTACGCGACCCGTTGAGTGTTTTTCCGTCCACGATGCGACTTTGGACGCGGTTGGCAACCGATCACGGACTGCAATTGCCCGATCAAGACGAGTTGGAGCAGTACGTGCTTGACACGTTCGTCCAGATGTACGATGCGTTTCAATTGCAACGCGAGCAATTGGCGCCTCAGCAGATCTGCGATGTCCACTACGAACGGCTCATCGCGGACCCCGTTGGGCAACTGCAACGCGTCTACGAACAATTGGAACTTGGCCAGTTCGATACGGCTCGGCCGCATTTCGAACAGCTCACGGCGGCTATGTCCGGCTATCAGGTCAACCGCTACGAGGTGCCCGACGCACTGCGCCAACGCGTGGAGAGTCGCTGGAGTGAGTTCTGTTACCGGTACGGCTACGACGCTCGAGGCGCCGGTCGCTCGGCCGCGTAAGAGTAGCTTGGGAATCTTTGCCAAGAAGAGTGGCACGGCACTCGGTGCCGTGGGTGGCCGTTTCACCGCGTTGGGCGGCAATAGAATTGGGCTGTTTTCAGGCGGTGCGAACGCCGCGGAGCGGCGTTCCACACTGCGTAGCTTGAGAAACTTTGCCAAGCGTGGCCAGTTTCCACCTGCCTCAATGCGCTGGAAATTCCGTCGGCACTGCGGCTGAGCTCTTGTCGGGCCCAGCTACAAGCCGCCCGCAACTGCACTTCGCTATTGTTCGGGGTCCTTCCACACATGCGGTTCCAAAACAGGCGTGGAACTTGGTGCTGGAGCGTGTGGCGATGTTGCCCCCGCGTTGCCCAGCGCGCGGACCACTTCCTCGACGACCAATTCGCGGATCCACGGCGAGTCGTCGATGTTGAAGTGGTTGATGGTGGGAACTCCCGGCGGTCGCGGTACTTTTGTCATGTCCAGGTTGACCAAATCGGTTTGTGGCGTAGCGGCGTGGACTCGTTTGCCGTGAAACACTCCCAAATGGTTTGTTACATAGAGGTTCACGCAGCGTTCCACGTTGCCGGCGACGGGCGTGCCCGGATTGCTGTCGAGTATTACCACTAATTTCACTGGTATCCCGCTCCGCTTCCATTTCCATGGAATGGTACAGCATAATCGCCCTCCCAAACTGTGCCCAATGATCACCAATGGACCGGAATCAGGGTCAGCTCGACACTCTTGTTCAATCGCCTGCGCGGCGACCGATGCCATCGAAGGAGGGGCCAGATCGACGCGATACCCGCGCTGCGCGAGCTCGCAAGCCAACGAATCCATGCCAAACGAGAAGACGGTGAAGATGCCGCGAATGATCAGGATCCTGCCCGGCCGGCGGCCGGGCACGGGGCTAGCGGCGGCGCTGGTAGCGTTTCCCGCCACGATGGCCATACCGACCACGGCGCCGACAACCAGCAATCTCAGGCGTTGAGTTCGTTGGGTCACAGTTGCGAGTTGGCTTCGTGAAAAGGGCGTGACGACGACACTCGGCGTGTCCTCGGATACGTATTGGCTGCTTGCGCGAAAGCAACGCGCTTCCGTCGTTCCCGCGCCGAGATTCAAATGTGGCCACGTTTCGGACGTTGGGTTCAGCAGCGCCGAATAGGCTTGTTAGGATGTAGTGATTGCGCAAGAGCTGACGCTGGGTGGCCGAGACTAATCATCGGCTGCGGTACCGCATCGGCTGAACCCAAAACAAGCGACGACGTGAAGCGGGCTGGCCTTCTCGGTGCCGTGAAGATGGGTTGAATGGCGTGTTTAGGGTGGTTTGATTTGCCCTGACCGAGCACGTCGCTTCTGCGTTATAATCACGAACCGAGTTCGCAGCACGCTTCGGTGGCGAGGTGAGTGCGCACCGCGACGGTTCCCGTTTCTTGTGAGGAGCATGAAAGACCATGTTGTGTTGGAGTTGCGGAAAAGAGGTTGCTGAGAACGCTACGCGTTGCAGCTACTGCGAGGCCGACGTTCTCTTCCTGCCGGATAATCAGGAAATGGAAATGGCGCGTGATTTTCTTGACAAAATGGACCCGACACTCATGCGCGAGTTTCGCCGTATCTTTGAGGCGAGCGAAACGGGCGAGGAGTTTGTAAACAAGATCATGGTGGGTGATTGTCCGGAGTGTGGCAGCAGCGAGACCGGCAATTGCGAACATGATCCGGACGTTGAGGACGTCACGATCGGACGCTGCTTCGAATGTGGTCACCTCTGGTGCACGGGCTGTGATTCGCGCTACGAAGAGGGGCAGGATTTTTGCGACGTCTGTTCCGATCTGGAGGATGGCTGGTCCGATGGCGAACCAAACGATGATGCCCATGAACTGGACCGATACAGTCTGTTGGCAGCCGAAATTTTCGGCTACAGCTTCGCCAACTACCGTGATCATCTCGGCATCGAGAACGAGCGTTATGACGAGATCATGCCTCATGCGGCAAGAGTGCTCGAACGCGCGTTGGAGGAGAAGTGGCCGGTCGCGCGAGTTGCCGAGGAGCTATTCCCGGGTGAGACCGTGGATGAGAAGGAGGCACTGGAGTACTTGGCCGCCTGCAAGGATGCCTTGCAAGTAGTAAATGCTGAGAACGCAGCCGAGTCGTTTCGCAACGCCGTTCGACTCAGTGTCCAGCGCGCCATGAAGGACGGTTTGAGTGACGATGCGTCGGTAGAAGATCTGGTCGTTCAGATTTGTTATCGAGCGTCGGACTTGGCCGTATTGCTGGACCAGGAAGGCCAGCCCCTCTCACGCTATTCGCGCCACCTGCGTCGCGAAAAGGACGTCGATTATTACGACGGGTACTTTGACGAATAGGTCGCGTCCGTGCCACTGCATGCTCGGACGAACTCACTATCGCGATCGACTTATCACTACCAACCGCTCAACCATTACACCGCCGCACACTGCACGCAGTGCGTACCGTCTAGAGACTCCCCATCTGGCAGCTCGATTGACGCTTCACACTGCTCAACTTGGCGTTGGCGTTTACGCGTCGGTTTATCGCTTTGTGGGGGGAATGAAGTTGGAACACGTACGGAATGAGCAGTGGCACGGACGCGCGCAGTGCGAGATCAGGAATGATCGTTACATTTTGGATGTGGTCCCTGATTCGTTGGGGGGCGTCGAGTCGTTGTCTTCCTTGCCTCCTGGTTTTTCTGTGGGTGTCTTGGGAATGCCCAGTAGTTCCGCTGTTTCATCGCGTAATTTGTCGTATTGGTCACTAGGGTTCTTTTGCGTTGCCAATTCCGCGACGAGATGGTCATAATAGGAGCGAGCTTTGTCTGTCTCACCCAGCTGCGCCAGAGCCATTGTCAGATACCACCAACGAGATGTAAGAGTGGGACTGTCTTCGCCATACCGTTCATTTGCTTGTCGAAGAGCGTGGCTCGCTTCTTTCCACCGGCCCGTGCGATAGAGTGTTCGACCGAATAGGCTCCAGGCGACTGGTGGGCGAGTTTGTTCAGGTATCGCTGTCAGCAGTGTGACGGCACGCTCAAAAGATTCGTGCGCTTGTTCACGCTTTCCCGTACCTCGCTGCAATTCACCCAGACGTCGGTGAACGTCCGCCAGACGCAGTTGCGATTTGATGTCGCCGGGATTCTCGGCCACTAGTTGCTTCCGCACCTTTAGCGCCTGAAGATAGAGCGTGTTCGCGTCGCTCGGCTTGCCGTCCAGTTCTTGCAATTCGCCCATGTTAATGAAGTGATTCCCAAGATAGCTTCTGTATTTGGGAACCGAAGGGTGCTGCTTAACCACTTTCCGATTGATCTCGATGGCTCTCTTGTAGCTCGTGAGTGCTCCATCGAAGTCCCCGGTTACCTTCTGCAACGTCCCCAGGTTGTTGAATGAACCCGCCAGTTCGGCTTGATCGTCGGGAATACTGGGATTCTCGGAAGCGATCTGTTGTCGAATCTTGATCGCATTCCGAAAGGAAACAAGTGCCTCATCCATTTTCTTAGAATCTCGTTGCAGAGAGCCAGCGCTGTTGTACAGTGCCGCTAACTTTGGCTGGAGACCGTGTGCATGGGGATTCTCGAACATGCGTTTCTCCTGCAAGCCGATCGCTTTTTGGACTAGCTTGAGTGCCTCCTCCTGTTTGCCGGAGGCCGCTAACATCGAACCCATGTTGAGATATGCAGTGCTGAGGCGAGACTGGTATTTGGTGACCGTTGGGTGCTTGGCGGCCAGTTCTTCTTGAATACTGACCGACTTGCGCTGCGAAGCGATCGCCTTTGCCAAATGTCCTTCCGCCTCATACATCAGTGCGACATTATGGTACGCGTTGGCCAAGCCGGCCTGGTAAACGCTTTCTGGACTCGCTTTCACAAGTGAGTCGTAGATTTCGAATGCCTTACGAAACGAGGCGAGCGCCTCCTTCGGCTTGCCAATGGTGCGCTGCAGAAGGCCGAGGTTGTTGTAATGTCGCGCGAGATAGGATTGGTGTTCGAGAATGCGAGGGTTCTGCGCGACGATGCGCGTGCGAATCGTGATGGCGCTCGCATAGGAATCCAGGGCGTCATCGTAGTTCCCCATGGTTTTCTGAAGATTGCCGAGGTTGTTAAAGGAATTAGCCGCGCCATCTTGATAGACGACGACGCTCGGGTTCATCACCAACAGAGTATTGAAGGCAGTCACCGCTTTTTGGAGCGCTGCGAGTGCCCCGCTGTAGTCGCGCGCGGATCTCAGCACGACCCCAAGATTGTTGTAGGAGTTGGCCAAGCTGCTTTGGTAGGCGAGGACCGATGGGTTTTTCGCGACGAGTTGCGCTCGGATTTCAACGCTCTTCCGCAATGAAGCGAGCCCCTCGTCTGGTTTGCCGGTCGACTTCAGTAGCAAGCCGAAATTATTATGAAAGGTGGCCAGGCTGGCCCAGTACTTGCTGACCGTGGGGTGTTCTTTTACCAACTGTTGGTATATTGCGTCCCCCTTCCTGCACGACGCAATTGCTTCCTTCTGTTCGTCCATGGAATGCTGAAGGAATCCCAAGCTGTTGTAAGAGTTGCCTAAGTTGTTGAAATAGTCGCCTTGGTCAGGGTGTTCGGCTGCGAGCGTTTTCCACACTTGGATGGCCAGCCGAATCGAATTCTCCGCCTCGCTCAGATTCCTGGTATCTCCATACAGACTTCCGAGGCTCCTGTATATGTGTCCTACTTCCTCTCGATACTTGGGTACGTTGGCGTGTTGGTTAACGAGTCTTAGGGCGATCCGCTTTGCTTGATCATATGAGTTCAACGCAGCAACTCGGTTTCCCGTCTTCTTCTGCAGCAAACCGACGGCTCGATAGCTTTCAACCAGATTGTCTTCATCGTCCTCGTTACCCGTGTTTCTTACCGCCAGTGCTTTGCGGATGTCGAGTGCCTTCTGATGCGCTTTCAACGCATCTTTCGTTGAAGCAATTTCCGCCGTTATCTCTCCTACGCGATAGTAGGCATTTGCCAAGTCTGTTTGCAGGTCCGGGTCGTCGCTTCGCTCGGCAATGAACTGCTGATAGTATTTCAACGCCAGCTCAAGTAAGTCCTTGCGTAGCGGTTGCAAGCCAGGCGTGTTCAACAGCTTGTCTTCACTGACTTTCGTCAGATACTCATCCACCGCCTCTCGAGCACGCTTGAAGTTCTCATCGGCAATTGTCTTCTGGCGCTCGGCAACGGCGCGTTGTTTGTCGGCCTCCTTGCGCTGTGCGGTTTCGTTGGCGGCTGCGGTCTCGGCCACGGTGTGCTGTTGCGCGATCAGCACATTGCTTACCGCCAAGCCGATGGTCGAGATGAGCAAGAAGACCGCGGCCGAAGCGACCAGTGGTTTGTGCCGCCGCGACCACTTGACGATCCGTTGTGGCAGCGTGGGTGGCTTGGCCTTGATCGGCTCGTCGTTGAGAAACGCCTGCAAGTCGTCGGCCAGCTGTTGAGCGGTTGCGTAACGCTCCTCAGGCTGCTTCGCCATCGCGGTCAGTACAATCGTCTCGAGTTCGACCGGGATCGAACGGTCGATACGGCGTGGCGCGACGGGTTCGTCGGCTGTGACGCGTGCCAGCAAGCGTTGCTGATCGTCGCCCTCAAACGCCGGCCGGAGCGTCAGCAGCTCGTACAGCGTGACGCCCAGCGAGTAGATGTCGGTGCGTGGGTCGGCAACCTGCCGCTGACCGCCAGCCCGTTCCGGTGGCATGTAGCGTATGGTGCCCAAAAAATCGCCGGTCACGGAAACTCCGACATCTCCTTCGATCCGTGCCAGGCCGAAGTCGGTGATCCAGAGCTTTCCCGATCCATCCAGCATCAAGTTAGCCGGCTTGATGTCGCGATGCAGTACCCCGCGTGAGTGCGCATGCTCCAATCCGTCGGCCGCTTGGATGCCCAACCGCGCCACGCTGCGATAGAACTCGCTCCCACGCCCGTGGCCTTGAGTCGAGATGCCGGCTTGCGCGTCGCGTTGCGTGTCTGGTGCCGTACTTGGCTGGTCGCTGGTCGACCGCGCGATCGTGGGGTCGGTACTGCCGATCGCTTGGTCAGACGCAAGCAGCCACTGGTCGTTGTTGGGATTGGTGGCCCGCGACGTCGCGTCCGCGATCGGAATGTCTTGCAAGTCGCTGACACTGCTAAGATCGCCACTCTTTTCCATCTGTCGCAACTGTCCGATCACGCTTGCAAGACTCTGGCCTTGGATCATCTGCATGGCGATAAAATGAACGCCCCGTTCGCAGCCGACCGTTTGTACTGGTACGATGTTGGGATGGTTCAGTGTCGCGGCCGCACGCGCTTCGTTCTTGAATCGAATCAACTGGCGCTCGTCCAGCATTCCCGCGAACGGCAGTATCTTCAATGCGACGGTGCGGCCCAACGACAATTGCTCGGCTTCATAGACCACGCCCATTCCGCCGCGACCCAATTCGCGCACGATACGGTAGTCGCCCAGTGTGGCCAGCGGGCGCAACGGGTCGGATTCACGCTGCTGGCCAGCATCTTCGGCAGGTGCCAGCAGGCCGTGAATTATTTCCAGCCCGGGCAAGATGCCGCGCAGATCGTCGGCAATATCCCCATACCGTCGCGCGAATGCTTCCATGTCCGGTGTCGCACCCGATTTTAGTTCCGCGAGGTACGCCTCCATCGCCTCGGCTAGCTGCTGATCGTTTGAATCGCAACCCTGATTGCTTTGAGGAATATCCATCGGTGTTTGCCTCGTTCTGCGGGTGCATGGCCAACAAACGTCGCGATCAAGCCGGCGACGAGCCATCGCCTGTGTTTAACATACCGATCAGGTTTCGCATCGCACGTGCCCAGAGGCAGCGCGCGCTATTGACCGACCGTCCCAGCTGGATGGCGATTTCGCCAAACGTTCTTTCTTCCAGATTGTGCAGCACAATTACTTCGCGATGATCGGGCGATAGGTGCGCCATCGCATTGGCCAGAATCACGCCCCGCTCGTGTTGCTGAGCACATTCGCTTGGGGAGAGATCGCCGGCGACAATCGCGTGAGAAAGCGTTGAGGACGATCGATCGATCACCGAGCGCAGCTCCGCTTCGCGCCGCACGTCGCGTTTGGCATTACCCATATAACGCCGTCGTTGAGCGGCTAGGCCATGGACGAGGATTGTCTTGAGCCAACACAGGAACTCGCCTTCCGTGCTGCCTCGAAACTGGTCGAATCCACGATGGACCTGCAGATACGCCTCTTGGACGATATCGGATGGATCGACTTTCGGTTGCAGTTCGGCTGGCATGCTCATTCGAACCAACATCGACATGTAGTTGCGGTACCGCTCGAGCAATTGGCCGAGAGCATCCCCATGGCCCTGCTGTGCCCTTTCCAGCAGCGTCTCTGCACGAGAACGGTCTGGATTACTCATGCACACTTCCTCCCCCATTACTACAAGATGCCAACCGTGCGTCCAATGAGTCGGCAAAAATAAGAAAAAATGTTATCGGTAGAATGTGTCAAGCTTGCTGCCACCCATGATACCCCTTCTGACAACCCCCGTGCCACTGCATGCTCGGACGAGTTTTATACTTCGATCGACTTATCACTATCAAACACGCTGCCACCGCACCGCCGCTCACTGCACGCAGTGCGAACCGCCTCGCCGGTTTCCAATGGTAGCTCGATTGACGCTTCGCACTGCTCAACTTGGCGTTTTCGTTTACGCGTCGGTTTATCGCGCTTTGTGGGGGGAATGAAGTTGGAACGCGTACGGAATGAGCAGTGGCACGGACGCGCGAACTCTTCATTCGCCGATGATGTAGATCCGTGGGAGAGTGCGGTCGACTTTGAGCAGCGGTGAATCAAGACCGGCCCAGTCTCGGGCGCTGGACCATTCCCAGTCTTCGGCCTTTTCGACCAACCCACGTCGAACGGGGTTCTGGTGGATGTAGTTGATGACACGGCGGATGGCGACTGGGTCGTCGATATTCTCGTCATATCCCGGGCCGGGTTGCCAGAAGTGGCGGTAGGTTCGGTTCTTGTTGATGACGGTCAATTTGTCGAGATAGCTGGGCGCATTTCGTTCAATATAGCGTATCGCCTTGGTGCCAACCGGCTTCTTGATCTGGCTTATGATCGTGCTCATGTCGTATGGTCTCAGGCGTGGAAACAGGAGCAAGTGAACGTGCTCGGGCATGATTACCCATGCCCAAAGATCGAATGCGAATCTAGTCTGCGCCTCGGCAATCGCATCGACCATCCATCGTCGGGTGCGGTCATTCCCTAACAGCGGCAAGCGGTGGAAACACGAAAAAGTCAAGAAGTGGGCATCGCCGGCGACGTTGCGAAATCGGACTTGTTTGCGGTGGCTTTTTCGACGCGACATATGAGCACTCCTTCATGGCGCGAATTCTTCCGATGCGAACACTCGCCAATGCGACTACCTATCAAGTGAATCACCAACGAGTGTTCAAACCCCTCACGGAAAATGCAAGAAACGCAAGGAAAGTGGAAATTCCAAAGCCCGGTGCGCCCAGACCCCACGCTAGCAATCGAAAAGAACCTCCTGTTTGAGTGCGGAGTGTTGGTGCCACTTGCATGCTCGAACGAGTTCCCCATCCCGATCGATCCGGCACTACCAACCGCTCAACCATCACACCGTCGTACACTGCACGCAGTGCGAAGCGTCTTGCAACTCCCCATTTGGAAGGTCGACTGACGGCGCGCACTGCT
>JAJRVM010000202.1 GCA_024277285.1 Planctomycetota bacterium
AAGGTCAGCAGAGTCAAAGCGGCTTCACTCGTTACGTGCTGGGGCTAGCGGCATCCGTGGTAACCCCGACGGCATCGCTTCTTGAATCGGTATCCGAGACCGTCGGCATCAAGCACCTGAGGCGGTGGCTGACAGAGCATCCCCCCTCGAGCCTTCAATCCAAACGCCTCCGCGATTTAAGCCGCCACAACAAGGAACAAAACCAGGATAAACCTACTGCCCACGGAATACCTACTTTTTAACAGCCCAGGTCTGGGCCTCGAATCGCTACGGTTCCTCGCCCGAGGCTAGCGCCTTCGGCTCACTAAGTCAACAGGCCGTATCGCCGTCGGCTCACGGGACCCCCGATCCTCAGTAATCGGACGGACTTCTAGAATCATGCCTCCCCCTTATAGGGTATTCGCGCCAAGCCGCAAAGACGCCAAGCCAACAGGAATCGAATCAAGAGACTTGGCGGCTTCGCATCGGCGGAAAAAAACTATCGAGATCGGGGGGTAGGACGGGACAGTGATTCATTGCTCGGTCCTTAGCGGCTTGTCGTGAGATTTTGCCTTGGGCGGATTCACTGCAGGCGGATTCTTGCTTCCTCAGCCCACGGGCTTTCCGGTGCCAATTCCAAGAAATCTTGCCAATGCGACTCGGCCTCCCCGAATCGCCCCAGCTCATCCAGTACGCGGGCCAAGTGATAGTGAGCGTCGGGATAATCGGGATGTGAAAACAGAGCGCCTTCGAAGGCCGCGACGGCCAATTCGACTTGACCGGTTTCCACTAGCACGCAGCCAAGATTCGCGCGAGCTTCGACGTAGTTCTCGTCCAACTCGATCGCCATCGAATAGCGTTCACGTGCCGCGTTGACGTCTCCCTTCAGGTACAACAATTCGGCCAGACGAAAACAAACATCAGGTCGTGGCCCATCGGCAACCAGCGCCACGCGGTACATTTCTACCGCATCTTCGATCCGCCCTTCATCCTCCAGTTCGACCGCCAACGACAGCATCTCGTCAGCGGTTGGCGACGGATCGGCACGTTGTGATAACCATTGCGTGATAGGCAGAACGCAGCGTGACGTCGTTCCGGTCTCTGTGGCCGCCGGTGGGCTCGGTTCGTCGGATCCGCACGACTCGTGCTCCGGGAAATCGAGGCGCATCTGCCCACCGGGCTCGATCAGTCCTTCGCCTTGTCGTAACAACAGGTCACGGCCCTGGACGATGACGGACAATTGAGCCAACGGCCGTTCGACATCGGGCACGAGGCGAGCGAGCTGTTCGAGCTGGCGTTCGATCTCGTCCGGTCATGCGCCGGCGGCCAGCAGCTCGGCCAATCGCCGCGCGGTCGCCACTTCCTGGAAGTCAAAATATGGTAGCCGATGAACTTCTCGCGTCGGCACGATCAACCCGCGACGACTCCAACGGCGAATCACCGCCACGGATACGCCAAGCAAATGAGCTAACATGCCTGGCGTATAGAGACGCCGTCCGAATGGTTCGCTCTCGACCATTCCCAATCGCTGCCAGAATTGGGTTTCCGAGATAATTTCCAATTGCCCACGCGCGGCAGCCTCGCGAATCGCGTCATCCAAACATGGGTTGCCGCTCAGGGGCAATTCTTCGGCACCCAGAACGACGAGATCGAGCGGCAACTCACATCGCTCAGACGGCACGCCGCCATGCTGACGGACCAGCCGACTGGCCTCACGACGATTCACGCCACCCATCTTGCCCACGAAGGCGACACGGAGAGACTTCAGCCGCTGAGTGGCGGTTGCGTCGTCGGCTGCCGCTTGGTCCGTTGCCATGTCTTCGTCTTGTTCAACACTCAATGCCCCGTCGCCGTACGATGCGACGGCGTCCCTTGAAGCAAAGCAAGAAAAGATGTGTCGATCCGTCGTTTACGGATCAGGTCCGGTCAGCACTGGTCGGCACCTCGTTTACCGAAAAGTCAACCAGCGCGCCGGCACGTGCAATTACAGGGGGCAGTTTGAGCGAGGCCGTTGCCGATGTCAAGGCTCGGAGACGCAGCCGGTTCGCCCAAGGCGAGCCGCGCTACTCACGATCGATTTTGGGGCGCTCGGAACTGGCCGCCGGACTGTCGGGCGGAATGAGCGAACTCGAACCCGGTACGACCTCGGTGACCGTCGCGCCCCCCTGGTCAATGGGAACTCGTGTCACCACGGTCCGCGGCACACATTGCACACTCTCTTCGGCAACCCATCGGGACACGCGCCGCCGCACTTGCTCGGTCCTTTGTTCGGCAACCCATTTTTGAACTCGAACCGGCGTCTCTTCGGTGCGTTGTTCCCGAACATAACGCAACGTCGTTACGGGGATCTTACGCACCATTTCTTGGCGTTCCCAACGAACTTTCTGCACCGGGATCTTGCGGACCACCGTCTCGACGACCGGCCGCTGAACGGTGACCGGGACCATTCGTCGTTGCTCCTCTCGCTCAATCCGCGTCGTCGTAACGGGCACCGTGCGAACCTCCTCAATCGCCTCATAACGAGTCGTTTGGACGGGAACCTTGCGGACGATGTTCTGTGATACATAGCTCGTTTGTGGTACGGTCAGTGCCACGACATTGGGCACGTAAACCCTCTGCGTGTTGTAGCGGCCGGGGCGTTGTTCCGGTACCCAGTACAGCCCGGCACGTTGCGAGGTCTGCTCGCCGGTGTATGGATTGGCGTAGTGAGTTCGCGGCAGCCAGCGAAGTCGAGTTCGTGCCGGACCCGGTTGATAAGTCGTCTTGTCGACGTATCGACCCTGGTCGACCATTTGCGTCGTCATCGTCGTCACGGGGCGCAACAGTGTTTGGCATTCATCGCGGTACTGCGTTTCAATGACGGGCTTCATGACCGTACGACGTTCTTCTCGCATGGAGGTTTCCGTGACGGGCCTCATCACCGTCCGTCGCTCCTCACGCATCTGAGTTTCCGTCACGTAGTGGGTACGTTGAACTGTCTCTTCGCGATACTCGGTTTCATAGACGGGCTTAAGTACCGTGTAGCGTTCTTCTCTTTCAGACGTCTCACGCACCGGCTTCAGTACCGTGTAATGCCGCTGTCGAACCTGCGTTTCCCAGACCGGGCGGTAGGTTGTGACCGGTCGCTCTTCAATCTGAGTCTCGGTCTGCAGCCGGTACGTGGTGACCGGCCGCTGCTCGACAATGGTCTGCGGCACGAGGCGATACGTTTCACAGCCGACCTGGGCGGTTGCGGGGGCGACCATCAGACACACGAGACCGGTCGTCGCGGCAAGTAGAACGTTCTTCATATTGGTTTACGATCCTCGAACTCGAACACCTTGGCTTCGATTAATTCAACCCGTGACACGTAATTCAACCCGTGGCACGCCGACGATGCGACACGGTGGTAAGGCACACCGACGGCGCGACGCACCCAAAGCAGCCGTACTCCACTCTATTTAGAACTTTGCGTGATATTCAGCCAAACGGCAACTGACGGATGTCGTTTTTTTTCGACATGCGAGCGACAAGGGAAAATAGCATAAGGAGTTAGCGAAATCGGAAATTTCTAAAGTTCTTTCCGCTAGCAGCCGACAGCTCAACAGGTGAATTTCGTGCAACCGGGCTAAGCTGCAGGGTCCTGTTGGCAAGGTTTGCGCAGTCGCTACCACCCGACCTGTGCCCGTCATGCACTCCATGCGGCTGGAAGGCTCGGCCACCTGGCCGAGCGTTGATCGAGCTGATCCTCGGCCGATCGAACATCGATGAGGATGCCACGTCGGATGTTGTCGTTGAGCTGTGGATCTGAGCTCAGTTGGTCGATCGCCTGTTTCACCGAATCCAGATTCACATCACGATTGGCCTCGGCCAGCTGCACCGTCGCTCGCAACGCGTTTTGAAGAATGGTCGTCACGCCGATATCGTTCGTTGCGTCGTTGGCCGACGATTCCATCTTGCGAAGTTGGAGCATTTCGACGAGGCGGGGAACGGATCGCTTGTCGCCATGCCGAGCCAAGCCGGTGGCCGCATTGTACCGAACCGTCGGTTCTGGATCGGCCAGCATTTTCGCGAGCACCTCCTGGGCGTCGGCTCCACCGATTACTCCCAAAGCGAAGGCGGCGCGCAGTCGCAACTGGGCATCCAACTCGCGCTCGTCCGGCTGATCGGACGACTGATCGGCGGCCTGCCGCAGGGCCAACATCAACGGTTCGTTCTGCTGGAAATTCCGTCGCCGCGCCGCCGACTGGTCCGCTCGGCTCGCCAATGCCTCGACGGCCATCTTGCGCACCTCGATTTCAGCCAACTCACGCTGCAAGCTGGCCGCGTTGATCAACTCGGGAAGTCCGTCATCGACTTCGAAGACGCCTAACGCCGAACAGAGGTAGACACGTAGCTTGATCCGTTCGGCCGACATGTCACCCGCCTCCAGCTCACGGCCCAGGACATCGGCAAGCTGTTTCGCCATCTGTGAGTCTTGTCGCAGCTCGTCGTTGCGCCGGTCCGTCAACAAGTTGGCGATCGTCAAAGCCTTCTGCCAACTGCCAGCATTCAGCCTTGACAGATCACGGACCAAGTCCTGTGGCTGCGACCCCATGTGCGCCAACCAGTTGAACATCAGGCACACCATGACGATCACCATGACAATCACCAAGGGAACAACAAACAACTGCATGAGGAACCCTGCCGAGGGCGGTTGGACGGGAGGCAGGTTGTCTTCAGGAGCGGTCATCAATAAAACCTCATTGTCCGAATCTCGTTTGCGAACAGCATGCCAGACCGAGTGGTCCCCGAGAAAGAGCCGATAGGAAAGAGCCGATAGAAGATATTCGTTCGAGTTTAACCCTCAGGCACCTTTTCCGCGACCGGGTGCGACAAAATGCGTCCACGGTCCACGGTCCACGGTCGGCGGTATCCTGGCGGGCGAGCAAGACCGGATCGAACGGAGGCCAAGAAGCCATGAATTACCTTGACTTGACCCTACCGACCGTGGCCGAGAACTTGGCACTGGATGAAGTATTGCTGGATCAGTTCGCGACTTACGGCAATTTGTTACGGCTGTGGGAAGCCAAGCAAACGGCAGTCGTCGTGGGACGAGGCTCACGCGTGGATCGGGAAGTGGATCGGCAGCAGTGCGATCGAGCGGGGATATCGATTCATCGCCGCTGCAGTGGTGGGGCGGCGGTTGTGATCGGTCCGGGTTGCCTGATGTACGCGGTCGTCCTGGCGACTCATGATCGGCCCGAACTGAACGTCATTGACCGCGCCCACCGTTTTGTGCTCGAGCGATTGCGAACGGCACTGCAGGGACTCGATGTGCACGTCACGTTGTCGGGCACGAGCGATTTGACATGTGCCGGCCGAAAATTCTCGGGTAACAGCCTTCGCTGTCGACGCGACTCGCTGCTCTACCATGGCACGCTGCTGTACGATGCCGACATCGCGCTGATCGAAACGTGTCTGACGATGCCGCCCAAGCAACCCGACTATCGGCAGCAGCGTCCACACCACCAGTTCCTCACGAATCTGCCAGTCACACAGCCTACCCTACGACAGGCGTTAACGGAGGCCTGGGAGTGTCGTGAAACGCTTCAAGCATGGCCCAACGAGGCGACGGCACGACGAGTCCACGAGCGGTACGCCCGGTCGGACTGGAACTTTTTGCGTTAGAATCGGGAAACTTGCCAGAACCCAGGAATCTGCCAAACATGACTCAACCTCACTTCTTCGTTTTCGACGGCGTGGACGGCGCGGGCAAGACGACCCAGATCCGCCGCTTTCAGACATGGCTCGAGGCGAATGGACAGGCGGTTGAAGTTTGTCGCGACCCGGGGACGAGCGAGTTGGGTGAAACGATTCGCGAGTTGCTTTTACAGTCGACGAGCATCGCGATCGACAATCGCGCCGAAATGCTGCTATACATGGCCGCGCGAGCTCAGTTGGTCGACCAAGTCATCCGACCGGCGATTGCGGCCGGCCGCTCCGTCATTTCGGATCGCTACCTGCTGGCCAACGTGGTATACCAAGGTCACGCGGGAGGCATGTCGCCCGAAACGGTATGGCAAGTCGGCAAGGTCGCAACGGGCGGTCTGGAGCCCACGCTGACTCTGGTCCTGGACCTGGATCCCGAGCAGGCTGCCCTACGACGGCTGGCTCCCCCCGATCGACTCGAACGCCGCGGCGAGGAGTACTTTCGACGTGTTCGTGCAGGTTTCTTGGACGAAGCTCAACGACGACCAGAAAGCATCAGCGTGATCGACGCGAGCGGCGATCCGGACGCCGTCGAGCAGGCGGTGCAGCGGGCCGCCTGCGACGCCATGCAACGAAATCGGGGGACGAGCTGATGGCGTGGTGCGGCATCGAAGGGCACGACGCCGTCGCGGATCGCTTTGAACGTTCCGTCGCTCGCAATCGATTGGCCAGTAGCTACCTGTTTATTGGCCCTCCGGGGATTGGCAAGCGATCCTTTGCGATCCGCCTGGCACAGGCGTTTCTCTGCGAGCGTCATGCCGAAGCGGAACTGATGCCCTGCCTGCGGTGCCCTTCATGCCAACAGGTTGTCGCCGATTCCCACCCCGACGTCGACCTGATCGCTCGTCCGGCCGGGAAGACCGTCATACCGATCGAACTGTTTATTGGTGACCAAGAACACCGCTCTCGCGAAGGGCTCTGCCACCGCATCTCACTGCGGCCGAGCAGCGGTCGACGCCGAATCGCGATCATTGACGACGCCGATTGGATGAACCAAGAGGGTGCGAACTGTCTGCTCAAGACGCTGGAAGAGCCGCCTCCGAAATCGCTCTTGATACTGATCGCAACAAGCCTCCAGCGCCAGTTGATGACCGTTCGGTCGCGATGTCAGGTGGTCCGATTTCAGCCCCTGTCCAATGCGTTCGTTCGGCAGTATGTGCTCGAGCAAGGTTTGTGTGACGACGAAGCGAGCGCCCAACGGCTCGCCGGTCTGGCCGAGGGAAGTCTCGATCGGGCTCGCGAGTTTGCCGATCCGGCGCTTCGCCAGTTCGGTGACGAGTTGGCGTCGCGATGGGATCAGCCGGTTCCCGACACCATTGGTATCGCCAAGGATTTGCAATCGTTCGTCGAATCGGCCGGTCGTGATGCCGCGTCGCGGCGCAACCGGTTGAGACAGATCATTCAGCTGACGATGCGGCGTCTGCGCAGTGAGTTGCTCGAGCTGACCGTGGCTGGCTCGCCGACCTTCGCCCCACGCTCAACCACCGACGAGGACACGCACGGCCCGCTGGACGTTGCTGACCAGCGACTCGATCGCTGCTTGTTGGCACTCCAGCAGATTGACGCCCATGCCAACCTCGCCACACTGGTGGAATGCTGGGTCGACGACCTGGCCCAGGCCTTCTTCTTGCGGCGATGATCGACTACGCGAGCACGAGCATCCCGCGCCGCCCCCTAGTCTAAGTGTCTCGCGTGTACCCCCCAAACGCCGCAAGTAGAGGAACGCTAGCAATCGACATCGATTTCTTGACGACCCGGAAAACTTAGGTGATTCCCCGGCAAAATCGTTGACTTTTGCCCTCGTGCGGGAATAATCAGCTGTTCGCATGCTCACTGCGTTCTCGCTGTGCGCGGTTCTTGCCGTTGAGCGGCGCTGTCGACACTTAAGGGCGACACTTAAAGGCGACATTTAAAGGCCATCGCGGCCGCATCAATATTTTTTCGTTTTGCGGTGTGGAGGGAATTAAGTCCAATGCAGTCTCCAAAGGTACGTAACGTTTTCGAGGCCATCTTGAAGTACGGTCACGACGAAGACTTTGCACCGAAGATCGGTGACGAGTTTAGTTCGACGGACGCGCCCGCCGGGTCAACCGACAAGATCGACATTTTGCGTCGGCGCGTGGAGTCGGGTGAACCGTTGTGGCATACCGAGGATCGGTCGGACTACAGTGGTCTGACCGGCGCTGTCCGGCCCCGCGAGTAGAATGCGGGGCGCGAGCAGAGGCGGACGGGCTGGCCGATCGCGGTTTTCGTGAAAGCCGATGCGGATCATCACAAAGGAGGCGGGAGCTGATCCCGCCTCCTTTTGTTGGTTCACCGCTTAGCGCAAAATGCACGCGGAGTGGTTTCTAACGACGATAAGCGGGTCTCCGCGGTCCCTTGCACGGCAAACGGATAGTCGCCTGTTTTCTTGACAAGACTTAATCGAGGATGCATCGATGCGGACTTACGCATGGACAGCGGTATGGGTCGGACTACTGGCGTTTGCCGGATGCGGCCGCAAGAACGAATATCAGGCGCCGCCGCCGCCGCCCGTCCAAGTCGCGGTCCCGCTGCGTCAGAGCGTTTCGGACTACCTGGAAGAGACCGGCACCACCGAGGCCGTTGCTCAAGTCGACGTCCGTGCTCGAGTCCGCGGTTTTATCGACGAGGTGAAGTTTGAGCCGTTTACCGACGTCACGGAAGGACAGGTCTTGTATGTGATCGAGCCGCGCCAGTATGAGGCCGCCGTAGCGGCCGCCGAGGCAGCGGTTGCGGCCAGCCATGTAAAAGTAGACCGTGCGAAGATCGAATTTGACCGACAGACGAAGATGTTTGAACAGAACGCCACGCCCGAACGAAACCTGGTGGCCGCGAAGGCCGACTATGACGCGGCGGAGGCGGAACTCCTGGCGACCGAGGCGAAATTGGACCGCGATAGGCTAGACCTGGAGTACACGCAGGTGAAGGCGCCGATCGCCGGACGTGTCGCCAAAACGCTCATCAAGAAAGGGAACTTGGTGGACGGCAACGAGGCCACACAACTAACGACGATCGTCAACTACGATCAGATCTACGCGAACTTCTTTATCAGCGAAATGCAATTACTTCGGCTGGCCAGCGAGCCTGGGCGCGAGGGCCTTCGAGGTTCCCCAACACTCGAAGACAAGCAATCTATCAAGATGTTTCTCGGCCGTGAAGTCGACGAGGGATTCCCGTTCGAAGGACATTTCGACTCGGCGGATCTGGCCGTCGACCAGAGTACGGGGACGTATCAAATCCGAGGCATCTTTGCGAACCCCGACAAAACGATTCTTCCCGGGCTGTTTGTTCGGATTAAGATTCCCGGCAAAGAGATCGAGAACGCGCTGCTCGTCCCCGAATATTGCCTCTCGTCCGACCAAGCCGGACGCTTCCTCTTGATCGTGAACGGCGAAAACGTTGTTGAGCGACGCGATGTCGTTGTCGGTATGAAACAGCGAATCGGTACGACAAGGTTCGTAGTCATTGAACAAGGTCTGCAGCCGGACGATCGGATCGTGGTCAACGGTCTGCAACGTGCAAGGCCCGAAGCGAAGGTCGACCCGAAGCCGGTGGACATGTTACCGACCGAGGCGACCTCCTCCTTGGAAGCCAAACCGTAGTCGCTTTGGCTTCGGCGACTACCGTACGATGGACGTCCCCGTCCGTCCAATCCAACCAAGACGGACGGGACGTCCATCGTACGGGCGGCGGGACGTCCATCGTGCGGGCAAGCGGGACGTCCATCGTACGGGCAGTTTCTTTTCCGGCGTTCGCCTTACGATTTCCCGGTCTTCGGCTCTTGGCTTCGAGTCCTGAACTCGCTGATCGACTGAAAGACGACAAAAAACGTAGGCACAAACAGCAGCGAGAACAACGTCGCGGCGATCATTCCCCCGACAACGGCATTTCCGACGGCCTGACGACTCGCTGCCCCCGCACCGCTCGCAACCAGCAGCGGCAGGAATCCCAAGATCGACGAGAAGGCGGTCATTAGGATCGCTCGAAACCGCAGCCTCGCCGCCTCGGTCGCGGCTTCGCGAATGCTAATTCCTTCGCGACGCTTCTCGCTCGCGAATTCAACGATCAGAATCGCGTTTTTGCTGGCCAATGCCACGAGCAACACGATGCCGATTTGCGTGTACGTATTGCTGGTCGCCCCACGAAACATCAAAGCCGCCACCACTCCCAAAGCCGCCAACGGTACGACCAAGATCACAGCGGCCGGACTGGTCCAACTCTCATATTGTGCCGCGAGAACCAGGAAAACGAAGACGACGGCGAGTACGAAAATCACGTACTGCTCGTTCCCGACACTCTTCTCCTGGTAGGACATCCCTGTCCACTCGTAGCCCATGGAGGACGGCAGTTTCTCGTCGGTCAGTTGCTCCATCAACGTCAGGGCTTGCCCGGAGCTATAACCGGGGGCAGGTTCTCCGTTGATCTGAGCGCTCGGATACAGGTTGTAACGTTGAATCACCTGAGGTCCCAAGGTCTCAGTCACCCGCGTGAACGTTCCCAGCGGAATCATATCGCCGGCCCGGTTGCGCACATCTAAACTGCGAATATCCGACGCATCGACGCGAAATTGACGATCGGCCTGCACGCGGACCTGCCAAGTTCGGCCAAACCGGTTGAAGTCGTTGACATAGGCCGACCCCAGATAAGCCTGCAGGGTGCTGAACACGGTGCTGAGCGGAATATCGAGCGTTTTGACTTTTGTGCGATTGATGTCGGCAAACAGTTGCGGCACGCCCGAGCGAAACGTCGTCGAGACGGCCGTTAGACTGGCCTGAGCGCCCGCATCGACGACGATCTCGTCCGAAAGCGTCTGCATTTCCACCAGTCCGGTACCACCTCGGTCTTGCAATTGCATCTGAAACCCGCCGGCATTCCCCAGACCGTCGATGGGGGGTGGAATAAAGGCGATCGCGAGGGCCTCTGGGATCTTCGCGAACTCACGGCGAATGTGCGCGACGATCGCGTCTTGGCTGAGACTAGGGTCCTTCCGTTCATCCCACGGATCGAACACGATGGCCACCATCCCCAGGTTCGATCCCGTCGTCCCGGACAAGATCGAATAGCCACCAATTGCCACTCGGTCCGCGACCCCTGGCGTTTTCGCCAGAATCCGATCGACGTGTTCCATCACCTTGGAAGTCCGCTGAAGCGAGGCGGCATCCGGCAACTGAATGTTGGCGAAGACATAGCCCTGATCCTCGGTCGGCATGAACCCCGTTGGCAATTGCGAGAAGCCCCAGCCGGTGACGCCAATGAGGGCCGCGAAGAGGATCATTACCAGGGCCACGAATCGGACCATTCGCCGAATGACGCCGTTGTATCCGGCCGTCGAAACGTCAAAGCCCTTGTTGAAAGCTCGAAAGAAAAAGAACCGCGCCACGGGTGTCTTGCGCATCAACATGCCGCATAGCGCCGGACTGAGGGTGAGTGCATTGACGGTGCTGATCAGAACGGCGGCTGAAATCGTCAGCGCGAATTGTCGATACATTTGCCCCGTAATGCCGCCGATGAACGCCGTCGGGACGAATACGGCTAGCAGCACGAGCGTGGTGGCGATCACCGGCCCCGTAATTTCCTCCATCGCCTTGACCGCAGCCTCCTTGCTGCTCAGCCCAGCAACGACGTGCCGCGTCGTGTTCTCAACCACCACGATCGAATCGTCGACCACGATTCCGATCGCAAGAATCACTCCGAACAGCGTCAACATGTTGACCGAAAAGCCGAGCATTGCCATCGCCGCAAACGTACCGATCAGCGAAACCGGGATCGCGGCGCACGGGACAACCGTCGCTCTCCAGTCTTGCAGGAAGATATAGATCACGATCACGACCAGCACGACGGCGACGAACAAGGTTGAATAGACTTCGTTGATCGAAGCTTCGACAAACTTCGTGGTATCAAACGGAATGTCGTATTGCATCCCCTTGGGGAATCGGCGACTCACCTCTTGCATTTTCGTATGAATCGCTGCGGCCAAATCGAGTGCGTTGGCGCCGGGCAGTTGGTAGATGGAGATCGCCGCCGCCGCTTTCCCGTTATGACTCGCAAGATAGTTGTAGCTCTTGCCGCCCAGTTCGACGGTGGCCACGTCTCGTATCCGAGTGATACGGCCGCCCTCGGCCGTCTTGATGATCAGGGCCTCGAATTCTTCCGGGGTCTCGAGTCGCCCCTTGGTGTTGACCACCAACTGGAACGCGGTTCCCGCCGGCGCCGGCGGCTCACCCACTCGCCCCGCAGCAACCTGCACGTTCTGTTCGGCGATCGTCGCCACAACATCTTCGGTGGTCAGGCCACGGGCCTTCAGTTTGCGCGGGTCCAACCACACGCGCATACTGTACTCTTCGGCGCCAAATATCATGACGGATCCTACGCCACGAATACGGCTGAGTTCATCTTTAATGTTGATGTTCGCGTAGTTGGTAAGAAACAGCGAGTCGTGGTTCGCGTCGGAAGTTAGCGTAATAAACTGAACGATCTGCGTAGATTGCTTCTTGGTAGTGATCCCTTGCCGGCGCGCATCTTCCGGCAACTTCGATTGCGCGATCGCGACGCGGTTTTGGACGAGCACCGTGGCCATATCCATGTCCGTCCCGATTTCGAACGTCACGTTGAGCGTGTAGGATCCGTCGTCGACGCTGTTGGAGGACATGTAGATCATGTTCTCGACGCCGTTTACCTCTTGCTCAATCGGCGCCGCGACCGTTTCCGCCACGACCTTCGCGTTCGCCCCAGGATAGAACGCGGTGACCTGAACCGTCGGCGGCGACATCTCCGGAAACTTCGCTACCGGCAGACCACTCAACGAGACGGCACCGGCGATGATAAAGACGAGCGAAATAACGGTCGCAAAAATCGGTCGGAAAATAAAGAATCGTGAAATCATTAGAGATCAACGCGGCCCTTACGGTAGGTGTGCTCTTGATTTGCTTCGCACGTCGAAACGAGCACGCATTCTAGTGCAATCAGACCATCGTGATAATATTACGTCTCTGCGATAACCTGCGAAATCTGCGTTTCGAACTGTCTTCGGAAATCGCGAGCGTTACCAAAGCACTGACGTTCGGTTTGCCGCTTGGCCTCTGGGGCTCCATAATGGGCGGAGACCATCGAGATCGATCGACGAGATCTTGTCTTGCGAGAGAACGAGTTCAATCGAACGTTGATAGGAGAATCCAACGGCCAATGCTTGACGTCTTGATCATCGCACCGCATCCCGACGACGCCGAACTGGGAATGGGTGGAGCCATTTGCCGTTTTCTTGACGAAGGGTTGCGAGTGGGGGTTCTGGATCTGACCGATGGGGAGCCGACGCCTCACGGCAGCCCGAAACTTCGCGCCGCGGAAACCGCTCGTGCAACGCAAGTGTTGGGGCTGCCGTGGCGCGAGAACCTGGGGTTGCCCAACCGGCAGCTCGAGCCAACGCTCGAGGCACGCCATCAGCTTGCCGCCGTCATTCGCCGAACTCGTCCACGATGGTTGTTTGCACCCTTTTGGATCGACGCCCATCCGGACCACGTCGCCGCAACCGAGCTGGTCGAAGCGGCCCGCTTTTGGTCGAAGCTGACCAAGTGCGATATCCCCGGCGAACCTCACCATCCCGAGCGCATCTACAACTATTACTGCGTCCACCTCAAGATGACGGCTCAGCCCGATTTCGTGCTGGATATCACTCCGTACTGGGACCGCAAGCTCGAGGCGATCGCGAGCTACCACAGCCAGTTCGTGACCGGACGTGAACACCTGCAACCGACGTTCTTGGAGCAGTTACGAGACGAAGCGGCGTATTGGGGAAAAGTCATCGGCAGGCCGTACGGCGAACCGTTCGCCTGCCGGGAACCGATCGGCCTGAGCAGCCTGTCGTCGCTCGTCTAGCTTACCTTCAAACGGAAGAACCACCCGAGCCGATCAATTCACGCTGAATCGTCGTGATGATCTGTTCCGCGACCTGAGACTTGGGACCTTTCGCCGATAAGACGACACGCCCAGTCTTGTTTAACATTTCGATCTGCGTCTCCGTCGCTGTCATCGCGGCAGGAGCATTCAGGACGATGAGGTCGCAACTTTTCTTCTCAAGCTTAACGATCGCTCGGAAACGATGATCTTCCGTTTCCAGTGCAAACCCGACGACCCATTGGTCCGCTCGTTTTGCCGCCCCAAGCGTCGCCACAATGTCTTCGGTTTCAATCAGGTGCAGTACCAAGGGTTCGCCTGTCTTGGCAATCTTCTGCTCCTCAATACGAACGGGTCGATAATCGCACGGCGCCGCGACACCGATGAGCCCATCACAGTTGGCAAATTCACGTTGAGCGGCGGCGAGCATTTCGTCGGTCGTGACGACGGGAATCAGACGTGCTTCGGACGGATACGTCACGTCGACGGGCCCCGTCACGATCGTGACACGATGGCCCGCCGCCAGCGCCGCTTCCGCCAACGCCGCCCCCATCCGCCCACTCGATGCGTTGCTAAGGAATCGCACCGGATCCAAGTACTGGCGAGTCGGTCCGGAGGTGATCAGAATGCGCGTCATCTCGCGAGGTGCGTTTCGATCACTTCGGCAATCGCCTGCGGATCGGCCATGCGTCCCACACCGGACTGTCGGCAACTGAGCCAACCCGATTCGGGACCGACCAAGTGCACACCATCCTCGCGTAATTGCCGAGCGTTGCGCTCAACGGCCGGATGCCGCCACATTTGATCATTCATTGCAGGGGCCAGTACAACGGGGCCAGAAAAGCACAAGTACAGTGTCGAGAGCAGATCATCGGCCTGACCACCGGCAAACTTACTGAGGCAGCTGGCCGAGGCCGGCGCGACGGCGAGCAGATCGGCATCGCGGGCCAGTTCGATATGGGCCCCCAACGGAGAGCAAGGATCAAAGATTTCGGTGGCGACCGGGCGCCCCGTCAGCGCGGCAAACGTGGCCGTGCCGACAAACTGCTGCGCGGCGGACGTCATCACGACCGTCACCTCGGCATCCGCTTGGACGAGCTGGCTGACCAACGCGGCCGTCTTGTAGGCCGCGATACCGCCCGTGACGCCGATGAGCAACCGTCGCCCGGTCATCGATTGCCGATCGGTCATAGATTGGTTGGATCAAGGTCTGGCAAGCCGACCGGCTCTTGCGCCTCGCCCGTGATCCGCACCTCGTGCGACGTATCCAAATAGATCTTGTCCTGCAGGATTTCTTGCAGCACGATCTCCATCTTGTTGGCGGTGTTCGCCTCCACCAACGGTCGGCTCCCCGCGTTCAGAGCGACCAACCGTTTTTGGATGAGCGTCGAGAGCTTGAAGCGGCCACCGACCTTGTTAACAATGCCTTCCTCTTTGAGATCTTCGAGCATCGATTGATTTCTCCGAAATGCGTTGCTGCTTTGGATTCGTGCGTCTGGGCTCGCTTGCCCCGTACGTACCGCCGTTCGTTACTTGTCTGCCTCGGACTGCAACAGACGGCACATTTCTTCTGCCGTTTCATCGACCAGACGGTTCACCAAGTCAAAGCGAAACTGGCACCTGAACTGCCATTCCCGTCGGGCGACTTCGAGACGCCGCTGGATCGTCTCTTCGGTTTCGGTCCCACGCCCCCTTAGGCGGCGTTCCAATTCGTCTAGGCTCGCCGGTCGGACGAAGAAGGAAATGGCATCCGGGAATTGTTCCACTACCGATTTCATCCCCTGGACGTCGATCTCTAAGACTACCCATTTCCCCTGGTCCAGGCTAGAGGCAACCGTCTTCCGCAGCGTCCCATACCAGTGCCCGCGGCCGAATACCTCGAAGCACTCAAGAAATTCCCCCTGCTGACGTCGCTCCTGGAAGTCGTCATGGGTCAGAAACCAGTAGTCGATGCCGTGCTGTTCGCCCGGTCGCGGAGCTCGGGTGGTCGCCGAGACACTCAGGGTCAGAGGCAGCGGACACCGCTCCAACAGCCGCTTGACGATTGTCGTCTTGCCGGCTCCCGAGGGCCCGGAGATGATCACCACGGCTGCCTTGTTCATCGCTCTCCGTACAACTCGTCCACGACGTGATGGCCGAGTTTTCTACTCAACGTTTTGAATCATTTCCCGAAGCCGTTCAATGTTGGTCTTTATCTGCACGACGTGCCGAGCGATTTGGGCGTCGTTTCCTTTGGATCCGATCGTGTTGGTCTCGCGAAGTAGCTCTTGGATCAAAAACTCCAACTTTCGCCCCGCAGATCGCTCGGTCTGCATCACCTGACCGAACTGTTCTAGGTGACTGCGCAACCGCACCACTTCCTCGGAGATATCCGCTCGATCGGCAAACAGTGCGACTTCTCGGATGACGGCTGACGGATCGGCCTGCAAGTCCTGTTCGGCCATCAGTTGATTGATTCGATCCAACAGGCGTGTCTGGTAGGCATCCACGATTTCCGGCGCCCGCTGTTGAATCTGATCCAACTCGTCGTCGATGCAGTCGCAGTTGGAGCGCAAGTCCGCGGCCAGCGCCGTGCCCTCCTGCCGGCGCATCTCATTGAGCCGTTCGAGCGCCTTGCACAACGTCGCTTCGACAAGTGGCCATTCCATGTCCGCGTCCACGGTGGCCCGCTTTGCTTCCACCACGACTCCTGGCAGCTGCAACAAATCCGTAAGATGAATTTCGCCAATATCGTGCAATCGAGCACTGAGCGCGGAAACCTGCTGGTGAAAGTGTGACAACAGCGATTCGTTGATCTCGTAATCCTCGTCGCCCGTGAGTCGTTCGATTTTCAGGTTCAACTGCAACGATCCGCGCCGAACTCGCTCTCGAACCACGCTTTCTAGCCGAGATTCCAGCCCCGCATAGCCATCGGGCAACCGGCAAGACAGTTTCAAATGTCGGTTGTTGACCGAGCGAACTTCGACCCACACGGCCAGCACGTCATTCTGTTGCTGAGCGTCGCCGAATCCCGTCATACTAAGCATTACGATGCCGCCCTCACCTGTTCAAACCCTTCAGTTGGTACCTTCGGGTGTACTGGCGTCGGTTTGAGTTGCGTCGACCGGAGTCTCTGACGTCACCTCAGCAGCCGGTGGGGTGCCCCCCGCACCGCCAGTTCCTGAACTCTCGGTTCCTAAATCGCCACCCGGCATCAACGGTTCGCCCGCACCGTCCAAACCACCATTCGCCCCGGGAATGAATTGAGTTTGCTCGGGAGGCGTCGCTTGCCCAAATGACCCGGACGAAGTGCCGAGTAATTTAACCGAGGCGATACACAGCAGGATCCAGAAGATCGAGACACCGATGGTCACCTTCGTGAACGCATCGCCCGCCTTGGTTCCGAACGCACTTTGGCCGCCCATCCCGCCAAAGGCACCGGCCAATCCGCCACCTCGACCTCGCTGTACAAGCACCAGCAGAATCAAAAAGATTGACGTTAGTGTCATCGTGATCCCGAAAAACACGTGGCCCAGACCGGCCACCAGAATCACCGCGAGAAAAGAATCAATGAACATTCTGTCAACTCCTCTAGATGGCTACCGGCCCGCTCATGCGGTGAGTTTGGTTTCGGCAGCCGCCCGGATAATGGGCAAGAATTTTTCCACGGTCAGCGCCGCGCCGCCAACCAACGCCCCGTCAATATTCTCTTGAGCCAGCAGAGTGGCCGCGTTGTCGGGCGTCACACTCCCGCCGTACTGAATGCGAATCGCCTCGCTGACGTCATTACCGAAACGATCTCGCAAGATTAATCGCAGACTACGGTGTACCTCCTCCGCCTGCTCAGGCGTTGCCGTAAGTCCGGTTCCGATGGCCCAAACGGGTTCGTAGGCGATCACGCAGCGCACCATCTGTTCGGCCGTCACGTCGGCAAACGACCCATCGAACTGCTGCTCGATGACCTGGAGCGTCTGTCCGGCCTTGCGCTGCTCGATCAGTTCGCCAACGCAGACGATGGGCGTCAGGCCGCTGGCGAGCGCTACTTTTAGCTTCTTGTTCACGTCCTCATCGGATTCGCCAAAGACGTTGCGGCGTTCGCTGTGTCCCAGAATAACGTACTGGCAGCCAAGGTCGGTTAGCATTGCGGCGCTCACCTCGCCCGTAAATGCCCCCTTGGGCTCGTGGTACATGTTCTGGGCACCGACCCCCAGTAAGCTCGCCTGGGTCGCCCGCAGTACACTGTCCAAGTAAACGAACGGCGGGCAGACGGCAACATCGACGCCGGACGCAGCGGAAATCTCGGCCGACAGGCCCTGAACCAACTTCACGGACTCGGCCCGCGTTAGGTTCATCTTCCAGTTGCCGGCAACAATGGGCGTTCTCACGAGGTAACTCCTTGCAATGTATCGATAAACGAATCCGCGAGTCTACCAAAACCAGAAGGGCCGCGTCGAGGGTACCCGCACCAAGGGCAGGCGGGGGCCTTGGCAGATCGCCCCGCGCGGGGGACTAAACGCAGAGGGCGCGAAGGACGCAAAGACGCGCAAAGAGGAGGGGCCTTCGTTCTTTCGTCTTGCATGGGCTCTCTATTAGGACAGATGTCTTAAGAGCGGTGGTTTTCCCACTTACGGCGGTTCTTGGAGTTCGATTCTCCGATATTCTGAAGTTCTTCCTCTGCGCGTCTTTGCGTCTTTGCGTCCTTAGCGAGCTCTGCGTTTATCCGCACATCGAATGACTGACCGCTTTTTCCGATCGACAAGCCTTGTATCGGTGGTCAAGTCGGTTAGACTCGACGTCTTGTGGGAAAGGGACCCACTAAGCCCTTGTATGTCGATTGTTGCCGGGTTTTTCACCCACTAGGGTTGCATGCAAGTTTGCGGATTGGACGGAGCCACCGGACCCGAAGAAGCTGTTGGCCGTTCATGATGCAGTCAAGCAATAATCTGATTTTGGGCGAGTTTCGGCGAACGGTGGACGACCGGTTCCGACTGTCGATCCCGTTGGAACTGGTCGAGAAATGGCCCGACAGCGGCGACCCCACCTCGCCGAATGAGTCGCTGGGTGTCGATGCTCGGTCGGAGACCGCAGATCGGGACCAAGCACCGTCGGTGGCAGTCGACCGGCACGACTATATGTTGGCCAAGGAACGGCCTGGATGCGTGAGCCTTTGGCGTGGTGGAGATTGGCAGGAGCACCTTGCCGCGGGCATTCGTGTTGTTCAAAGCAAGCTTGAGGCCGGACGCCTGGGAGATCGGCTGGCTCAGGTTCAGACGCTGGGGAGGTTGCTTTCGACGCGACAGAGGCCGGTGCGACTGGCGGGCAGAGGTCGATTGGTGATTCCAGAAGGGTTTCGTGAGTTTCTGGGAGTTGATCCGGGAGCAGAAGTGTTGGTTATCGGAGCCGCCGTCTGTGTGGAGATCTGGCAACCAGATGCCTGGAAGGATTGCTTGAATGATGACATTCCGCGTTTCGGTAGCCTCTTGGACGACTTGAGTCGTTAGGGGGTTTGGCCGGACGAGTCGATGGTAGTCAGATCGAGGTCACACGTCTGAGTCTGACCACGATCGTCCGAAGATTGACGCGAGTTGAACGCACAAAGAGCCCCGAACGAGGGAATCGGGAGAAGGGGGACGAGCCTTGGGAGCATGTCCGACGTAGCGATGGTTCTCGTTTATTGCCTGTAGGTGTGTCGCCGCAGGAAGATGTAAGTCTACCCATGGAATGGGGCGCCGTGGCACGGAGGCCTCTTTCCTTTGCCGCGCCGGACATGCTCCGATGGCTCGTAAGTGGCGGTGGTTTCCAGCCAATCCTGTTCGGCACGAGATTCGCTGATGAAGGTCGATAGAAGTCGCACCACAGAGATCACAGAGGACACCGAGCAGCGCGTGTTCGCGAATCACCATACCGTCTCACCAACACCGACAACCGCAGCGCCGCT
>JAJRVM010000203.1 GCA_024277285.1 Planctomycetota bacterium
ACGTGGAAACCCTCTTGTTGCAGGAACGCCGGCGGCGCGAGTTGCCTTCCCCGATGCCGGTGCGTCCACGGCGTCAGGAACTTATCGAAGAGGTCGATTTGGACGAGCCCGATCCGGGAGACTATGACCGCTTCTGTCACGGCAACGAAAACCACGAGGAGACAACATCGGATGAGTAATCGTCATCAACATTTGCACGAGTTATTACGACAAGATCTCGCTAAACTCAAACTCCGGCAAATTGCCGAAACGTACCAAGAGGTGCTTGATGAGGCGGCACGCAAAAACACGTCCATGCTGGAAGTGTTGGCGCACCTAATGGCGGCTGAAGTCACGGTTCGTCAGCAGCGTGCATTGGAACGACGGATGCGTCTGGCCAAGCTGCCAGCACGCAAGACACTGGAAGACTATGACTTCACGTTCCCCAAACGTGTGCTCAAGCAAAAGATCTTCCGGTTGTTTGACTGTGAGTTCGTTGCACAGCATCACTGTGCCGTTCTGATTGGACAAACCGGAACCGGAAAAAGCCATTTACTAAACGCTCTGGGGTACACCGCTTGTGAAAAAGGAATCTCCGTGCGTTGGACGCGCGCGATTGACATGATCAACGTCCTCACCAGCGCGCAGATCAATGGAACGTTGAAAAAGAGACTGAAAGAGTACACGCGACCAGACTTGCTTCTGTTGGACGAACTGGGTTACCTGCCGATCGACAAACGCGGAGCCGACCTGATGTTCCAGGTTGTCGCCGCCCGTTATGAGTGCGGTTCGATCGTGATTACTACGAATCGCGTCTTTCGCGAATGGGGTAAGATCTTCGACGTTGCGGGCACACACCGAAGGTGGGTCGGCGCTGGCCACGGCCATCATCGACCGGTTGATGCACCATGGCGAAGCCTTGGTGATTGAAGGAAAAAGCTATCGCACCAAGAACGGTCGTGACGACAAGGACGAAGACAAGGGAAGCGACAATAACAAAGAAGACGACAAGCAATAGTCCACAAACACTCCGCCGTATGTGCGCACACGCGCAAACGACCTTGCCGAGAGCCCGATGGGCTGATCGGCACTCTTCACAAATCCCAAGTGGCTGGCGGCCATGCCGCCAGCCCTCCAACTGAGTGGTTCCACGACGCTGGGTTATCTGTCACACCCCCGCGGTGACGCCTGCCGCCAGTTACGTCTGCACGCACAATGAGTCCGACCCCGTGATGCTCAACATCCACCGGCGCGACCGCGGCAGTACGGCTGATGCGGACAGTCTTAAGACCACCGTCTTGTCGGCGGGGCAGATGCGAGATGGGGAATCGCTCCTAATCGCGGGAGAACTCTATCGGACAGCATTTGAGCAGCCACGTTAGCCCTCTTCGCCCGCCAGGCATCGGCCCGGTATCACGTTGGCCGTAGCGGTACAACTTGCGAGTAGGATTGACTTGGGGACCCAACTCGCCCTTCGCAGGCTCTTCTGCGAAGCGGCCAGCGGTTACCGCAGTGCATCTCAATCCTCGTCCCTCGCCCTGTCAAGCGTTCTCTGGCAAACGCCCCACACGTGGGCGATTCCAGCTCTGCCTTGGGAATCCGAGTCGCGACGAGTACCGCGGATGCAAGCGTAACCGTGGGCGGCGACCTCACTCGATCCTCATCGCTAAATGACCGCTCTGCCGTACTTACTGCCAGGCCCATGCTCGGCAAAAACCTGAGACCAATGAACTCCGCGGTTCAAAAACATGCCGTGCCGAGCGGGATCGCGGTCTGTCAACCGCCAAGGAGCAACCGCCGCTCGGCCCAAACGCCGGCCCGAATTGTGCCGAAAGCGCCGGCGAATCTCGTGCTGGTCCCATCACAGCCCAGTTCAGGCCAAAATACGGTCATCCCGAACGAATCAAGGTTGTGGGACTTGGTGATCCCGATGAGGAACCCATTCTCGACGACGATTACGGCATCATTTGTGAAGCACGGCGGTGAGCGAATTCTCGATTTCCGTGCGGACTACTTGACGAATGATTTCGATATCGCGATTGTCGAGCATCTTTCCCCCCGAACCTATTTGTGTTTTTCCCGATCTTCCTGCCTGACATATGCCTCGCTGATTCACTGCTGCTCATAGGACTCAAGCGAGACCGTGTTTGTTGAGAATCGTCTGTGCCATTGAGTCAAATGTTATCCTCCAATTCGTCGTGAGACATGGCCTGGCGTGCGGCGTGGCGGATGTGCAGTACTCGGACTTCGCTGCCACGGATCGTAAAAAGCGCCCGATAAACATTCCAACGCTTACCGTAAAGCAATTGACGTACCTCTGCCTCGACTGCGTCGTTTTCGGCAGCAAGACCGCAGCGTTGGGGATTAAATTCGAGGGACTGGATCGCGTCGACAAAACCGTTGAACCATTTGGCCGAGTTTTGTGGTGATTGGTCATGAATCCATTGATATGCCTCGTCGAGGTCATCGATGGCTGGCGGCTGGATGATGACGGAGTATTTTTTCATGCGCGTTTCGGGATCTTATGTTTGCGCCGAAGCTTGTTAGCAGCCTTATCAAGCGCCACCCCTTCACCTCGCTGCATTGAAGCGAGCCCCTTGTTGATGCCCGCGATGGCTTCTGCCTGCTCGACAAGTTCAAGCATGCGTTGATATGCCGCAGCGTCCTGCACGACAACCTCGGCACGACCGTTGACGGTGAGCACGATTGGCTCGCCGGTCGCCTTGAGTTGCTCGATAACTTCGGACGTGTTGCGTTTGAAGTGGGTAAGGGAGTCAATATCGCGTGTAAGATCCATGGGCCTTCCTTCGCATTAAATTAGCATCTAATTGGATGTTACCACGATCTTGCCGATTTGGCAAATGCCGTGCGGGCAATGCACGACAAACAAGCCTTGTTCGCGGATTAGTGTCGGATTATGCGCTGAGGGGACTGGAACTCAGACCGGGCAAGTCCCTCGCGGGCAGTCGCTCGAACCA
>JAJRVM010000204.1 GCA_024277285.1 Planctomycetota bacterium
CTTCCGCTGGCTTTTCTTTCATGGGCTCGGCCTGAAGGGCCGACGCTATGATCGCCTAGGTCGGAGCCCGCCCCGGACGAGAATGACGCCTGCCTCCGTTTTGGCAGGGTGGGCAACCCTGAAAGTTGCGTAGCGTTCCAAGAACAAGAATAGGTGGTGAACCTGATCGTGTGCCATTGGCCTGGAATGGATCCGCGCCTTGAGGCGGCCTCGGCAGCGCGGCGGTGTGGTGGAACGTTGCGCACTCGGCCGTGTTTGTGATGGCGCGTGTCACCCAGGGTTCCGTTCGCCTTCGGCGAACTCCACCCTGGGCTTCCATGGCAGCGGCCCTTCGGGCCGCACGCGTCAGGCCGCACCGGCATGTGACACGTGCATGGCATCGACCGGGTGGCACTGGACGGGTGGCACTGGCTGAGTGAGCGGGCAGCGGCGCAATAGCAATCCATTTGCACGAGCAGGAATGGCCACTAACTCCGCGAACGGTGCCAGTGAATCGCAGTTGGGGTCAAGTCTTGACTTATAACTTACCGTAGGCGACGGCGGTGTTTCTTCCGCCGGCAGAACTGGCTGCGTGCGAATCCGAAGGATAACGCAATTGCTGAACTCGAACTGTTGGGCAGGGCGATCCGGGTGGCCGCGAGGCGAGGAGCGGGAAATGGTCAATTTATGGGTGTAGCAAAACTACCGAACTTCAACGACAATCCGGTAGAACTCACGCCAAAAGCACGATCAGAGTCAAGCACGTAACATCTATTAGCGGTCTCCTGCCTGCACGTGCCGACAGCCTCCTCGTTCTCGCCACCGTTACCCTATTCTTGCCTGCGGCGCACGTACACACCGTACACCAGTAGACCGATCGTCGGCACGACCGTGCTGGCGATCAACGTCGTGACCGCTTGTTCCGGGATCGCGAGGACGGCGGTGAGCACCCCTCCGATGAATAGCCCAAAGCAGGCACCTAGAACCATGTAGCGTATCTGGTGGAAGCGGACGTGACCGACCAAAAGGCCACAGAGTGGTAACAACGCCACGGCGCCGAACGTGACAAAATCGATCGTTGTTTGACGCCCACCGCCACCGGCGCGACTAATCCGCGCGGCGCCGCCGACGATGGCAAAAAGGACGGCACACACAACGGTCGCCAACAACAGAGAAGCAATGGAACAACCAAACGTATTTCGCTTCGGTTCGACGTTGTTCATAGTCGTGTTCTTGGTGGTGTTCATTTCCATCACATGAGAGCAAACAAGACCAGGTCCCGAGAACGCTCGGGCATGTTCCGCAAGCAGCTGTATCGATACCCTAGAAGTCCAACTCAACCATCTTGCCATCAGCGCGGTTGCCTAACAGCTGCATGGTACGCCGATCGATCGAATCGACAATAGCGCGAATACTTCCGTCCCCCATGGCGAAGGGTACGACCATGGGATGCTCCGATCCGAAACCGCCGATCGACGGCTTCTGTTTCTTCGGACTCGCCTTCTTGACCGGTTGCTTGGTGACGTTGTCCTGTTCGGCCGGTTCCCCGGCATATTCCAGATCCCCTCCGTACCCGCCTACCGTTGGCATAACAGGAGCAACGACCGGTTTCACGTCGGTTGTTTTCAACGCGATGCCGGTGTTCCGCAACGTCGCTCGCGTCCCCGACATCCACCCCAGATCGGCTGGCTTTGGCACCGTCCGCTTGTCGCCAAAGAACAGCGTGTAGGCCAGGCCATCGCTGATTTCGTCGTGGCGAATAAACCGATTCAGAAAGAAGACGCCGTTGTTATCGTCGTCGATAGGCACTTCCGCGTCGTGGTACACAGCCGCATAGGAGGAAGAAGGGCTGATGGTCGACCAATACGCACCCATCGAAGGACAAATAACAATTTCGAACTGGTGGGCCCGCACAGCCACATTGGCCGGATCATAGACACCGACACTAAAATCAATCGCGCGAAATGCGTTTTGTTCTTCCAGGTAGGGCAACAACCGAACGATCCAGCTGTGATGGTAGCCGACCGGTTGTGCAACAATCGGACCCGTGTCGTTCACTACTCCGGCGGGAAAAGCGCGATGTGCGAATTCATAGTTATGGGTGGCGATGATCAATTGGGACAAGTGGTGCGAGCATTGGGCGCGCCGAGCTGCTTCGCGCGCGGCTTGAACCGCGGGCAGCAACATGGCCACCAGAATGCTGATGATCGCAATCACGACCAAAATCTCGACAAGCGTAAAGGCGGCTTGCTTGTTCCTCGTCATTGCGTTTCTCCTGTCGTATCGATCGATATAATCTGCTCGCGGTGGTGGACCACGCGCAGGTGCGGTTCGAATGGATAGTATGAGTCAACGATAATGCGCAGCAACTTCACGGCGTCAGACCTGGCTTCTTCGGCACTGGGTCTCTCGGCACCGGGTCGTTTTGCAACGGGTTCGACGTGGATCACAACTTCCGCGGGCCACACCTGTGCGATCGACTGCTTGGGGACGGCCCACTGTTCACCACGATAGGTAGGATCCGCTGCCAGCTGCGAGATCGCGCGTTGCACGCCGGCTTCCGCCAACAGCATGCTCTGCAAGCTCCGTTCAAACACCTCGCTACGCCGGTGCGAACGGACAAGACTTTTTGTAATCGTTCCCACCAACAGCATGATCACGAACAGCGCAACGAGCACGCCGACAAGAACAGCAGCGCGCCGTGGTCGCGACGATCGTCGCCGCCCCAAGGCCCAAGTCATTTTTGTTCTTCGCTTCATTCTGGTGCCCGTCTGTGAATGCCAGCCTGTTGAAAAGTAGCCGTTCACGGAATGTTCACGTTCGGCAGCAGCCCACGGCGTAAACGGCGCGAACCGCACATCGGTAACACTCTAGCTATCTACAGTAATGTGCTTTGGAAAGACTCCCATGGGACCGTCCCATGAAGGTCCTTCGACAAGCGGTTTCCTCTATTTGGCTAAACAGATTCCTCTCTTTCGGTCGTTGGCAACGGCTGTCGTTTCTTGTCACGACTTGCTCAACACAGCAACAATTCGGTGCGTACAATTCGGCTCCTCCCGTTCGGGGCTACGTGTGGCAAACCGGTCCACGATCAGGCTCACTTCCTGCTTGCCGTCTGCAGCCTCGTTCAAGCTGAAACTGGCACACGACTTGTCGCCCACGAGGAACGCGTCGCGATGCTCCGTAGCTCCTTGCCGAGTCACCGTGCGATGCACGCGTCCTTCCGTGTAGTGGTACTCGATTCGCCGCTCGCCAGGCAGTTCCAGGACAAGTCGACTGCCCGATTCATCCTGCTCACCGGCGAGTGTCAACGTTACTCGATCGGCCTCGTGCACATCGGTTCGGAATTGCCCATCCAATCTCATCAGAATGAGCACCTCCGCGTCACGATCATTGTGCCGTCGACTGACCAGCAACACCGACTGCAAGATCACGCCCAGCATGCCAATGATGACACCGGTCATGCCAATCGCCACGATCATCTCGACCAAGGAGAACCCGCGTCGTTCGCACCGCATCATCGTTGCCCTCCCGCCGGCGCGAACGCCCAGGAAACCAGCCGGACATGCTGCGGTGAGTCCGCCACGGGGCCAGCCCATGAAATCTGCACAACAACACGTCGGGCAACAGGTCTGCCCTCAGGATCACTGGCCGTTACCTGAAGCTGCGAGTTGGGCAACTGCTGCTGCACCGCAGGCGACAACCGTGGTGACGTGGCGCCCCCTTGGCCGAACTCATCCCAAGGCGTGTGCAAGACCTGGTCCATGACATTGGCTGCTTCCTGTACGGCAATCGTGCGTTCGTCCTGTTGCCGTAACTGCGCAGTGGACGTGGCGACAAGTTGAGCGACGAGCGTAGCGGCAACCGTGAGGATGAACAGCCCGACCGTGGCCTCCATGATCGTGCTGCCGGCCCGCGATCGTTTCGTGCTTGAGGGCGGCATTCGTTGCGAGTTACTCATCGGCTCGTTTCCGGGCTTTCATTTTCTGGCTATGCCACACACGGATCCAATGTCAGGCATTGGCCGAAATAAAATAGACTAATGGCATGAATTGAGCGACGGCGACCGCGACGACGAGCAGACCTATGGCCAAAACAACCAACGGAAAGACGACATCAAGGATGCGTTGCATTTTGAACAGTGTACGCTCCAACATCCGATTGGCGATTTCATTCAACGCCCAACCGAGATTGCCCATTTTTTCAGCGGCAACCAAGAGGGCGGCTTCGCGGCCGTTAATCAACCCACCGGCGCGCAACCCCTGACACCAATGCCCGCCACGCTCCACGCAGGCAACCGCCCTTGCCAGCCGCCGTCGAATCCATCGTTTCGGATAGCGCCCGCGCAGGATACTCAGCGTTTCCAGCATCGGTCGATCGTGACACATCGATAAAGCGAGGCCATGCAAGACGGTGGAGCTGTCCAGGGGCAGCCACAATCGCCGCAGAATCGGAATATCGCAAGGTAACCAACGCAAGTACGCGAACAAGACTCCAATCAGCACGACCACGACACCAACGGTCAAACCGAGACGAAACGAATTCGACATGAAAAGAAACTCCATGACGCTCAGCAGCCAGCTTGCGTTTGCCGGTAGGTCGACAGAGAATTCCCCGGTGAGTTCGTGAATATTAACGAGCCAACTGTTTCGCGTTACGAACAGTCCCGTGCCAACAGCGGCGACCAAACTCAAGTAGAGCATTCTTTCCAAGACGCCACTCGCAAGCGTTTCCACTGAAACAGCTCGACGCATCGATTCGCGTAGCGCTGGCCCCAATTCGCCTGCCAGCCCGCGTAGCCGGACCGCCATGAGCACTTCGCGGGGAAAGCGAATGCGCGACTTTTTCATGGCTTCATCGAGCGGAGTTCCGGCATCCAACAGATCGGCTAGTTTACGAACACGCACTCGCTGGCCGGCAACACTCTCAGCGGCGAACGCACGCATCGCCTTCCCCAAGGGGATACCTCGCTCAGCCGCAATCGCCAACGCGGTGCACAATGCGCGTCGTTCCGATTCCCGGTATCGGCTAGTGACAACCAGAGCAACGACATAGGAGATCGTAAAGGGCACAAAGACGGGCCAACCAAAAAGGCCCAGCAGCAGAAGCAGGGTACTACCGATCCACAACAGCCATCCGGCTAGTTCAATGACACTTAACAGTGCATTGCCTTGCTCGCGCGCGTGCTTCGCTTGAACTCCCGAAACGACCCAAACGATCGCTCCGCCCAAGGCGAGTGGGGCCAGTAGATTCAGCAACCTAAAGAGTTCGGATGCAGACGCGCCCGAATCGCTGCCAGAATTCCACCACCAAAAAAAGCGAACTGCGAGAAAAATCGTATCCACAAACGATGCAAACAGCAGCGTTACCATCAGCGCGACTACCGTGAACACGATTGCCGGGACGATGATTCGCAGCATTGACAGTCTTAATCGGACGCGATCCTCGAAATAGTCAGCCGCCGCCGTCAAAGCGGCGGGCAACTGCTCCGTTTGCTCGCCCCACCGCACCAACAATGCCAACATGCGGGGTAGATGGCGATCTGTTTCCAGAACGCTCGCCAGGCTTTGTCCCTGGTCAAGGCCGGCGCCCAACAGAGCGGCATCGTGACGCATCGCCGGGTCGGCCGAGCCTTGGGTGGCCCATCGAATCGCTTGGCTTAGAGGAACTTGATGGCCTAATAAGAGACTCACAGAACGTGCCCACTCGACGATCCCAAGCCACTGAAAAAGAGGCCCAAGTAGCGGAATCCGGCGTTTAACTCGCTGCCATTTTGCGGCACCCGCACGCCATCGGAAAACCATGGCGAAAACCACAAGTACAGACGTCGCCACGAACAGGTACCACACGCCCGTCTGGCCCCACCATGCCATCATCTGAGCGCGTGCCGAGGACCACCATGTAATATTGGAGATAGTGTCAGCCAGGCCGGGCATCACGAAAATGCTAAGCGAAACAACCACGGCAAAGCAAACAGTCAAGAGCAAGAGCGGATAGGCCAACACACCACGCACCGCATGCCGGAGTTCGCTGCGAGTGCGTTGTTGTTGGATGTACTGTCCCAACACTTCGCTAATCTGGCCACTGTCCAATGCCGCCGCGATCGCTCCACTCAAGCTTGGGTCGCAGTATTGCAACTGCTCGCGTAACACATCCGCAAGCCCCTCGCCCTGTTGGACTCGATCAGCCAGTTGCTGCACCACGGTGCGTAATCGCTCGCTCGGCATCTCGGTCGCCGCGCTGCGCAGTCCCGACGCCAACGGCAAGGACGCGCTCGAGATGGCCACCAACCACTCGACCAGCAGTCGGGCTTCCTCCGCGGTGAGGTCCTTCGATTTGTGCGTTCCGAATCGCATGAGTGTGAGCCTTGTCCAACCGAACCAAACGCAATCGTCACCACCTGCCGGCGTTCCTTCATTCAGCTATTCCAGTCGAAACAACACATAAAACCACGGGCTCGCCACAAGCACCACGGTCAACAACGTGGCACTGCCGCCGACGATAACCGTGACCCAAACGGGAAAGGAACGAATAAACCAGCGCGACTGGCGGAGTGCGTCGTTACGGTAACTCTCGGCGGATTGCCGTAAGTTAGTTGCTAACTGTCGCTGGTTGCTGCCGTGTAGCAGCAGCCAGACGATCCAAGCCGGCACGGCCGAGGACGCGTTTTCGCCCGTCGAAACCACCTCGCCCCGTTCAAGCTGCTCGGACCACTGTTGGCATTCGGCTTGTATAGATCGACTGCCGGACGCGGCACCCGCCACCGCCAACGCGCGGGGCAATGGTACGGCATTTTCGACCATGGACGCCAACAACTCCGTCAAGGTCGCGACGTGCATCAGATGACGCAAGCGGCGCAGTGGTGGGCCCGAAGCGCTGCGCGAACGGTGATACCAAAGCGCTAGCGGGAGCAGCACCACCAGGGGCAAAAACGGAGCCCACCAGATGGCGGTTGCACGTAAAGCCAACATCCACGAGAACATCGGTAATGTCGACGCTTCGGCGTGTTCGTAAAAGCTGATGAGTAGGGGAGCCCATTGCGTGACTGACCACACGAACACCAGGTACGCTAGCGCTACAACAATCATTGGATAGAAAATGGCGATGCGCATGCTGCGCCGGACTTCATCGACGCGCCGCGCTGACTTCGCAATCGATTGCAACGCCGTCGCCATCTGGCCCGTTTCGATCCCCGCTTGAACGATCGCTTGATAGGCCGGCGGCACGCCTGAGTGGGGATCGGAAATCGCCGTGGCCAAATCCTGGCCCGAGCTGATTCTCTGCTGAAGTGTTTGAATCACGCGGCCCAACTGGCCCGGCAACTCACGACCCAGGCCTTGCAAGCCAAGTTCCAACGGGACGCCCATGCGCACAATCGCAATAAGCTCGTCGTTTAAGACAATGAGCTGTTCAAGTGTTAAAGGCCGGGTCGCCATAATCCTTGCCTTCAGTACACAAGCAAGGAGACTCCCTGCCGGAATTGAAACGTACCAAATAGACGCCGCATTATCGCAGCGATAAGACGCTATGGCAAGCAAACCAAGTGGCGTCAGAGGCGGATGCGCGAACATGTGGGCATCGTGTGGACCAAGCGATAAAGGCCAAACACGAAATCAGGCATTCGATCATTAACATGGCACGGCCCCAGTACGGCAAGCCAGCGGGCCACGGTCTTTGGGCAAAACCTTCGTAACCGTTAACGGAAATGAGGATACGATCGGGCTGCTAGAAAGATCGTTTCTACGGCCGTGCTTCTCGTGGTCGACACGACGCTTTTTGTTCCGGATTGACGCGCGCTGTGTTCGAGCACGGATAGACCGCTGCCTCGTCGCAACGTAATCCACCAAGCGCTCTTCTTTGCTGGTAATCTACTTTGCTGGTAATCTTCTTTGCCCTTGAACGAAGCGCTGCGTCGCAGAAGCAGCGAACCATTTGTACCGATTTCGTGGTGTGGGCTCGGCAAATGCTGGGGGTCTCCGGCTGTTCTCCTTGGAGGGCAAAGAAAATGACGGGCAAAAAAGAAGTGTGATGCTCGCCTCGTATCTGCCCGGTGGTTTGAACCGCGTGCACAGTTACAAATCTTCAATCCGCGCGTTACACGTCCAATGTGTAACCCTGGCGATAGGTCGGCTTGATCATCGGTTCCAAACCGTCGACGTTCGTCACCTTCATGTTGGCCGCATCCCACTCGATCTTCTCACCGGCCCAGACGGCCAGGTTCCCAAGCAACACGGTCTCGGTTAACGGGCCAGCGTAATCGGGAAAGTTGGACATGGCCGGCTGACCGGTCTTGATCGCTCGGATCCATTCTTCAAAATGCCCTGGCGAGTGTGGAAACTTGACCGGAACCGGCACGCCACCCTTGAGCAGGCTGTTATTGAGCAAGAGGCCCTTACTGCCAATCGCAAGACAGCCCGTTTTGGGTAGCGTTCCCGACTTTCCCACTCCAGCGTTCGGAGGCAGCTTCAACAACGTTTCGCGACCGCCATACAACTCTTCGGGCGGCAGCTTACCGCCATCGTACCAGGTGAGCGTCAAGGCCGGACGCTCGGCGGTTGCTGCGAATTCAAAAGTGATAACCGACCACAGTGGGAAGCTATCCTTGTTGTGTCCCGAAGTTTCGGCCACGGCCGAACGCGGATTGCGCAGGTCGAGCCCCATGAACGGCATGCTGACAACGTGGCAGGCAATGTCGCCTAGCGCTCCGGTTCCAAAGTCCCACCAGCCACGCCATGCGAACGGGTGGTAGCCCTTCGCATAGGGTCGCTTGGGCGCCACGCCGAGCCACAGATCCCAAGGTAAGTGAGATGGAACCGTCTCGGCTACGGGCCGGTCCACCCCTTGGGGCCACCAGCCCTTGGCACGATCGGTCCAAATGTGCAGTTCATTGACGGTGCCAATCGCGCCATTCTTGAGCCAGTGAGCGGACTGTCGCAACGCATCGGTCGCGGTTCCCTGATTGCCCATCTGTGTGGCCAGCTTGTTTTCACGCGCCACTTGCCCCACCAAACGCGCTTCGTAAATCGTCCGCGTCAAGGGCTTCTGGCAGAAGCAGTGGATTCCCATTCGCATCGCCATCAGCGAAGCGGGCGCATGCGTGTGGTCGGGCGTGCTGACGGTAACCGCGTCAATCGACTTACCCATCTCGTCAAGCATCTTGCGATAATCGACATAGCCCTTGGCACCGGGAAAACGTTTCAGTGCCGCAGCCAACCGATCCTTGTCGACGTCACAGATGGCCACCATATCCCCATGTTTTGCCGCATCGCGCGAATCACTGTCTCCCTTACCACCGATTCCAATACTCGCCATGCCCAGCCGCTCGTTCGCCGACTCGTTGGCCTGGGTACTGACGCCACCTGCCGCCCAGAAACCTGCCGCCGCAGCGCTGGTGGTCTTCAGGAAATCGCGGCGATTCGTCGTACGTGACATGGTGCGTAAGCCTTTGCAACGAAAGAAAGGGATCAAAAGGAACGGCTGCGCCGCGACGTTTCACGGCAACTCGTGCCGGGCCACACTCTGTTTCCGACCATCAGACCGATGCGGCAGACGCCTTCGACGCTCAGTTACTCGACCAGATATCGAAGACGACGTTACTGACGGCTCAGCAATCTCCAACGATGTCGTCAAAGAACTTGATGTAGTTCTTGTTGTCATCGCTGTCGAGAAACTGGATCGCAGCGCGCGGATGTCGATTCAATTGACCGGTGATATTGTACGGCAGCAAAGCTCCCCACGGAGTCTTGTCGCGCAATGGTTCAACGTAATTCTGCAGCAAATCGACCACCGGTCGGAGTTTGAATTTCGGGTTACGCAAGAAGCCCAGCAGCAGTTCCATCGGGCAGTTGCCGGCACCACGGCCCAAGCCGCCCATCGTTCCATCCGCTCGATTAGCGCCCAAGATAATCGCTTCGATCGTGTTGGCGAATCCCAACTGCAGGTTGTTGTGGGCATGAATACCGATCTCTTTGCCGGTCCCCTCCATCGCCGTGGCATATTTCCGGTATAGGATATCGACTTGCTCGCGATACAGATGCCCAAAGCTATCCACAATCACCATGGTGCTGGCCGGAGTCGGCTTGATCGCTTCCAAGACCGTATCGATTTCCTTCTCGCTGATATTGGAGATGGCCATCAGATTCGCAGTCGCTTCGTACCCCAATGCGTGAACATGTTCGATCATCTTCACCGCTTCAGAAACCTGATGCGCGTAGAAGGCGACGCGGATCACGTCCAATACACTATCTTCGCAAGGCACAATCTTCTCTGCCCAGTCACTCTTGCCCGCGTCAGCCATCGCCGTCAGTTGCAAGCCCGTTTCAGCGCTGTTGTGCCCGCCCAAAACGCGGTTCAAGTCCTCTTCGTCGCAATGACGCCACGGCCCAAACTCGCTCTTGGGAAACAACCGCGCCGAGTTCTTGTACCCCACCTCCATATAGTCGATGCCGGCGGCGATACAGGTGTCGTATACGGCGCGTACAAATTCGTCCGTAAACTGATGCCCGTTGATCAATCCGCCATCGCGGACGGTGCAATCCAAAACGGTCAATTCCGGTCGGTACGTAATCCAGGGGGCTTGCTCAGGCATCTTGCTCTCGTGCGGAGTGAGTTTGGAGGGTGGAGATCACGGCTGGCTCTTCCATGGAGGTTCCTTCACAAACCCCCAGGGGCGATCCGTTCGATCTTTGTGAAGCTTCTATTTTGTCCACGAATTGGCAAAAACGCAAGGTCCGCCCCCTCGGCAGAGGCAATAACGGCCAACGTTACTCAGAACGTCTGAGATTGGAATGGATGCAGCGCCATTCTGGCCCGGAAGAGGCCATCACAGCCCTTGCCGAGGTCGTCAGTCCCCAGTCCCCAGTCCCGGTAACCAAGAACCCGCATAGCCTCGGAGGGGCGATACAGATGGCAATACGACAGATGGCAATACGCACTCTGCCTGCACTGGCCCTGCCGGGCCGATTTCATCTTTCTTCCAATGCGACACACTTCTGGCAGTTCGGCCGAGCAACTCTGGCCCGGAGGGCCATCACAGCCCTTGCCGGGGTCGTCAGACCCCGGTCCCGGTAACCAAGAACCCGCAAAGCCCCGGAGGGGCGATACAGATGGCAATACGCACTCTGCCTGCACTGGCCCTGCCGGGCCGATTTCGCTTCCTATTCTTCGAGGCAGAGCGCGAGGTGCTCAATCAGTCAAGCGAGTTGCACGAGGGTTGCGGCGCCCGTTTGGGTTCAGTCTACTAATGGGGCAAAACGTCGTCTCATTGTCACGAAAGGAATGGAGTGTCATGAATCAAAAGAGTTTCAATGTCGCAATCGTAGGCCTTGGATTTGGTGCCGAGTTCATCCCGATCTATCAAAAGCATCCGCTTGCCAACATGTACGCGGTTTGCCAACGCACGACCGAACGACTCAACAAGGTGGGCGACACCTTCGGCATTGAACGGCGCTATTCCAACTACGACGACGTGTTGGCTGACGGCGACGTTGATTTCGTGCACATTAATTCACCGATCCCCGACCATGCGCCGATGTCCATCGCGGCGTTGAAGGCGGGCAAGCATGTGATGTGCACGGTCCCGATGGCGACAACGATTCAGCAATGCCGCGAGATCGTCGAATTGGTCCAAGAGACGGGCTTGAAATACATGATGGCGGAAACGGTGGTCTATTCACGCGAGTTCTTGTTTCTCAAGGAACTCTATCAAAAGGGTGATTTAGGCAAGATCCAACACCTTGCGGCCTCGCATCCACAAGACATGGACGGTTGGCCCGACTACTGGGAGCGGATGATTCCCATGCACTATGCCACGCACGTTGTGAGTCCGTGCCTGGGATTGCTTGACGGCCGCGCCGAGTACGTCTCCTGCTTTGGATCAGGCACGGTCCGCGAAGATATCCAGAAAAAGTCCGGATGCACATTCGCGGTCGAGTCATGCCATATCAAAGTCAAAGACTCGGACGTGGCGGCGCATATCTGGCGATTCCTTTACGACACGGCCCGACAGTATCGCGAGAGCTTTGATGTGTACGGCACGAAGCAGAGCTTCGAGTGGGCCTTGGTTGAGGGCGAGCCGCATGTGTTGCACACCGCGAAGAAACCGGAACCCGAGATTCCGTCGCACGTCACGGTCCCCGACTACGCTCACCTGTTGCCCGAGCCGATTCAGCCCTTTACCCGAGAGATTCAAGATTCCGAGCACTTATCATTCATCCAGGGCGCCGGGCACGGTGGCTCGCATCCACACATGGTCAACGAGTTTCTCAACGCCTTGAACGAAGATCGCGATCCATGGCCCAACGCCAGTACGTCGGCCAATTGGACCTGCGTTGGCATCTGCGCCCACGATTCCGCGACGCGCGGTGGCGAGATCGTAAAGCTGCCGAGCTTTACACTGGCCTAGGTGCAAGTGGAGCGGACTTTGGTTTTCTTGTAACCGTTCACGGAAACGAGAACGCGATTGGCACATTTGGAAAGGGACCGCTAATAAACGCGGATAGACGCTGATGAAATTTCGCTCCACCGGGCCTGCCCCGGTCGGACGCACGACTGGTCGGCTACCAGCAGCTCGCCTACGCGATTAAGGATAAAGTTGTCGAGTGGCTTGAGCCCAAACCTCTTCCCTATCGCGACCGTCAACAGAAGATCATCGACTTCAAGGGATATCTGCAGGACTATTAATGCCGTCAGCGAAAACGCGCGCTGCGACTGTCACAACGCAGCCTCAGTCGATAAACTGTCCCGAAGGTTGGTGCAAAGAAGAACAACTGGCTTTTGCAAAGAGGACAGCATGTCGCAGCAGTGGATGACTTGGGCCCAGCAAGTACTTGACGGCGGAGAAATCGATCGTGCGCAAGCGCACGCCATTATCGACTCGGAAGATGATCAGTTACTGGCATTGCTGGACGCGGCGTTCACGATCCGACGTCACTATTTTGGTCGTCAAGTCCGACTGCACTATCTGGAAAACGCCAAGAGTGGCCTTTGTGCCGAGGACTGTGGGTACTGCTCCCAGTCAATCGTCTCGTCAGCCGACATCGAAAAGTTCCGGATGGTGGATGCTGACAAACTGATGGAAGGGGCACGCCAGGCCGTAGCCGCCGAAGCTCGTACCTACTGTATCGTCGCAAGTGGCCGTGGTCCCAGTGATCGCGAAGTGGCACATGTTGCCGACGTCGTGCAACAGATAAAAGCGGAAACCGGTTTGCATATCTGCTGCTGCTTGGGAATTATTTCCCCCGACCAGGCACAGCAATTGAAAGCCGCCGGTGTCGATCGTATCAACCACAATCTGAACACCAGCCGCCGCTTCCATCCGGAGGTCTGTTCAACCCATTCGTACGATGAACGCTTGCAGACCTTGCAAGTGGCGCACGAAGCAGGGCTCGAGTTGTGCGCCGGCTTGATCGTCGGCATGGGCGAAACGACGGATGATCGCGTCGACGTGGCGATGGAACTCAAACAGCTGAACGTCCATTCGATTCCTGTGAACTTCCTGAACGCGATCGAAGGCACGCCGCTCCAAGATCGTGACGAGCTGAATCCACGTGATGGACTGCGGGCCTTGTGCCTGTTCCGCTTCGTTCATCCGCAGACTCAGATCCGAGTCGCTGGCGGACGCGAAGTACGCCTGCGATCCTTACAAGCCATGGCGCTTTACCCAGCCAATTCGATGTTCGTCAGCGACTACCTGACCACGGCGGGCCAAGCCGCCGAACTTGACTTTCAGATGATTCGCGACTTAGGATTCGAGATCGTCGCCGACGACGCCGAATCCCGGCAGCTGCTCGGCAAGTGAACCTCAATCCCCCGTATGCGTGCCTCGGGCAGGCCATCTGTTACACTGGACATAGTCAAAACCTCTGCGTAGTATGAAACGGTGGCACTCGGCCACCCTCCCAAGGCAGATCCTCTGGTCTGAGCTATGAGCAAACACGATTCGGCCACCGGCAAACTTGATGACGGTCAGGATCTGGAGTCCCCGCCGGGTCACTACCTGAAGCTCGCTTTGCTCTGCTTGGCAATCGCGATGGCCGTGATCATCGCATTCGTCCTACTGACACCTCCTGACCCCGTTCCGGATGAGCTCGATTCTCCAGCATCCGCCAACCGACAAGAACCGGCCCCAAAAGAAGCAGTTCCCACTGCCTCGATCACACCGACAACGGCGCCGGTGGAGGTTCCCAACGAGCAGCTTCAGGCGGAACTGATCAAAGAGATTGAAACGTTACAGACGCGGTTTCCGCGCAGCCCACAAGCGTTGCATGTGGCCGCTGGTGCCTATTCGAAGATCCATCAAACGACCAAAGCTGGTGAAGTTTGGGAAAAATGCATCGAACTGGATCGCCAACATGCCGGCCCGCGGCTCGGCATGGCAACGCTGTTGTCCGAACGGGGTGAAGACAGAAAAGCAATCGAGATGCTGCAAGGGGCTCTTGCTGACGGTTGCGTGTCAGCCGAACTGTACTACCGCCTGGCGAGCGCTCAATCCAAAATTGGCGAAGTCGAGGCGGCCGAAGAGACCATGAAGACAGGGGTCGCGGCCTTCCCCAGCGTCGCCATCAATTGGCTACTGCTCGGACAAACCCAGAACCAGCTGCAGAAATTCGATGAGGCGGAAACGAGCCTGCGCAAATCGATTGCATTGGGCAACAAGTCGTCTGCGGCCCTGTTCGCATTGGCCAATGCGTGCCAACGTCAAGGCAAGAGCGAGGAGGCAGCGAAGTATCGCCAGCAGTTCAGCGAACTGCGCGCCAAGGAGACGGAGACGAACAAGGACAAACCGTTTCAGGAGATCTACCAGCAAGCACTGCGTCCGATCGTCACGGGTACACTGGCATCGGCAGCGGCCATTTTCGCTGAGCAAGGTGACGCCGACCAGGCGGAACGGCTGTTCCTGCGCGCCAACGCACTGGAGCCTGGCAATCGACAGGTCTTGGAAGAACTGGCCACGTTCTACCGAAAACACGATCGCATCGCAGATGCGCGCGTCGTCCAGGAACGCCTGGTCGCGATCCAGCCGAAAAACGCGGTCTATCATATCAATCTTGCCAGCCTCGCCTCACAACTTGGGGATACCCGAGTAGCGGCACAATCGCTTGAACAGGCCAGGACACTCAATCCCAACGACCCACTACCTTACATCGGGTTAGCCCAACTCAAGCTACAATCGGGCAATCTTCAACAGGCGCGACAATACGCGCTGAATTCGCTGCGCCGCGGCCAAACCGTCCAAGCGCTCGCACTGCTGGCAGCAATTTGCCGACAACAGGGTGACATGAGAACCGCCGAAGCTGCTCAGCAAGCGGCGGAGGACCTGGCGTCAACCAACAATGACGCGTCAACCAACAATGGCGCGGGCCCGCAGGCAGATGAATGACACGCTCGCAACATGGCCTGAGAAGCGACACATCGAGCCGGTTGGCCGGAAAACCACCGTGCGAGCCGGGCATTGGCCGCGTCTGGGTCGCAACCCTGGGTGTGATATTGATGCTGCTCAACGTCGGCAGATGCAGCGATCAGCCGTCCACTCTTCCGGCGTGTCCGATCCAATTGACCGACATCACGCGACCAGCGGGCATAGAATTCCAACACACGCATGGCGGCAGCGGTCGACAGTACACGGTAGAGTTCATGGTAGCGGGCCTGGCAACCTGGGACTATGACCGCGACGGATATACCGATATCTATTTCTTGAACGGCGCGCCACTCAAAGGCACAAGCGTCGCGGAAGCGCCTCGCAACGCCCTCTATCGTAACAACGGCGACGGCACGTTTACCGACGTGACTGACGCAGCCGGCGTTGGCAACACGGGATACGGATTGGGGGTCACGGTAGGGGACTTCGATAACGATGGTTATCAGGACATCTACCTCAACAACTTCGGCCCAAACACACTCTATCGCAACAACGGTGACGGCACGTTTAGCGACAAGACCAGTTCGGCTGCCGTGGCGTGCGGAAACCAGTTCGGTGCCGGGACTTGTTTTCTGGACATGGAAGGCGACGGTGATCTTGACCTGTATGTGGGGAACTACCTGAGCTTTACCTACGAACGCCATGCGCGGCTGGCGGCCAATGCCTATCCGTACCCACCGGGGCCTCAAGACTATCCACGTTCGGCCGACGTACTCTATCGCAACAACGGCGACGGGACCTTCACCGACGTCAGCGACGCCTCAGGGATCAGTCGTGTCGCGGGTACCAGCATGGGAATCGTCTGCTTCGATTATGAGGAAGATGGCGACACCGATATTTTCGTGGGTAATGACGCGATGATGAACTACCTTTTCCGAAACGATGGAACTGGCAAGTTCGAAGAATGCGGATTGCTGGCTGGGTTAGCATGCAACAGCCATGGCAGCGAGAACGGCAGCATGGGAGTCGACTGCGGCGACTACAACAATGACGGACTGCTCGATCTATTCATGACCGACTACACGGGCGAGTTGCCGGTATTGTATCGCAATCTCGGCAAGGGACTGTTCGACGACGCGACCAACGCGGCGGGAGCGGGACGCGCGGCCTTTGTTCACACAGCGTGGGGAACCGGCCTGGTCGACTTCGACAACGACGCGAATCGAGACATTTTCATAGCCTGCGGACACTTCCTGGAAAACGCCAGCAAGATCGACAATCGAGCCGCCTACCGAGCACCCAATTTACTGTTGATGAATACCGGGCACGGCCGATTCGTCGATGTCTCGTCACGCGCCGGGCCGGGCATGACCATCGTGCAGTGCAGCAAGGGAGCGGCGTTCGACGACTTGGACAACGACGGCGACATCGACGTGGTGGTCCTCAACACGGGCGCACGCCCCACGATCCTGCGCAATGATACTGCCGCCGGCAACCGCTGGCTGCAAATCGATCTGCATGGCAGAACCAGCAACCGGGACGGCGTCGGAGCGCACGTGACCGTCGTGGCTGGTGATGCAACGTGGGTCGCCGAGGTCCACAGTGGCCGCAGCTATCAAAGCCATTTCGGCAGCCGCCTGCACTTTGGCCTGGGCAACCGTGACCAGGTTGACCGCGTTGAGGTTCGTTGGCCGGGCGGGGAAACGGACCGGTTCTCCTCGGTCACGACGAATCAAGTGTTGCAGCTAACGGAAGAATGAAAACAACCATGGGAGAGTGCGTTCCATGCATCGATGGTTAGTGATACTGCTAATGTTGCCCTGCCTGGGTGTGCAAGCCGTGTGCGCAGCGGATCCCACTGCATGTGAAATCCTATTCACCGACGTCACGGCCCAGACCGGCATCACTTTTAAACACAGCCATGGCGGCAGTGGCCGGAACTACATCGTCGAATTCATGAGCGCTGGACTGGCACTGTTTGACTACGACAACGATGGCTGGACTGATATCTACTTTCTCAACGGTGCTCCGCTAAAAGGAACCGTAACGACGCAAGTGCCACGCAACCAGCTGTATCGCAACAACGGCAATGGGACGTTTTCAAATGTCACCGTTGCCGCCGGAGTTGGCGATGCCCGATTTGGGCTGGGCGTGGTGGCCGGTGACTTTGACAATGATGGCCATCAGGACCTCTATGTCAACAACTTCGGCGCAAACGTGCTTTACCGTAATAATGGAGACGGAACGTTCACCGACACGACCGCCACCGCCAAGGTGGCGAGTGGCAACCAAGTGGGCGGCGGCGTCTGTTTCGTTGACGTCGACAACGATGGCAATCTCGATCTCTACGTCGGGAATTACGTTCGCTTTTCCTTCGATGAAGACACGCATGCCGATCGCAAACGCCGCCAATTCTTTTCCGGTCCTTCCGACTTCGCGGCACTGCCCGACACCCTCTTCCGCAACAAAGGAGATGGGACCTTTAGCGACGCCAGCGACGCCTCGGGAATTGGCAGTCTCCAAGGCGCGACGATGGGAATAATTTGTTTCGATTACGAGGAAGATGGTGACAGCGACATATTCATCTGCAACGATGCGATGCGAAACTTTCTTTTTCAGAACGACGGGACAGGACACTTTCAGGAGCAGGGCCTGGCATCCGGATTGGCTTACAATTATCAAGGCAACCAGAACGGGAGCATGGGAGTCGACTGCGCGGACTATGATGGCGATGGGCTACTGGACTTGGTCATGACCAACTACATGCGTGAGATGCCGGTCATCTATCACAACCTGGACAGCGGCATGTTCGAGGACCAGGCGAACATCGCCGGAATCACAGGGCGCGCGTTTCCTGAAACGACCTGGGGGACAAGTTGGGGAGATTTCGACAACGACGGCGATTGCGATCTCTTCATGGCGTGTGGCCATTTTTTTGAATCCGCGACCAAATTCGATGATGCCGCGACCTATCGAGCAGCGAATCTGCTGTTCATGAACGTGGGAAACGGCACGTTTGTCGACGTCACGCGTCAATGCGGGAACGGCTTGGCCGTTGTACAATGCAGTCGCGGCGTCGCGTTCGCCGATATCGATAATGATGGCGACCTGGATGCCGCCATTTTGAATTCGAATACGCAACCCACTATCATGCGAAATGACTCGACCGGTGGCAATTGGCTCAGAATCGCGCTGCGTGACAACGGCGGCAACCGTAATGGAGTTGGAGCGCGTATCCAAGTATTTGCCGAAAACACTCAATGGACGGCCGAAGTGCATTGCGGACGAGGCTATCAGAGCCACGCTACCACCGACGTTCACTTCGGTCTGGGCTCGGCAAGAACAATCGATCGCGTGGAGGTGCACTGGCTCGGCAGTGCCAAGGAAACATTCCGACACGTCTCTATCAATCAACGTGTTGTGCTGGTTCATGGAAGCTCCGTGCCCCGAGCAGGTGCCATGGGTGAACAATAAGGCGAGCGGCAAGTGGAATCATCCCGTAGCTGCCGTCGCAGAATGCGGTGTTCTCGGGTTGCTGGCATGCCAGGAACTGCCGTCGCCACCATGCCGGTTTCTGCCGCTCTCCTCCGACATGCAATAAGAAATGACGTAGTACTAAACTATGCGGCATCGGCTCGAGTAACCCATTCCACACGCTAAGATCACACCATGCAAACCATCACACGCTACTGCTGTTGCCTGGCGGCCATCGCCGTGATCTGGCCAAGCCACATTCGTGCCCAACCGGTTGAGCCATGCGACATCAACCTGACTGACATCACCTCACAGACTCGTATCGGCTTTCGGCACACAGACGGCGGAACCGGGAACCGCTACATTATCGAAAGCGTGGTGGCCGGACTGGCACTGTTCGACTACGACGGCGATGAGTTTGTCGATATCTACTTTTTGAACGGCGCCCCGCGCAAGTACGGGTCAGACGGCACTGGCCCACGCAATGCGCTTTATCGCAACAACGGCGATTCGACGTTCACGGATGTGACACGCCAAGCAGGGGTCGGTGACGCCGGTTACGGCCTGGGGGTAACGGCCGGAGATTATGACAATGATGGCGATCAAGATCTCTACCTAAATAATTTTGGCCCTAACGTGCTCTATCGAAACAATGGAGACGGTACATTTACAGCAGTGACGCCCCAAGCAAGAGTCGGCAACGGCACTCAAGTCGGAGCGGGCACCGCGATGCTGGATATCGACGCCGACGGTGATCTCGACCTCTATGTGGCCAACTACGTCGATTTCAATTACGACAAACACATTGTTCGCAAAATTGGCCCTCACCAATTCCATCCCGGTCCAGCCGACTACGATCCGGTGCCCGACAACCTCTTTCGCAATAATGGTGATGGTACCTTCACGGACATCTCAGAAGCGTCAGGAATCAGTGCTGTGGCCGGAACCGGGATGGGTATCGTCTGCTTTGACTATGACTCGGATCGTGACACCGACATATTCATATGCAACGATCACCGCCCTAATTTCCTGATGCGGAATGACGGTAAGGGGCATTTCCAGGAAGTCGGCCTGCTGGCCGGTGTCGCCTTCGATGGTTTTGGCAATCAGAACGGGAGCATGGCCGTTGATTGTGGCGATTATGACAACGACGGCCGCCTGGACCTGTTCGTAACGGACTACTCCTCTGAGTTGCCTGTACTCTATCGGAACCTGGGCGACGGTTTGTTTGAGGACGCAACACGCGCCGCCCGCATCGCCAACACGACGTTTCCGCACGTGACTTGGGGCACCGGCATGATCGACTTCGACTCCGATGGAGACCGCGACATCTTCGTCGCATGTGGCCATTTCATGGACAACATCCGGTTTATCGACGACCGTACGCAAGTGCAGGTCCGCAACATATTGCTGCAGAATATAGGTGACGGGACGTTCAGGGACGTGTCAAACCGCTGCGGCAGTGGGTTGGCACCGGTCGAAGCAAGCAAGGGGGCGGGTTTCGATGACCTGGACAATGACGGTGACATCGACGCGGTGATACTCAACGCCAACGGCGTGCCGACGATCATCCGCAACGACAGCAGCACCAAAAACCACTGGCTGCAGATCCGATTGATCGGAACTAACAGCAATCGCGACGGTGCGGGAGCTCGCGTCCGTGTGGTCGTCGGCGGCAAGAGCCAGATTGCCGAAGTGCACCGTGGCCGTGGATACCAGGGTCACTTCGGTGCTCAGCTGCACTTCGGCTTGGGCGATGCCACACACGTTGATCGAATCGAAATCTCCTGGATCGGCGGCGGGCGCGACGAGCTCTCAGGGATTGCCGTCGATCAGTGCATCGTTGTGACGCAGGATGGTGTGGCAATGCACCAGTGAACGGCAAAAAAAGCGGACCGGCAATCGAATGCCGGTCCGCGTATTTTCCATTGATGGCCCCACGATCGTTCAGAGTACTGAAGCCATCAGCGAGTACGTTTCCAAAACGAACAACTACTTACTGGTCATCTTGATATCGTACGTATTGCCGCCCGATTTCACTTCAAATGTCAATTCGGTCGCGGTGTTGTACTTGGCCGGAATCTTCTCGGCCTGGTCAGCGTTATTGTACATCGCCGCGTCGCCACCCTTGCCCATCGCCATATCTTCGTACGACCCGCTGTCCGATGTCATTTTGGTATCAACGTCATCCTTCGCGACCCCCATCGAGGTGACCTTAACTTTGTGCGTTCCAATAAGTGCACCCACAGCATCTCCGAATCCCAGCGTGTATTTGCCAGCATCGTCGGTCGTTGCCGTCGAGGGCCTTCCGCCCGCGTCAGGCGTGAAGGTCACCAGAACATTGGCAGCCGGTTGACCATCCAACGTTACGGTGCCGGTGACCTCTCCCAGGTCAGGGGCGCCAGAGCCACAACCGAGGCAGACCAAACTAACCAAGCCCAAGGCCACTGAAAACAATCGCATCATTACTACCCTCCCCTTCGTCATTTCGTAAGCAGACACTCGCTTGAAACGAATCAACGGTGTCTAGAATATAAAAACGCGCCCGACGGCTAGATGCGTCGGGCGCGAACAAATGTTCAAACTATACTTGTCGTTGCTGAATCAGAGCTGGTCTAACGCAACACGCTCTTCACCAGCACGACTGCCCAAGGCACCCCAAACACCCCACGGTGATATTCCACCTCGGTTATTAATATCGTTGATCGTCTGGTCACCCGAATCAATCGTATCGGTGACGAAGTGGACCGAACCATCCGCCATCACGACGTGAGCACCCGATGGGTGATTACTCGAGAGCGTAGCCATTGCTTCGTTCCAGTCGCCAGCACCCCAGTTACAGGAAGGGCCGTTCGGCGGTACCATCGTGGTCAAGCCGGTGAAGTACGGTCGCCCGTCCCATGCACGGCCTCCCGGCGGACGGAAGTTTTGCCGCACAGGACCGGTCAATTGCCTCGTGACGATGTCATAGCGCGCCGAACATGCGGCAGGATTCCAAGCGGTTACCCATTCAGCAATTCCGCCTTTCAGATGACGCGGTCCATGATTACCGATCGAGCACTCACCCATCATGATGGTATTGGACAATCCATCGGTAATGCCTGACATCGGCAACCAACGATTCCGCTGATAGATTCCGCGGTTGTCACGACCACCACCCCAGTTCGGGAAGAAGTGGTTCTGGTGATAATCGTCACCAACCGAAAAACGATAGCTGGTCAAGGAAGGACTCTCACGACGGTCCGGCGGGTCACCACCTTCAGAGGGACACAACAATGTCTCAATGTCAACCTTCCAATAGAGATTATGGAACTGCGTATTGGACGTCGACCATGGTGCCGGCAGGCCGATATTCGGGCGGGCGCGCTGCATCATCCCGTCATACAACGGCGTCTGCTCAATGAAGGGCAGTAAACTAATAAAGGGGGAGTAAGTGATCCCCCCATTTTGCCCCATCCCTCGCGCGCCCAACGCGGGCAACTTGTTGTGGATGTCATGATAGTTGTGGTTCGCCAACCCCAACTGTTTCATGTTATTTCCACATGACATTCTGCGGGCCGCCTCACGCGCTGCCTGCACCGCAGGCAACAACAACGCGACCAAAATGCCGATGATGGCGATCACCACCAGCAATTCGACGAGGGTGAAACCCTTTCTACCCAAAGTACGCTGCATCGTTCACCTCCACAAATCTTGAAAAGGAATTAATAATAGCACTCGAAGACTCTTCAGTGCGCCTAGTCAGTGCGCCTAGTCAGTGCGCCTAGTCAGTGCGCCTAGCGCGCCCTTCCCATTTGGGTATGCGCAGGTCTTACAGACATTCCCCTGAATATACGTCGATCCGACTTTAAAAACAACAACGCTACCGTTTCGGCGGTCGAAAATCCCCAAAATACCTAGCCCGCGTCACCCACCGGCGGGGCATTACCCCCAAAAGGGCTGTCCAGTCAACCTCGTCACCGCGTCGGCGTCGCCGATCCTTCGACCAGAATCACATGCTGATCCACCGCACGTGCCGGAAACGACTCCCATTCTTCGCCTGACGTGCCACCAAGTAACTCGCCCTTAGGCCATCTGATTTCGATACGATCGACTCTAGCACGATCCCCCAACCCGAATTGGAGTCGCGTACCAAAATGACTTTGATAACCACGGCCGCTGTGCACTTCGGCCACTTGCACAAGATCACCGGCGACGACGCGCACCCGTGCTCCCACCGCCGCGCGATTCCCCTTGGTGCCGATAACCGTCACTTGCAGCCAGTGATTCTGGCGGGGGTTCTGATTGGGCGAATCGTTGCGCAACAAACTGGCCAAGGCATCTGAATTCGAGACAACCACATCTAGATCACCATCATTGTCAAAGTCGTCCAGGCCGATCCCGCGACTGCTTTCGACGATCTCCATACCCGTCCCGGCACGCTGGGAAACATCCACAAACTTGCCATCGCCAGTGTTCATCAGTAAGAAATTGGGAATCTTACGAGCCGTTCGATCGTCGACGTTTTCAATGGCATCAAAATGGCCGCAGGCAATGAAGACATCGCGATCGCCATCGTTGTCAAAGTCGCCAAAGCCTGTCCCCCAATTGACGTGCGGCAGTAGATCGACCGTGATCCTCGCCCAACTGGTGGCATCTTCAAACGTACCGCCTCCCAGGTTGCGATACAGAATCGGCAGCTCCTGCTGATAGTCGGTCATGAAAAGGTCCAAGTCACCGTCATTGTCTACGTCGCCGCAATCGACTCCCATGCTGGTGCTCTGCGTGCCATCAAAATCGTAAGCCACTCCCGCGACCAGTCCAACCTCTTCAAAGTGTCCCTGACCGTCATTTTGGAACAAGAAATTCGCTTTCGCGTCATGACAGACAAAGACATCGGCATCACCATCGTCGTCAAAGTCACCGCACACAATGCCCATTCCCGGACCGACATGCACTGCAATTCCAGCCGCCTCACTCACATCGGTGAATGTTCCATCTCCGTTGTTCCGGTAAAGCGTATCAGGGACGGGGTTGTAGTGGCCTGGAGCCGTGATAAACACCTGCTCGTCGACAACGACGGAAACATGATTGTCGAACGTAAAGTCGACGTAGTTGGCTACATACAGGTCAAGGTCACCATCACCTTCAATGTCCAAGAACGCCGTGCCAGCACCAACTTTGTCACCATTGCGCACCGATGCCAGAGCGGTAATATCGCGAAAAGTCCCATCACCGTTATTGCGATAAAGCACGTTGGAACCAAAGTTATTCACGTACAGGTCTGGATAACCGTCGTTATCCCAATCGCCAGCCGTGACCCCCAACCCATACCCTTTATCACCAACCCCCGCCGCCTCGGTAACCTCGGTAAAGGTCCCGTCCCCATCGTTGTGATACAGACTGTTGTGCGGCACTGTTCTCAGCGTCGTCCCCTTGAGAGTGGCGCCGTTGAGAAAATAGACATCAATGTAACCATCGCGGTCGTAATCGAACGTCACCAGCCCACCCACCACACCTTCCACAATGTATCCCTGGCCATCGCCACCATGCTGATGCCGAAACGAAATCCCCGAATCGGGCAACGCATTGACCAAATGGATGGTGCAGCGTGGTGGGGTAGCGAAAAGGGAACGCCCTGCAATCGACGTCACGACCAGGATCAGGATCCCAACGATGCAATTAAGCCAGCGTGTTTTCATTCTTCGTATCTGCATTCGTATCTGCCTAGTCGTTGCCGTTCATGGTTTGTTCACAGTTATGGCTGGGTCACAGTTGCTGCACGATTGGCTGTGGCTCACTGCACTCACAACGCAAATTGACCTCTTGTAGCGGCCTACGGGTAGCTCACCAGGCGCTTTCACCCATGGGACAAGCCCATGGGAGTCTTTTGAAAGCGACATTACTTCAATCCGCTAAACTACTACTGTCTTTTGTACACTGCGTCCTCTTCACCGCAGGGACTGCGGTGCCACACTGCGTCGATTTGCGGTTGGTTGTCGCATGACTATTCCGCTTGCCCCGCCCCTTCGACCAACGTCACACATTGATCCGCCACAATGTCCACAAACGCTTCCACCTTGCCGGTCGGCCAACGCACCACCACTCGATCGACCTTGGCGCGTTTTCCCAAACCGAACTGCAGTCGTGAACCAAAATGACTCTGGTAGCCGCGACCCGCAAGCACTTCGGCCACTTGGGTGAGATCTCCCGTGACCACGCGCACACGTGCACCTACGCCCGCGCGGTTGCTGCGGGTGCCGCTCACCCGCACTTGCAACCAGTGGTTTCCGGTTACCGAATCGTTACGGAGCAGCTGCGGAGGGGCATGCGAATTGAGAATAACGACCTCTAACTCACCGTCGTTATCCAGATCATCCAAGCCAATGCCGCGACTGCTTTCCACTTCTTTCAAGCCATTGCCACAACGGCTTGACACGTCGACGAACGTTCCTTTGCCCGTATTCATCAGTAGAAAATTCGGGATCTTCAGTGCGGTACGGTCGTCAATGTCTTCGATTCGATCGAAATGGCCACACGCAATAAAGATGTCACGATCCCCATCGTTATCGAAATCGGCGAACCCGGTACCCCAGTTAACGTGCGGGTAAAGGTCGTTCGTGATTCCCACGGCGCTGCTGGCATCCTCGAACAAACCATCACCCAAATTGCGATAGAGAACCGGCATTTCCACCTGATAGTCCGTCATGAACAGATCGAGATCGCCGTCATTGTCGAAATCGCCGCAATCGACCCCCATGCTGGAGTTTTCCTTGCCGTCAAAGTCGTACGCCACACCGGCGATCAATCCCATTTCTTCAAAGTGACCGTGGCCGTCATTTTGAAACAAGAAATTGGCTTTCCCATCGTGGCAAACGAACACGTCCGCATCACCATCGTCGTCAAAATCGGCGCAGACCATCCCCATGCCGGGACCGGCGTGAGCACCGATGCCAGACTCCTGGCTGACGTCGGTGAAGGAGCCGTCTCCATCGTTCCGGTAGAGTGTATCGGGCACGGGGTGGTAGTAGTTGGGGCCGGCCTGATACGAGCGCCCGTCGATGACGATCGGCACGTGATTGTCGTAGTTGAAATCGACGTAGTTCGCCACATACAGGTCGAGATCGCCGTCGCCGTCCATATCGAACATGGCCGTACCCGCGCCGACCAGATTAGCGTTGTCGACCCTCGCCTGCGCGGTAGCATCAGAAAATGTACCGTCACCGTTATTGCGAAAAAGGACGTTGGTGCCAAAGTTATTCAGATACAAATCGGGAAACCCGTCGTTATCATAATCTCCGGCCGTCACTCCCAATCCGAATCCACGATCGCCCACTCCCGCAGCCTGAGTTGCATCGGTGAACGTCCCGTTCCCATTGTTGTGATAGAGCGTGTTTCGAGGGACGTCATCGAGCACGGTTCCCTTGAGCGGCGCGCCATTGAGGAAGTAGATGTCGATATAGCCATCGAGGTCATAATCGAAAAGCACGAGCCCCGCCACCATCCCTTCGACGATGTACCCTTGCCCGCTCCCCCCGTGGTTGTGCCGGAACGTGAGTCCCGCTTCGGCCGTGGTGTTGACGAGCTGGATCGAACAGGCGGGCGGCTGCGCCGCAACCAGAGGACCGCCGACCGCCAATGACAGGACCATCCCAAAAACCGACATACAACTTCGCACTTGCATACCTCTCCGCACTCCCGAAAAAACGGCATTGCAAAAACGCAACCATGCTGCCTAAGACCAGATTCCATCACACGCCAAGTCACCAGGCTTGAAGTCGCCTAACGGGCTACCGCCCGCAACGACGGGCAACGCCCCATGCGTTGCTCAAAAACAGGTACCCAACTCCATCCTACTCTGGCGCCGCGTGAGGCTCCTGTCCAGTCGAATACCACGCACGGTCGCATGCGCCGGAATTCGGCCGAAACGCCAATGGACGATCAACCGTAGTTGTCCCGCAGCGGATTCCGTCTAGGGCGACTCACTCGAAGAATGCCGCTACGGTGATTGCACTACGGTATTTGAACTGGCCCTTGCGGTGCACGCTTGCCGCGTTTCTCCAGCGCGTCGGCTGCGGCAAGCGCAGCCTCGGCGGCCGCTTCATCACCGGTCGCTTTGCAGGTAATCGCCAGAAACTGATACCCCGCGACACTCGGCTGTCGGCGCACCGCTTCTTGAGCATACCAGCGAGCCTGGCCCGCCTTTTCATGCATTACCAATAATTGCGCCAAGGACGCATACACCTCGATCGCGTGTGGTTGGACTGCCAACGCAAGTTTGAGTGTCGCCTCAGCAGCCTCCGGTTCGTTCAGCTGTTCGCTCAGTTTTGCGCTCACCAGGTAATGCAGCAACTGAAATGGCTGGAGCTGAATGAGACGTTGCCGCACGACACGCGCCTCGATCAACATCCCGGCCTTCTCGTAAAGGTCGGCCAACATGGAAAGGGCCGTCGAACTGCCTGGCGAGAGTGCCAACGCACGCATCAAGAGACGCTCGGTTTCCATCGAGTTACCGCGGTCGCGATAGACGGCAGCGGCCTCACACATGATCGTCACCGTGGTCTGCAACGCGTCGGCCGTCACCAGGACGTCGTAGCGGTTCTTCTTGTCCAACGGCTGCGACTTCTTCATCTCCTGGAACTTCTTGCGGTACTTCTCCGCCTCCTCGTTTTTCTTCAATCGCGCACAAGCATTACCTAGCGCGAAGTAGACGTTAGCCGCGCGCGATCCCAGCTCCACCGCCTTCTTCAAACTCACCTCCGCCTCCGCCGCCTTGCCCAACTTCAACTGCGCCTGCCCCAGAACGGTCCAGTACGCGGACGCCTCGGGATGGGCAACCAGTGCATCTTGAACCACTTTTTCGGCCTCTTCGCAGCGTCCCAGCTTCGTCAGAGCGACGGCCAAATGATGTTGCACATCGGGTGTCACCAAACCGGCGTCAAGCGCCTTTTCAAGTGTGTCCACCGCCAACTGGCTGTTGCCACGATCCATCGCAATCGCCGCCAAGTTGACGTAGTAGGCCACCTGCTTGGGATCCAACTCAATACACTTCTCCCACAACTCCTCGGCCTTTCCACTTCGTCGAAACCGCGACTCCAACAATGCGACAACGTGCAGCGCTTGAGGCTCAGCAGGGTGCCGCTGCCGCAACTCTTCCGCCACCTGCTCCGCCTCGGCCTGCAACCGCTCGACGGTCGAAGGGACCGCAATCACCGGCAAGCGAATCGTCGATTCGGCCAGCCGGCGCGACAGGCCTCCACCAGCGGCCTGTTGCGAACCCGAATCCTGGCCAGATGACGTACCATCCCCACCCGCCGATTCCCGGTCGGCAGGTAAGAACCGTTTCTCCCTTCCAGCCGTACCAGATGCATCCCCCCCAGCCTCATCGGCACTGGTTCCATCGGCACTGGTTCCATCGGCATTAGGTGCATCGGGAGGCGTGAGAACAATCACGACCAGGATAATGGCCAATGCCACCACCACCGCGCCGAGCAGCAGGATCACGAATGACGAGCTACGTTTTTCCCGGCTGGAGACCACGTTCTGTGTTGATTCCGGTTCGTCTGGCATGCTAGAGTCTTAAACGCCATTTGGCACGAGTTACTGTGGCGAGAGATCGATACTCCCGGGTTCGTCCCCGAGTCGCTTTGTCAAAACTTTACCGCAATAATCTATCGTAAGGCACGCAACTGACCGTGGCAACTCTTCGCCCCTTCGCCACCGTAGGCGAATACGCCCCGGCACACGGCTTCGCCGCCGCCCCGACGCGGACGTTTCACGTTTGCCGGTGCGCCCACGCCGCAGCGTGGCAACTTGTAATTGGTTTCAAAGGTCCACTTTCATAGCGTTTTACCGTACCCGAGGCGTGCATCTCCCTTCCCGAAGAGCTGCGCGCGAAACTGCAAGGCGGGCTCGACGACTGACGCGGAACGCGCAACGCAAAACACTCGGCTCGCGGGCGGAAGACCCCGCATTAGGAGAAACACCATGTGGCATCGCGTGATTCGGAGTCGCCAACGGCGGACAGCTGCTCAAACGGCCTTTTTTTCACGGTCGTTCTTGATCGCCATGGTCGGCGCCGTGGTGGGCGCCGTGGCGTTTTCCCCCACACCGTCATGGGCTCAGGAACCTGCCACGCATCAAGAATCGAAGCCGACCAAGGCCACCGCACCTGCCAGTACGGCCGAGATGGCTGCGGCGTTGGCCCGATTCAACCGAGGTTCGGCACTGATGGAGCAGTACGAATATGGCGAGGCTGCAAAGGCCTTTGCCAAAGTGCTCGAGACGATGCCCGATTGGACCGCCGCGCGATTCAACTTCGGACTTGCGAACCTGAATCAAGACACGGCCGCGAGTTCCGATGCAGCCGTCAAGTCGTTTCAAGCCGTGCTGGCGGCCGACCCCGGGAATCTACACACCTTGTTCTGCCTGGGAATGTACTACCAACACAAGGGTGACAACGAACGGGCCATGGTCTACTTCGCGCGCGTGCATTGGGCAGATCCGGACGAGCCCTACGTCGCCTTCAAGTACGGGGAAGCCTTGCTCTCGAACGGTCGCACGGACGAGGGCATTAAGGTCATGGAAAAAGTCATCGCCATCGACCCGGGGTTCATGTCCGCGATTTACCGGTTGGCGTTGCTCTATCGACGCTCGGCCGGGATCGACAAGGCCAAGCTGCTACTCAAACGTTTTCAAGCGCTGAGCACGGCCGAAGTGGCGGGCGGAGCATTTGCCGTGCAAAAGGTCTACGGGACGGTTGGCAAATACTATCAAGTGCTCGGTGCGGACAATCACCCGCTCGTTCGCAAACCAGCAAGCAGCAAACATCGTATCCTCTTCGCACCGGATGTGGAGCCATTCGATCAAACGACGCATGCATGGCGGTGGCACGAGAGCTCGATCGGCCTGCCCGGGATCGCTGTGGCTGACGTCGATCACGATGGTGACTTGGATCTGTTCATTTCGGCCACACGAGAGGATGGCGGCGGAGCGATCTGGCACAACGATGGGGCTGGTAAGTTCACGATTGCGACGCCAATCGACAAACGGGTGATTTCCGCCGCGTTTGGTGATATTGATAACGACGGTGACGATGATCTTTGGCTGGGATGTGCCGGTCCTGACTTCCTGCTCGAAAACAACGGCAAAGGAGAGTTCTCCCAGGGCACGTTCGCCCCAGATGCCGATCGCCCAGACGCCCGTGGTCAAGACGCCAGTGGCGACGGCACGTTGACCAGTCTAGCACGGCTGGTTGACATCGACAGTGACGGTGATCTTGACCTGCTCGCTTTCCGGCTCGCCGCCGGCGCAGTCCCAGCCACCACCACCGCAACCCCGGCGACAAGCAGCATCTTCAACAACAACCGCGACGGCACGTTCGTCGACGTGGCCGAGAAACTTGGTCTGCAATTGGGCGACACACCGGTCGCCGCGGTGATCTGCGACGACTTGGACAATGACCGTGATCTGGACCTGCTGGTCTTCCCGGTCGGCAATCGAAAGCCGATCATCTGGGAGAACAACCGCATGAGTGCCTTTCGGCTGCGCGACCCCGCGACTGCTGGCCTGACATGCAGCAACGTCATCAGCGCCACGACCGGCGACCCCGACAAGGACGGCGATCGCGACCTGCTGGTCTTCACCAAAGACGCAACCACCTTGTACGAAAACGTGGGCCGATTTCGCTTTCGTTTGCACCAGCAATTTGCGCGGCGACATGGATCGTTACGTGCTACCGGCGGGCAGTTTGTCGACATCGATAACGATGGCGACTTGGACCTGGTACTGAGCGACGGCCAGCGCCGCGACGGCACGCGTGGCCCGGCGTTGCTGGTCAACCAATGGCCACAACGCGAACTCGTCGATCTCAATCAGATTGATCCGGGGAATCTGCTCGCCGCGATTGACACGCACGGCCCAGCCAGCTGCGTAGCGGCCGATTTCACCGGAAACGGCCGCTGCGACCTGCTGGTCGCAGCCTGTGGCCAGAAACCGATGTTGATCAAGAACATCACCTCGGGCGGCCACTGGATCGAGCTCGATTTGCGCGGCCGGATCGGACGTGACAAGATGACACGGTCCAATAGCTCCGCGATCGGAACGCGCGTGGAAGTCAAGACCGGTGCCGTCTTCCAACAGTCGATCGTGGGCGGAGTCTCCGGACCCGTCGCGGCACTGCCGCTGCGCGTGCATGCCGGCCTGGGCGACTACCCCAAAGTCGATTGGCTGCGGATCATTTGGCCCGATGCCGTTCTGCAGGCCGAAACCGAATTGGCAGGTGACCGCGTCACACCAGTTATCGAAGTGTCTCGCAAGACCTCCTCGTGTCCGTATCTGTTCGCTTGGGACGGCGACCGTTTCCGATTCGTCAGCGATTTTGGAGGCGTTGGCGGTCTGGGGTACCTGGTCGCTCCCGGCACCTATGCCGTACCCGACCCAACCGAATACGTCCCCGTGAATAACCTGCAACCGCGCGACGGTTGCTATGTGCTCAACGCATTGACTCCGCTGGAAGAAGTGACTTACTTCGACGAGGCGAAATTGATCGCCATCGATCACCCGACGGGCACACAGGTGCTGCCGAACGAAATGATGGCGATCAATGCCCAGCCGCCCGAATTCGAGATATTCTGCATTCGCACGCCGATCGAGCCCCAGCTGGTCCGCGACGACCGGGGCATCGACGTCACGAATAAAGTCGCTCGAGTCGATCGCCGCTACGCCGGGGCCACGCAGCGGGACACACGTTTCGCCGGGTTCGCCGAACCTCACTTCGTCGAACTTGACTTTGGCGATCGCCTGAAAAAGGTGCAAGCAGACGATCGGCTCGTGCTGGTCGCCTACGGCTGGGTCGAGTACGGGTATTCGTCCACCAATTATGCGGCGGCGCAAGCCGGGCTGCGGACCGAGGCGCCGAGCATCGAGGTGTTGCGCGACGGCAACTGGGTCCGAGTCTTCGACGAAGTTGGCTACCCGGCAGGCACGCAACACGTCATGACACTCGATGTCACCGGCAAGATTCGGCCCACCGACCAAATGATTCGGATCACTAGCAATATGGAGATTTACTGGGACCGCCTTTTCCTGGCAGTGCACCACAATGATGAACCGCTACGGCTGAAAGAGGTCGCCGCGTCGAGCGCACACCTGCAGTATTTCGGGTTCCCACGCGAGTATTCGCCAGACGGACGACACCCAAACCTGAGTGACTACGAGAATGTCGACCGTGGTATCACCTGGAAGCTGATGGCCGGCGCTTTCACGCGTTACGGCAAAGTGACCGAGTTGATACACCATGCGGATGACTGCTTCGTGATCATGGGCCGCGGTGAACAGCTCACATTGAAATTCCCAGTAGCTGCCTTCGGACCAGTCCCTGATGGCTATCGCCGGTCGTTCATCCTGAAAACCGACAGTTTCTGCAAAGACATGGACCTCTACACCGCATTTCCCGATACGGTCGAGCCACTGCCGTTCCACGCCATGAGTGGATACCCCTACGGTCCCAACGAACACTATCCCGACGATGCCAAACACGCTCGCTACCGTCGCCAATACAACACGCGCCACGTAAGGGTGCAAGCAGGCCGGTGAAGCCCAACGCGTAGACAAGGTAACGCGAGCGTCTCCGGCGTCAGGCGACGGGTGGCACTTTCATGAGCAAACGCAAGACAGCGTTGCCATCACCACACCACGCAACCGCGAGCGGAGCCAGTGCACGCAGCGGCGACAATGCGAGCCTCACGCAAGCGGATCGTGAAAACACTCACATCCGTTCGCGTAGTTTGAGGCCATTCAAGCTCGTGCAAATGGTACGCTAATGCGTCGATTCCCGCTCACTCAGCCCGTGCCACCCGGCCGACGCCCAAGGCGTGCCACACGATGCCCGGCACGTGGATCTTCTTCCTTCCGACTGACGGGGCAAATGCCGTTTCTTCGTCTATAGAAATCGCCAGATATTGCCCCGCGAAAATCCCTTGAATTCGGCAAGTTGGATGTATATCCTTTGAGAACAAGACCCTTGTTTCAGGGGGGTGGGGCAGGCCACACGAGAACCGGTCTGAAAAATGGTCGGGTGGTCCCGAGTATTGGCTTTCCAATAGTCTTAGGAGCGAAGGAATGGCCACCACCCACCCACCAACGCCGCAGCAAGTCTTGCTGAATCTGTTCGCCGAACAAGACTCGACGCTTGTCTGGTCCGCCGACTCGAGCCTCCAGATCGACCGACTCGGCGGAGGAATTCTCGCTACGCTGGATATCAACAGTCTGGAAAGCGCCGCAGGGCAGCCGGTGGATGCGGTTTTTGAACAACAAGCCGATCCCGAAGCCACGCTGCTGGCAGCACATCAAACGGCTTTGGGCGGCGAAACGGCGTCATGTCAATTCCTATGGCGCGGATGGCTCTTCGACGGGCGCGTTATGCCCAACGTCGACCACTGCGGCACGATCATCGGGTGCCTGGGGATCGCCTACCCCAACAGGACGATCGACGAGCTGGAAAAGGCATTGGAGGCGGCCGAGCAACGCTTCGAGACGTTGGTCGGTATGTCGCCTGCCGGGATCTACATGACGGACGCGGCGGGGCGCTGCACCTACGTCAATCGCCGTTGGTGCGAGATAACGGGCCTGACGGCCAACCAGGCACTAGGCCACTGCTGGTTGGAGGCGATTCACCCAGAAGATCGTGAACGTGTGGCGGAATCCTGGCGACACGCAATGAATTCGACCGAGGTTGGCGAGCACACGTATCGCATCATCACGTTTTCCGGCAAGGAAACGTGGGTATTGGGGCAAGCCAAACCCCTGCACAGTATTGACGGCCAGCTGATCGGCTATGTCGGTATTCTTGTCGACGTCACGCAGCAAAAAAAAGCCAATCAGGAGCTGCGCGAGAGCGAGCAGCGTTTTGCGAGACTCCTGAAAGCAGTCTCTTCGTATCGCTATTGCGTGCTGTTGGACCACGGCAGACCGGTCGCGACTGAACACAGTCCCGGCTGCGCCGCGACCACCGGCTACTTGCCCGAAGACTACGCTCACAACCCTTACCTGTGGATCGAGATGGTCCACCCGGAAGATCGGGAATTAGTGCGTGCCCACATCGACAACGTGTTGAGTAGCCAGTTGGTGCCCCCCATCGAGCATCGCATTTACCACAAGAATGGGTCGATCATTTGGGTGCGGACCACGATTATCCCGCACGTCACAAGCGATGGCCAATTGGTGCGTTACGACGGATTGGTCGAAGATATCACCGACCGCAAGTTGGGGGAGGTACAGCTGCGTCAGCGCGAAGCGCAGCTGGTTGCGGCTCAAAAAATCCAAGAACATTTGCTCCCAAGTCAATCGCCCAACTTGCCTGGATTTGATATCGCAGGACGGGTCGTCCCAGCTCATTTTGCTGGGGGAGACCACTTCGACTACTTGCCGCTGGCCGACGGGACTCTGGCGGTGATCGTCGGGGATGTCAGCGGGCACGACGTCAGCGCAGCGCTGGTCATGGCTTCGGCCAGCGCCCACTTTCGTTCCTTCGCCGTGGAACACTCCGAGGTTCAGGAGATCATTGAACACACCAACTCGCTGCTCGCGCGCGAAATGAACGATGGGATGTTCGTCACCTTGTTTGTGCTGCAACTGGATGCCAGCCGACGGACCATTCGGTTCGCCAACGCCGGCCATCCAAGCGGTTACGTATTGAACGCGGACGGCAGAATCAAGGCAACAATGCGCAGCATGTCGTTTCCGCTCGCCGTGGTCGACGAGGCCGAGTTCCCGGTGAGCAAACCAATCCAATTGGTTTCCGGCGACACGATCTTATTGATCACCGACGGCATCCTCGAAGCGCGCAACTCCGACAATCTTTACTTCGGTGATGAACGACTGCTCGATATCGCCCGCGAACATCGCTCTCTCTCCGCGTCAGCGATCATCGATGCCATTCAACAAGCCGTGTTTCGATTCATCGATCAGCCACACGCCGATGACGACCTGACAATGGTGGTGATCAAAGTCCTTTGAGGATGCGGTGCATGTGGCCTGGGATTCCATCCCAGGCATGGAAAGCGCACTGTCGGCAAGAAGCCCCCTATCGCCAAAACGCCCAAACAAGCGTATGCCGCCACGCCTCCCCGGCTTAATCGCTCGGCAATAGAAATGTGCCAGAAGGGGCAACGCGGTCCATGCTCGGGAAAGATTCCCGAGCCACCCATGTGGCCTGGGATTCCATCCCAGGCGTAAGAGGGAACCGTTTACGCAATGCCAGACGCGCCGCCATCACGTTCTTCCCACCAACGCGCCGCATCGTTTTCCGTCCACGCGTCATGGGCCTTGCAGTTGACTAGCACGTCGCGCATGGCGCGGGTCGACTGCGGTCGCTTGGCGGGCTCTTTGGACAAGCATTTCAGGAGCAACTTCGACAGATCCTCATCGATGCGCTTACCATCGGCACCGGCAGGCGGTTGGGGCTGGTCCTGAATGTGTTTCTTGCATATTTCGACGATATTGGCACCGGTGAAAACGGGCGTTCCGGTCAGCAGATGATATGCGGCAGCGGCGAGCGAGTAGATATCACTGCGTGCGTCCACCTGCTCGGGGTGCTCGATCGCCTCGGGGGACATGTAGAACGGCGTACCGGCAATCGCACCCGGCTCGGTCAAGACAGCTTCGCGTGGCGCATCGAGCGCTTTGACGAGCCCGAAGTCAAGCAGCTTCGCAACGTCGAACATCCCACCACGGTGATTAAGCATTATATTGGCCGGCTTGATATCGCGGTGGACCAGGCCCGCCGCATGCGCCTCCGCCAGTGCTCCACAGATCTGCACAAGCAGGTGCACCACGCGTCCTTCCCGCTGCGGACCGTAATCACGAATCAGGTCATCCAGTGCGACTCCGTCCAGGTATTCCATCACATAGTAAAAAACACCCTCGGTCGTGCGACCGTAGTCATAAATGGCAATCGTATTGGGATGATTCAGTTGGCTCGTCAGTTGCACTTCTCGTTCAAACCGGCCGACCGATCGCTCATTCGTTCGGTTGGGGTCGAGCATTTTGATCGCCACGGGTCGGTGGAGCATGGCGTGGTGTGCGCGATAAACGACGCCGGTCGCCCCCGCGCCCAGTTTTTCATCAATGGCATAGAGGCCCAACCGCTGGCCGGCTTTGGCGAAGAACATGGCGGTTGGCTGCGGGTCAGTCGCACGCTGTGCCAGGTAGGCCAGTATCTGGCTCGGTCTTAACGGCTGAGTCCCGTTGCCGGTGCGAATATAAAAATGCTCTTCATTGTCACGGCGAAAGAAGACCGGTTCTTTCGAGGGTAGACATTGGACTAGCAAGATTCGTTTGCCGCGAAAGTCTCTGATCGACGACCGAACAAACTGCGCGAACTGAACACCGATCGTATTCTTGATCAAGCCATTCCAATGAAGCAACATTTTGTCGTCATTATCGAACTCATCAGCTTCCAGCCCCAATGCGTTGCCTTCATCATCCACACCAATAAACAGGCAACCGCCATTCGTGTTCAAGTAAGCGGCGATTGTCTTCAGGCATGCACTCTCCATGCGTTTATCGATCTTCTTGGAATGCAAATTCTTACGCAACGTCGACTTGAATTCGACGGTCACTCCCTCCCCCGTAGCGGCCAGGGTCTCCAGATCGGTTTGCGTCAGGTTGGGAAATCCCCCTGACACCTGCTGTTCCAGCTGGTTTGCGTGCTGACGCAGCTGCTGATGTTGGTGATAGGTTTGCAAGTGTTGACGCACGCGTGCAACAACTTCTTCAAATTGGAACGGTTTGCCAATATAGTCGACTGCACCCAGCTCCAAGCCGCGAACTTTATCCGCAGTATCGCCACGTGCGGACAGGAAGATGATCACGATGTCGCGCGTGGCCGGATCGGCCTTCAAGCGACGGCAGGTTTCGTATCCATCGATCCCCGGCATGTTGATGTCGAGCAGAATCAATTGCGGCTTGGCCTCGTTGGCCGTGGTAATCGCTTCGCCGCCGGACTGCGCTACCAACAACTCGTAACCTTCATCCTCCAACGCTTGAAACAGCACTTGGAGGTTGGTCGGGTTGTCATCGACCAACAGCAACCGGTCCGTCATTCGTGGCTCATCCGATGTCATCGTGCTGCTCCAGTTCGTCTAGCACCTTAGCCAATTCGACAAAATCAAACTGGCGTGCCAGCCTGAGAATACGTTCCCCTACGGCTGCGGTCGCGGCTTCCGACGCCAGCTGTTGTGCAAGCCCTTTGATCGCCGTCACATTCTTGATGCGCAAGGCCGTCCACAACTGCTTGACCAGCTGCGGTCTCACGGGTCCAGCGATCGTGGCACCAGGATCCGCAGGTCGGTCCGTCTCGACTGGCTGCGTCTCCGTAGCACTCGCTGCGGGCGACCTCGGCACAAACTCCAGACTTAGATGACGCTGCAATTTGGACAACAATTCATCGATACGCAACGGCTTGGCCAGAAAGCCGTCAAAACCGGCGGCGAGCGCCTGCTTGCGAAACTCCGGATAGACGCTCGCGGTCACGGCAATCACCTTGGCATCTCTCAGATTCTCGTCCTGTCGAATCTGCTTGATCGCCTCGATTCCACTGACGCGCGGCATCCGGATATCCATCAAGGTCAGCGCGATATCGGGATGAGCACGCAGTTGCGCAAGCCCCTCGTCACCGTCCGTGGCCAAGCGCACGCGAACCCCGATCGGTTTGAGCATTCCTTCGAGCACGCGTAGATTCGTGTCTCGATCGTCAACAATCAGGATCGTACACGCTTGGCCCTCAGCGAGCACGACGTCAGAGAATAGGGCATCCGTCGACTCGGCGTCAGCCAACGGGTCGGCTGGCGGAGCTTCAATCAACGGTAACGCAATCGTGAACGTGCTTCCTTTTCCCTGCGTACTGTCCACCGAAAGCGTAGCGCCAAGGATCTCGGCCAGGTTCTTGGTAATGGCCAGCCCCAGCCCGGTTCCACCCGCCGCCTTGCCCGCCTCGACCTGCTTGAACGGATCGAATATGTGCTTCAGCTCGTCTGCCGACATGCCGATCCCCGTATCCGTCACGTCAAACCGCAACGTTCCCGGCGGTGATTCCCCCACACGCAACGTCACCGAGCCGCGTTCGGTGAATTTCACGGCATTACCCAGCAAGTTGACCAGCATTTGACGCATCTTGGCACCGTCCGCAATAATCCATGGTGGAATGGCCAACGCGACGTCAACGGTCAATTCGATCCCTTTCTGTTGGGCTCGTTCGCGGACGATATCGGTCACGCCGGTCACCAGCTTGGCCAATTCCAACGTCGCCAAATCAACTTCAACGCGTTGGGCCTCGATCTTGGATAGGTCCAGCACATCGTTAATCAAACTGAGTAGATGATCGCCACAACTAATAATGGCGTCGAGGTGATGACGCTGGTCTTCCGGCAGATCCGTATGCCGCTTGAGAATCTGTGCGTACCCGAGAATCCCATTCAACGGCGTGCGCAGCTCGTGGCTCATATGCGACAAGAACTCGCTCTTGGCGCGATTCGCCTTTTCCGCCTCTTGGCGTGCCGCTTCTAGCTGGCGCGTTCGTTGTTGGACCGCTTGCTCCAGGCTGTCGCGATGAGCCTGCAAGGCACGTTCGGCTTCCTTACGTGTTTGTATCTCAGTGCAAAGCGACAAGTTCGTCTTGTCCAATTGCTGCGCACGCGAAAGCGACATCTGCGCCAAATAGGCAACGGCTGCCAAAGTCAACGCCAGGACGACGCCGGCGATCAGCATAATCCAGGCAAGGTGTGTCACACCGGTCATGCCCCCGCTGTACTGGTTGGCAATGCGAGTCCCCTCGGCATGCAAAGCCTGCCAGAAACAAAGCGTGGCTGTCAACACACTTATCGCAACCGGGACGGGCAACCAATTTGGCAACCAAAATTCCGAGGTTACGCTTTGGCTCCAGACCAAAACCACTAAGCCGATCCCCAATGCTCCGAAACCAGCCGATGTGTGAATCGCCATACGGGTCCAATTGCCCCACCCGTAGGCCGTTTCAAGTTGCGCGTAGTAGCCGAACAGAGCGACGATGCCCAGTCCGAACACAAGCGATGCGAACAGGACCGTGAGCAGCCCGCGAATCCGCGATGACAGTCGCCACGTCTGAACCAACATGGACACGCCGGTCAACACAAAGCAGAGCGCTGTGTTGGGTGCCATGCGCCCGGGGTCGGAGGTATTGGTCGTGATGTCATGCTCCATCAACAACTCGTCGATGCCCAGGTTGACTCCACCAACGTACTCGACCAGCGTCAACGCACCAATTCCCGCCGCGATGCCACCCGCCACGGCGGCCCATTGCGGCTTGTGCGACACCAGCAGTACCAGCGCAACACCGCAGCCGCAAAACGCCAACGCCGTATTGTATTGCATCGGCGCAAACGAGGACCGGATCTGCACCAGACGCGGACTGCCAATGTGCCACCCCACAATAACCATTATACCCAGCAGCAATACCACCACACCAAGCAGCGCGGACATGACGTTCAGCACGCGTCGCAATCGTTCGTCCGATGTCGCTGTTTCACTCATGCCAAATTTGGCCTCGCAATCGAGTTGCCGTTCACGTCTCATGGTTGAGAAGCATACATCGAAGTCACGATCCTACCCCCGGATTACCTTTCGCTCCCGCGAAAAAGCACGCGTCTTGCGACGCCCGCGTCACGTCAAACAAGGCGGTTCACACCTAATTGTAAATACCGGCGCACTCGTGGACGGCCGTTGTGCAGCGACTGCCAGGCAATAGTGCGGCGCGACCATCTGCTGGTGGAAGTACCAAGACGTCGCACTCTTGAAATCCGTTCCTTGGCGTTCAGATTCGTCCTCGACCAGGACCGGTTGTGACTGCTCATCCAGAAGGAACGAAAACTCCGTGAAACGCATCGAAAGCCCCTTCCCTAACGCTTTGGCATACGATTCCTTGAGCGTCCAGTAGCGGTAAAACAACGTTCGCCGAGCACCGGCCTCCGCGTTGTCCAACCGCGCCAGCTCGCCGGGCGACAGAAAATGGGCGGCCACCCTGAGATCGGCTCGCCCCGTCATCGATTCGACGTCGACCCCCACCTCATGGCCAAGCGTGACGGCACAGGCCGCGATTTTGCCACTGTGTGAAACGTTGAAATGCAATGGCGGCGTGTTGCCATCGGGAGGCAAGAAAGGCTTGCCTTGGGCCGTCCACGCGAATCGCCATGCCGCCGGCTCGACAGCGGCATAACGCGATAACGTGGTCCGCAACAGTGTGCGCGCAACCAGAAACAACTGCCGATCTTTCGCAAATGCAAATCGCTCGCGGCGCGCAACTTCGTCGTCTGTCAACAACGCTCGGTACTGCGACTGCCGTTCCACCACCACCGGATCGTCGCAGAAACAATACCAGACGTGCACGTCGTTTTTCGCCAAAGTGCCAGTCACAAAGCCCTACTCCCATTCGCTTTTCCCTGGGGTCCGCGCGACTGCTTCCAATTCGCACGGCCCACGAACCGGCCACTTCAGGAACGAAGTCGGTGTGCGACAACGGTTCGTTCCGTTCGCGTCCCGGAGATGACAACCGCACAACCGTCGCGGGGGATCGTCGCGAGGGATCACTGCTTCAGTTCGCGAATCTTGATATTGCGGAACTCAACCGGGTGGCTTTCCGATTGTAGCGAGATGGTGCCGCCACTGAGCATGGTCTTGCCATCTTTGATCAACTTGCGTGCATCCTTGTCGTTTTCGTCAAGCTGCGGCTTGCTGTACTCCAACACCAATTCGTCATTGACGAAATGTTTGATCACACCGTTGCCATGCGCCTCCACCCTGACGGTCACCCACTGATCACCACGGTAGGTCTTGGATTGCGAATTCGTGCAGTGCCGCTTGATAAGCTTGCCATCCATCACTACGTGTGTCCCTGGCGTGCACAAGTTCGCCGTGGGACGCGTGCCAGTCTCACGACCGCCGAGCAGTTGCACTTCGATCGAAACGGGGAAATCCTGGTCCTTGCCCATACTCTCGGGCGACTGGCCATGAATCATGATTCCGCTGTTGCGGAAAGCCCAGCCGGGCCCGCCCGGAACCTGCTCGCCCGTGAATCGGCATTCGAGTTGTAGCACGTAGTTGGAGTAAGGTGTTTCGTAAAATATGTGTCCAAAACGCCGGTCGAACTTGTCGTATTTTTCGTAGCCGACTTGCATGACACCATCTTTCACACGAAACGTATTACCAAAGTTGTCATTCAGGTCATAGCCCGTGATCTTGACTTTCCAGCCAGTCAGGTCCTTGCCGTTGAACAGCGATTTCCATGGCCCCGGCATTGCCTTCTCTTCGGCCGTGGCGAAGGTGCTGAACACCAACCCAAGCAAGAGCGTGGTGACAACCAACGTACATATCTTCGATTTCGTCTTCATTGTAATTCCAGTTCGCGAGATGCGCATCATGAGTAAGGTGGCGTAATCAAACAGGTTTTCCGCGTGCCGTGATTCGACTTCACGAGCTCGTAACAGTTTACCCAAATGAAGTTGAACGTGCATAGAGGTTTGGTTGGCTGCGGATCGCGGATCGCCCCCCACCGTCGAAGGTGGTGTGGAAGAGGGGGGAGTTATTGGGATCGGCGTCTTAGCTGGCAAAACTCGTTCACCTACGGGGCAAGCCCGTAGGGGTCCCTGACTTAGTCAAACGCTGCAGTCGGCTAAACTGCCGCTTTTGCAGCATGATCTCCGACAGCGCTGCGGTCAAGCAAACGTGTCAGCGACACGAACGGGATAACCACGCAGGAATTCGCGCACCGCCATGACGCGTTTTCCGGCTGGCTTCACTTCGTGCAGGTCCAGGCAACCGGCCGAGGTGGCAACCACCAACCGCTCGCCATTGCTTTCCACAACTTGCCCGGGAACCGCGTCGGGAGGTAACGCCCCATCGTCCGCCACCGAAACACGTTCGAGAATCAGGCGGAGCGGTCCCTTGGCGCGCTGCCATTGCGTAAAGGTACCAGGCCACGGTCGCAATGCGCGCACTTGATTGCAAATTCGCGCGGCCTCATGCGTCCAATCGACAAGACCATCCGACTTCTTGAGTCGCGGTGCCTTGGTCGCTTCGGCCTGATCCTGAATCTCGCCCAGCAGTGACCAGCCATCCCATTGGCTCAACATGCCGAGCGACTGCACAACCGATTCGATACCCAATAATGCCAGACGCTGTTCGAGCTGCACAGCGTCCTCGTTCGGATCGATCGCGGTGCGTGTTTGCACCAGACAGGGGCCAGCATCAAGACGAGGCGTCATGTGGATCACCGTCACACCCGTCTCCAGTTCGCCATTCCACAGCGCCCAATTGATCGGCGCGGCGCCACGGTACTTTGGGAGCAGCGAACCGTGCAGGTTAATACCACCCCAGCGCGCTGCTTCGAGGCAATGTGGTGACAGGATCTGTCCGAAATCGCATACGACCAGTAGATCGGGACGCAGTGTACTGAGCGCGTCCACGACCTGAGGATCATTGACATTGTCAGGCGCCAACAAGGGAACATCGTGTTGCGCAAAGAAGTCACGCACCGGGTTGGCAGGCCCCTTACGACGTCCGCGTGATTCCGGAACGGGACGCGTGACGACGGTCACAATATCGTGTTCCGAACGCGCTAACGCATCAAAAGTTGGCACCGCAAATGGGCCGGTCCCCATCAGGATTAGACGCATGATCTTGCCTCGCTCCGATTCTGTGCCAGCAGAAGCCTTCAGAAATGCGAGTTACCTAGCACCGCAACTCTGCAACAGATCACTTCGCGCCCAGCCAGCTCAGCAATACCGCTGCTCCCACGACAACAGGCGAGCCTTGATCTCCGACTCGCTCGGGATGCTCCCCGCACTGACGCGCTGCCGATACTGCACCTCAAAATCGTCCAGATCATCAGCCACTGCCATGCGGTTGGTGACCGTCATGCGGTCGGTGAAGAGCACACCATCAAGATGGTCCGTTTCGTGTTGCACCACACGTGCCATCAGGCCAGTGAGGTCCAACGAAATTTCTTTGCCGTCAAGTCCGTAGGCCTGCACATGAATGCGCAGCGGACGCGTCACGGGACCATACAGCTCGGGGAAGCTCAGGCACCCCTCCTCGGCCTCTTCCAGCCCCTTCGGGCGACTGAGCACCGGATTAATAAACACCAGCTCTTCGCCCTCCTCCGCGTCCGCCTTGAGATTGGCGATGAAGAGTCGCAACGGAAGATCAACTTGATTGGCCGCCAGCCCAACGCCACGCGACTCGTACATCAACTCGAACATGCGACCAACCGTTTCGCGCAATGCAGCGTCGACGCGTTTGATCGGTTTCGACTTCCACCGCAAGGTAGGGTGCGGATACTCAACAATACCGAGAGCGGTAGGATCAGATAGGCTCGTCATGAAATCCGTCGTACAGCACATGTCCGAATGGCAAGAAATGGGGTTGGCGGAAGAATGGCAACAAACCGGACCGCCACACACTGGGCTTGGCAAGCAAACTTCATGATGCAAACTTCACGGTATGCAAACTTCACGGTGCAAACGAAAGCTCCACCAGCCCGTTCACGGCATCGCTCCACATGCATCAGCGTTTCTTTACGACCGTCGCATCCCAGAAGTCCGCCGAACGGGCTCACCGAGGTAACGGGCCAATTACAGAACGATCACCTAAGGTTAAGGCTTGGCGTCATTTGCGTCTAGGCTTCGTCTCAAAACTCATATTTACCACCTTGCGTTTCGCGTAATCTGCTGAAAATGACATGGCTTTGCCGCGCGAAAAGACGTTTTGGGACAAAGCCGAGTACGGCGATCGGCGTCTTCGGTCGACGAGATCCGCGTTGACGATGGCTCCATATCGCCCTAGACTGCAACTAGAACGTCCGTCGTAATCCTTTATGGTGAAAGTGCTTGTGAAAGAAGCAGCTCGTTCCCCCAGCGGCTCAGCCGTACCTGTTGAACGCGCCGGCCCCGCACCGGGCGCGGCCGCCAGCGACAGCATGTGGAAACAGCCGCCGAAACTCGCGCGCGGGCTCCCTGCCTGGCTGCTGTCGCTGGTGCTTCATGCGACCTTGTTGATCGCCCTTGGGCTGCTGGTCCGAGTTGCTCAGCGCGGCGCTCAGCTGGAACCGGCGCGAGGCGGTGGAATCGTACTGGCACACGACGTTGACGGCCAAGCCGAGTATTACGGCGAGCGCGACGCTGCTGCGAGCAACTCGCCCCCGGACCAAGAATCATCCACCGCCACCTCCACCGCCCTTCCTAGCAGCGAAGAACTGCCCATCGACCTGGCCGGCGCACTCCCCTCGGCATCGACCGAATCAGCCGGCACCGCAATGGGCGACTCGCTACCGACCGCCGACGGTTTCACCCAAGGAGCAGGACTGCCTCCGAGGGGCAGTATTGGCGGCAATCAGGCTCGGACCAGCATTTTTGGAGCCGAGGGGGTGGGCAGCAAATTCGTCTACGTATTTGATCGCTCGGCCAGCATGGATGGCTATCAGGGACGGCCGCTGCGCGCGGCCAAAGGGGAGTTGATCGCCAGCTTGGAGGACCTGGACAAAGTTCATCAATTCCAGATCATTTTTTACAATGATCGGCCGACGGTTTTCAATCCGTTCCATCCGCAACCGCCACGCATGCTGTTTGGCGACGCACAGACGAAACGACGTGCCCAGAACTTTGTACGTGGTATCATCGCCGCCGGCGGTACGGAGCATATGGAAGCGCTCAAACGAGCACTCGCCATGCGCCCTGACGTCATCTTCTTTTTGACCGATGCCGCGGAACCACAACTATCTCCCCAACAACTGGCCAAGATCCGCCAACTGAACAACCGCGTCGGAGCGACGATCCACGCCATCGAGTTCGGTGCGGGCCCCAGCCAGGGCGGCATGAATTTCCTGGTCCGCTTGGCCAAGCAAAATGGCGGTACTCACATCTATGTCGATGTCACTCGGCTGCCAGCGCATTGAAGAAGACGCCCCGGACAGATGCACGGGAACAAGAGCAAGCACAAGAAAACGTTCGCAAGACAATCGATCACGAAGTGGCAGCCGTTGGTGGCTGCCACACGGGAGAGCTACGGCCTGATGAGCATAGGTTCCACGCAACTCGCTGCTGAGGGGTTCACCCTACCGCACACCGTCAGCTGGGCCGGATTGGTCATGGCGGCACTGTTGTGCCTGGCCGGCCAAGGGTGGGCGGAAGACACGGTGACGGTTGCCCGGTCGAACCGGCTCGGTACGTCACGGCGGCACGGGACGATTGTCGAGTACACGGGCACGGCACTTACGTTGCAACTGTCGAACGGCCGGCCGGAACAGATCGAATCATCACGCGTTGTCAGCTATGAAACCGAGCGGGTACCGGACCAGAAGAATGGCGACCAGCTGTTTGAAGAAGGGCGTTTCGCCGATGCCGTGGTGAGTTATCGCCGCGCGATCAAGATCGAGAAACGACGTTGGATGCGGCGGATCATCTTGGCTCAACTGGCACGTTGCTATCGGAACTTGAAGCAGATCGTACGTGCCGGAGACACTTTCCTGCTCATTATGCGTAGTGACCCGACAACCCAGCTGTTGGATGCCATTCCCCTGGCTTGGGTTTCGTCGCCCCCACCTGCCGATCTCGTCGAACGGTCGGCGCACTGGCTCGACAACGCCGACCTCCCCGCAGCGCAATTGATCGGTGCCAGCTGGCTCATGGCCACCGCTCAACGTCAGCAAGCCCTCACCATGCTCGACAAGTTGACGAATGCGCAGGATCCTCGGATCGCTCTGTTGGCCGAGGCGCAACGTTGGCGCGACCGAATTGTCACCGCTACGCCTGACGACGTCCGGCACTGGCAGCAGCAGCTGGGCACCATGGACGAATCCTTGCGGGCCGGCCCCTATTTCCTGCTCGGACAAGCGCTCGCTCGGCAGGGACAAGGCAGCGCCGCCGCATTGGCCTTTCTGCGTATCCCTATCCTGCACGCGGACCAGTACGATTTGGCTGCCGAGGCACTCTTCGCCGCCGCTAAACAGCTCGACAGCAAAGGGGACCGGAGCGAAGCGCGGCGGGTCTACCAGGAACTGGTTCGGACCTATCCGAAACACCAACTTGCCCCCGCCGCTCAACAACGCCTGCAACGTATCGGTACGAATTAGCCTCAGGTGGGAGCCGTATTGGATTGCGAGTAGGATTGAGGGTAAGATTATGAACAGCCTATCATGGCCTCCGGCCGTGAATGGTCACCATCACCCGCAAGCAAGTACACCCTGTCAAGTACATCCTATTTGAAATCGAACCTGCTACACGACTCGCCCCGCTGCGTAAGCTCTCGCCATACCGGCAACGCCTGGAGGCAAGTCGTGTGACACATTCTTCGCGTCTCGTCGGAGGGCCTCATGACACGATTCATCTTCGCTCTTTTGCTACCGCTGACCGTCGCCATTGTCGCCGGATGTGACATGAGTAACTTGTTGGGCGATGACCAGGATTCGTCGGCCGATACCGAAGTCCAAGTGCCGCCGCCCCCCGAGCCTCCGCCGGTCAGTGAACAGGAGGCAACGGCGATCGAGACGCTGCGCGGGCGTGGCGCGAAAGTCAACGTCGATAACGCTGGGCACGTACGGATCGTCGAACTCGTCGATACAAAAGCCACTGACGATGACTTGAAGCTACTGCGTGACCTTCCGTTCCTCGAATCACTCGACATCACCGGCGGCGACATTACTGACGCGGGCCTGGTCCACTTGAAGGGTCTCACCGGGCTGCAACGCTTGTACTTGAACGATCTGCCGATCACGAGCGATTCGCTGGCGAACATAGCCGAGCTGAAGAAACTCGACGTCTTGTCCCTGCGCAACACCAAAGTCGGCGACGAGGGCATGCCACACCTTAAGAACCTAACCTCGCTGACCGTCTTGAACCTGTCAAAGACCGCCATCACGAATAAGGCACTCAAGCACATTCAAGGGCTTACCAAGTTGGACACGCTGGTGCTGGCCGATACCGCGGTAACCGGCAAAGGACTTGTTTACCTGAAGCCACTCAAGGACCTCCGGACCTTGAATGTTGATCGGTGCAAATCCCTCACCGGGCATCTGCTGGCATTGGAGGGTCTCGACGAAATGCGCATGCTCTACGTGAACGGCTGCACCGTTTCCAAAGACGAAGTAAAAGAGTTGACGAGCCGAAACCGCATGCTCGCAGTGTTCCCGAATTGAAATTACCTCCAAGGACCACGTGCCCCCCGCAACCACTCGCGTCTTATTCTTGCCGAAGGACAGAACCATGAATCTATTGCGATATAGACTGTTGCTCGCCTTGATACTACTGAGCGTTTCCATTCCACTGAGTCCACGCATCGCCAGTGGCAAGGATCGCAAGCCCAAGAAGACACCCGACTGTGTTTATGTGCCAACGCCTCACGACATCGTGGAAGCGATGCTGGAAATGGCGGACATCAAAAAGGAAGACGTGGTTTACGACTTGGGTTGCGGCGACGGACGCATCGTTGTGCAAGCGGCCAAAAAATGCGGATGCCGCGGAATTGGGTTTGAAATTGTCCCAAAACTGGCCGATCAGGCTCGAGAAAACGCGCGCAAGAACAACGTTGCCCACCTGGTGAAGATCAAGGAAGAAGACTTATTCAAGGCGGATTTCAGTGAAGCCACCTTGCTGCCCATCTACCTGCTGCCAAAGATGCTGACCAAACTCAAGCCCAAACTTGCCAAACTCAAACCGGGTACACGCATTATCTCGCACGATTATCGCATTGAAGGCGTGGTCGCCGACAAGACGAAAACACTCGTATCGAAAGAAACCGGAGTCAAACACATCTTGATCCTCTACACGCTACCGCTGAAGGAAAGCAAGTAGACAGAACGCGCGTGATCGTCTGTCTTCGTGTGCCACTGCATGCGCAAACGCATTCCCCATCCCGATCGATTTGCCACTACCAAACGTTCCACCAACACACCGTCACTCACTGCACGCAGTGCGAACCGGCGAACCGTCTTCCATCTTGCAGCTCGAGCGCCGCTTCACACTGCTCAACTCTGCGTTTGCGTGTGCGCATCGGTTTGCGACTTTGTTGGGCGACAATGACGCCTGCCTCCGTTTTGGAAAGCTACGTAGTTTTGAGGGTTGCCCACACCTGTCAAAACGGAGGCAGGCGTCGATTTCGATCTCGCAGTGCGAACCGGCTAGCCGGTTTCCAATGGCAGCTCGAGCGACGCTTCGCACTGCTCAACTTGGCGTTTTCGTGTGCGCGTCGGTTTGCGACTTTGTTGGGGTGCTTGGAGTTAGAACACGTACGGAATGAGCAGTGGCACGGACGCGGATAGGAACGGAGACTGGCACACTTCCTAGAGGAGTTGAACCGCTAAGGCGACCGGCAGTTGGGAATCTGCCAGCCCTAAGGGTTCTTTGGCGGTTCCTTTGGGAGGGCAAGAGAAAACACTCCGCGCCGCGCGACAACCGACGTTTTCAATCGCAATTGCGGGGAAGACGTTTTTGTCGCCATCCTAACTCGCAAGAGACAGATAACTTCGGAACAGCGCAACCACCTCCTTCGCGCCACCGCGTGTTTTCCGCTACAATCACTTTACCTTTGACGCACGGCCAAAGGACTGCGCCGCCCCCCTTGATAGCGGCAAACCAACACTCCACAGCAAAACAGGAGCTGGAATTGATACGCAGCGTCAGACAGTTATCGGCAGGGTGGGCAACGCGCCGCTGGATCGTCTTCCTGGTCAGCCTGGTTCTAGTGACTACCGGAAGGGTCGCAGCTGCCATGGCTCAACAAACGGGAGCGACCGCAACTGGCGATTCCGCCGAAGCGCCGTCCGACGGGCTCATCGACATCGTGTTCTCCGGCGGTTGGGTCGGCGCGATGATTATGCTGCTGCTGCTATCCCTCTCGGTGACCGCCGCCTACCTGGTCATCGACCACCTCATGACCATTCGGCGCGGCGAGATCATGCCCGAGGGACTCAGCGAGCACGTGCGTCAACTGTTACTGGCAGGCCAGGTTACCGAGGCCGATCAAGCGTGCCGATCCAAGCCAAGTTTCCTCACATTCGTCTTGCTCAACGGCCTGGCGGAAATCGAAAGTGGCTGGCCCGCGGTCGAAAAAGCGATGGAGGACGCGACGGCCGAGCAATCGGCGCGTCTATTCCGCAAGATCGAGTACCTTTCGGTGATTGGCAACATTGCCCCGATGGTGGGTCTGCTGGGGACGGTGACCGGCATGATTATCGCCTTCCAAACGGTGGCGAACACTCAAGGCGCGGCCGGCGCTGCGGACCTGGCCAAGGGGATCTACCAGGCGTTGGTGACGACTGTGGGGGGGCTGTTGGTGGCCATCCCGTCGTTGGGCGCCTTCGCCGTTTTTCGCAACCGCGTGGATCAGTTCGTTGCGGAAGCGGCCTACTTGGCTCAGCACGCACTGACGCCGCTCAAACGGCGGCGTGTGACCGCGAAACGAACGGGCTCGAACCCGCCACCACCGCCATCGCGTGAGGGGCCGTGATGCGTATTCCCAGCAACCTGCGTAGCGGTTCGCTCGGTCTTAACATGACACCGATGATCGATGTCGTGTTCCTGCTCATCATCTTCTTTCTGGTGTCGAGCCATCTGGCCAAGCAAGAATCACAAATGCCGCTCCCGCTGCCGACGGCTCAGAGCGGCAACAAGAGCATCGAAGAGGATGCTCCCCGCGTCACAATCAACGTGTTGGCCGATGGTTCCCTCGTGCTCTCGGGACGTCATGTTCCGCAATCCGAATTGACACAACGACTGGCTGATCGCCTGCATGAAGCAGGGCCAGGCCTGCAAGTTCGTATTCGTGGCGATCGCAACGTACCGTATCGTTTCGTCGAACCGATCATGTTGGCATGCGCGCGCGCTAGTATCTGGGACGTATCGTTCTCTGTCTATCGCCCGGAGGATATTCGCTGATGCGCCGACCTTCTCCCTTTGTCGACCGCCGCGGTGAGTTGGAAATCAAGATGACGCCGATGATTGACGTCGTCTTCCTGCTGCTCGTCTTCTTCATCTGGACCGCCAGTTTTCAGATTGTCGAACAAGTGTTGCCGAGCCACTTGAGCCAAGTAGCGGGCTCGATCCCTACGAACTCGGACGAACCACCACCGGTGGAAGAAGACTTCGACCGAGTCGTGTTGCGCATTCGCTGGGTCGACGGCCACGCACGCTGGCGCATCAACCAAATTGATGTCGGCAGCTTGCAACAAGTCCGCAGTCGGCTCGAGACCATCGCCGCGATAAAAGCCAATGCACCCGTGATCCTTCACCCCGACAAAGATGTGCCACTGGGCCACGTCATCGACCTCTACGATCTCACTCGGCTCGCTGGCTTTGAACAGATTCAATTCGCCGCATCCGAGAACATTTGAGGTACCTATTCACCGCTCATCGCCATGAACAAGTTATCTTAATCTTAACCTGGATTATTCGTGTTCATCAGCGTTCAACAGCGGTTCACTTGTTCTGCCCCGTGAACAGTTACTACCACTCGAGGGTGAAGCACCGTGAGCGGCTACCCGACAGCACACAAGACACACAGGACGAAGCAACTCATGCACAGCCAATGGCGAACACTGCTGTTGCTGGTGGTCGCGTTGCTGCCAACACGCGATGCGACTGCGGCAACGGCTGACGAACGCTTTGTAAATGGCCTGGTCGCGCGCCAGCTATTCACGCTGGCCGAGCTCGCCTGCCAAGACCGCCTGGCCGACACCGAGCTCACCGGTCGCCAAGAAGTTGCGTGGACCGTCCGGCTGATTCGGATCATGAGCCAGCACGCCGCCCATTCGCTTCCGGCTCAACAAGCGGCTCATTGGCAAGCCGCACATCAGCGGGCGGAGCGTTTTCTTGCCGAGCAGACCGAGCATCCGCGTCGGGTCTTAGTGGCCCTACAAGATGCGTTGACCTATCTGGCCCAAGGCGAACTTGCTCGGCTCGAGGCTGGGATTGCCGCCGATCCGACGGCCGCGTTGGACCGCGCACGCAACACGCTCCGCACCGCCGCGCGCCAGCTCGAAACGATCGATCGCCAGCTGACGGAGCAGATGGCCACGAGCGACGGAAACGGCACGAACGCTGATTCGTTGACGGCGGACGAGCTCTTTTCGCTGCAAAACAACGTCCGCTTCCAATTGGCGCGTGCCTTTCGCAATCAAGGGCTCTGCTACGCCGACGGAAGCACCGATCGCGTCGCCGCACTCTCACGCGCCATCAAACAACTCAACTCGACTTTGACGCAACTGCGTGAAGACAATCCGTTGACCTGGCAAGTCTATCTCGACCTCGCCACCTGCTACCGCCTGCTGGAAGACTTCGCACAAGCGCAACACGCTTTGAAATCTCCGCTTGCCGAGTCGGCTCCCAACGCCATACGGATCAAAGCGACTGCCGAACAATCGCGCATCATGATCGCGGCCGATCGTGCCCAACAAGCGTTGGACGAATTGAGCCATCTGCGGGCGTCGCTCACGGCCCCTTCGCCCGATCTCGACTTCGCGCGGCTCGAAGCCATGCTGGCACTCTGGAAAACGGCCTCCGAAAGCAAAGATGAAGCCGTCGCCAGCCAATGGCAGAAAAAGGTGGCAACGGCGGTCGCCCAGATCGAACGGGCCCACGGCACTTATTGGGGGCGTCGTGCCAAGTTGGCCCAGTTGGCAGTGGCCGAATCGGGCATGGCAAGTGGTGACATCGAGATCCTGAGGCTCAGTGCCGACGAACTGTATCACAAAAAGCAATACGATCAGGCAATTACGACGTACGAGAAAGCTGCCGAGCTCGCGCGGGCCGACGGCAACCTGTCAGTGGCCACCGACGTGGAGTACACGGCGGCACTCATCGAACAACAGCTGAAGCGCTATGCCGCCGCAGCACGCCGTATGCAACGCCTGGCACTCGAACAAACGTCGCATCCCAAGTCGGCCGCAAGGCACCTGCGGGCGGCATTGAATGCGGCCCAAGCCGCGCGCCAAGACCCCGCCGCGATGGCGCGTTACGAAACACTGCTGGAAGAACATATCGAAAACTGGCCCGCCGACAAGACCAGCAATACGGCGCGCAAGTGGTTAGGCGCTCTATACCAGAGTCGCCACGAGTGGGAAACCGCTGTGGCTGTCTACCGAGCGGTCACACCCGAAAGCGACTTTTTCCCGACCGCCATCACGCACTTGGCAACCTGCTGGGAGCAATGGCTGCGGCGCGCACAAAGTGCGGGTCAACCGATCAAAGGAATCGTAGCCGATGCGACTGGTTTCTTCGACACCTTGATTCTCGGCCCCAACCGCCAATGGCCAGAACGCTGGAGCTCTGCACACAAAACCGCCGCGTTGGCCACGGCGCGCCTGCGCGTCGAGTTTTCCCCTGATGAATTGGTTGACGCCCAACGCGTCTTGCAAGCGGCGATGGAACAGAACACGAGCGACGACAACACCTGGCAACAAGAGGCACAATCATTGCTCGTCGTCGCCCTGGCCGGGCAAGTCGGACACCAATCCGAAGCACTTCGGCTGCTCCAACAACTTGGCTCGGAATCGGTCGACCGCCTGCTGCAATTGATCGACCAACTCTCGGGACTTGCCAAGCACGCTTCGCCTGCCGTACGCGCTCAAATCGCGCAGGTTCAAATCGAGGCCCTGAACCAGCTCAAGAGCGGCACCGGCCAACTCAAGCCGCACCAGAAAATACGCGTCGAGCAAGTTCGAGCTGATGCCCTGCGCGCGGCAGGGAAAAAGACCGAGGCGTTGGCTGTTTACCAACAGCTGGCGGCACAACAGCCGAACAATGGTGCCGTCCAGATGAGCTTCGCTCAACTGCTGCTGGAATCGGACGACCCAGACGTATTGACCAAAGCGATCGCACAATGGCAGCAAGTTGCGCGACGTATCCGCCCGGACGACAAAGACGATTGGCTCAACGCACGCTACAGCATCGCCCTGGCTCTCTGCAAACGCAATCGGCCGGCAAAAGGGAAAAAGCCGGCCGACCGCACGGTTGCCGCACAACGACTGCGTTACCTGAAAGCGACTTCTGACGTCGACCAAACACCTTGGAAAAACAAAATCGACGATCTGCTGCGACGTTGCGCGAGATAATTGACGGCGGGTAACCGGCAACGGTATGCTAGTGGGACCGTGCAACATCGCACCTCAAGGTCTCGCCTCTTGTGCCACGCACTCCAATACACTCTCACGCGAAGAAGAGGAGCAACATGTCCCAACTTCCAACGGCAAACGCCACCAACCATCCAACCGCGCACACCCGACGCACATTCCTCAAGAACTCCGCAGTCGCCGCCACCGGTACCGCACTCGGTTCACTTGCGCTGCAACGCTCTGTCCACGCCGCCGGAGAGGGCACGATCCGAATCGGCATGATCGGTTCGGGCGGACGCTGTTCCGGAGCAGCGGTACAAAGCATGAACGCATCGCCCGATGTCAAATTGGTGGCCATGTGTGACCTGTTTTCCGAACGGGTTATGCGGCAGAGAAACGCGCTGAAGAAACAGCTCCCCAAACAAGTCCTTGTCGACGATGACCATTGCTTCGTCGGCATCGACGGTTACCGAAAAGTAATCGATTCGTGCGATGTCGTCTTGATCGCCTGCGCCTCGAAATTTCACCCCATGTATGCCGAAGCTGCCATCAAGGCGGGGAAACACGTCTTTGTCGAGAAACCGCATGGCATCGACCCGGTGGGCGTCCGACGCATGGCCGACGCCTGTGCACTTGCCAAGAAAAAGGGCCTGAGCATCCTCTCGGGACTACAGAGTCGTTTTAATCCCGGTTGGCAGGAACTCGTCAAGCGGATCCACGACGGTGCCATCGGCGAGATCGTGGCGATGCAGTCGATGTTCTTGCGCGGTCCCTACCGGCTTGAGAAACGCCCCGAAGGGATCAGCGAAACCGAATACCAATACTTTAATTGGTATCACTTCCGCTGGCTCTCGGGAGACGATGTGCCGCAATCCCTCGTCCATAACGTCGATCGCATGTGCTGGATCATGAAAGAAGTGCTGCCCCAATCGGCCTTCGGCTTGGCCGGTCGCTCGGGTTCGTTCGGCGAAGTGTACGGCGACATGTTCGACCACAACACCGTCGTCTACGAATACCCGAATGGTACTCGCTTGTATGCACTCTGTCGCACAACATCAGGGTGCTACAACAACAGCGGCGACGTTATTATGGGAAGCAAGGGGATCTGCCACATGGCCCAGTACAAGATCACCGGCCAGACAAATTGGAAGTATCGCGGCAAGGTGGGACACGGCTACCAAGAAGAACAAGCGGCGTTAATCAACGCGATCAAGACCAACCAGCCCATCAACAGTGGCTATCATATGATCAACGCCACCATGTTGACGGTCATGGGCCAAATGACAGCCTACACCGGCAAGCCGATCTCCTACGACGAAGTCTGTGAGTCGAATCTGGAGTATTTACCGGCACCGCAAGACGCGACCATGGATATGCAACCACCGACAACGCCCAACGAGAAAGGGGAGTATCCGCTCCCGCTGCCCGGCACGACCGCCGTGGCCAATTTGCCCAACTGGAGCAAGACGGTTTCCTAGTTGGACAGCGCCACTTTGGACGTAAACTCCAGACCCCAACGGCCTTCTGCCGTTGGTGAATCAGCGGTCTAGCTTGGCAAACTGATTCACCTGCCTGACAAGCAGGCAGGGGCCTTAAGGCCAAATAAGGAGGCTGCAACGATGAGTCGTTGGAAAATCGCCGGTATCAACTTCGATCATTTTCACATGGGCGACAATCTGCGCTACGCCTTCGACCATCCCGATTGCGAGATCGTTGGGCTCAGTGATGAAGGTCAAGATCGCATGACGGACGCTGCCAAGGCGTTTGGCGTGCCCCACGAGCGGCTGTTCACCGACTACCGACAGTGCCTCGAAACAACTCAGCCCGATCTCGTGATTCTCTGCCCTGCGGCAGCGAAACATGGCGAATGGACCGAAAAAGTCGCGCCGTTCGACGTCCACTTGATCATCGAAAAGCCCTTTGCCGCCACACTGAGCGAGGCCGATGCGATGATTGCGGCCATGGCGAATACCAACCGTCAAATGGTGATCAACTGGCCCCTGGCCTGGGTTCCGTCCCATTGCACCACGAAACGCTTGGTCGATGAAGGTGCAATCGGCAACGTCCTGGAAGTCCACTTCTACGACGGTAACCGCGGACCACTCTGGCACGCAGCGGGCAAGATCGAAAAGACGGCTCAGCAAGTGGCAGCCGAGAAGCCGGACAGTTGGTTCTACCAACGCGTTCAGGGCGGCGGCTCGTTGCTCGATTACCTTGGTTACGGCACAACACTCGGCACCTGGTTCCTTGACGGTGCCAAGCCACTGGAAGTCACCGCCGTCGTCGACGAACCGGCCGGACTGGAAGTGGATGAACATGCCGTCGTCGTCGCGCGCTACGCCCGCGGGCTGTCTAAGTTCGAAACGCGTTGGGGGACGTTCACCGACCCCTGGACTGACCAGCCGCAACCGAAATGTGGGTTCGTCCTGGTCGGCTCGGAGGGAACGATCAGCAGCTACGATTACGAACCAACCGTACGTCTGCAGACAGCCGATTGTCCCGAAGGTCGCGATGTGCCGGTCGACATGCTGCCGCCGCACCGCCAGAATCCGATCGCCTATATGGTCCATTGCCTGGAAAACAACCAACCGGTGACCGGGCCACTTTCGGTGGAGATCTCGCGGATCGGCCAACAGATCGTCGACACGGCATATCGAAGCGCACAAGAGAAAAAAACGTTGGCTTTGATCGACTGAATCGATCGATTCGGGTAAGCTCTCGTCACAGCTCGCCTGACTCCACAGCGACATGTTGATGGCGGCACGCTGACCTGCTCTCCAAACGGCTTTCTGGCTTCTCGTTGGGAAACAACAAAAAGGACCTGGCTGCAATGAACACGCGTCATCGCCTGCTATCCAACCCTTGTCTCGCGTCCCCACAGGTCGCTCTATTCGTGTCTCTGTTCGTGCTGTGGGCGACACCAGCGCACAGTCGCGCCGACGATTGGCCACAGTGGCTCGGGCCGCAACGGGACAGTGTCTGGCGCGAATCGGGCATCCTTGATACCTTCCCGCCCGAAGGGCCACAGCAAGTCTGGCGTCAGAAGATCGGTTTCGGCTTCGCGGGCCCAGCCGTCGCTCAGGGACGCGTCTTTGTGGTCGACTATCTAGCCGACGCAATTCCTTACCCCTCGGCGGGCCGTCGTGACACGCTCAAGGGCGTCGAACGTGTACTGTGCCTCGACGCCGGCACGGGCAAGATCCTCTGGAAACACGAAGACGAATGCACCTACCATCTTTCTTATCCTTATGGCCCGCGAGTGACACCAACCGTCGATGAGAATCGCGTCTATACGTTGGGAGCCGCAGGTCGGTTGCTCTGCCTGAGTGTCCATGACGGTGCAGTGATCTGGTCCAAGCAATTGACCGATCAATACCATTGCGAGACGCCACAATGGGGATTTGCCGGTCACCCACTGATTGATGGCAACCGGCTCATCTGCCTGGTCGGTGGCGAGGGGAGTGTTGCGGTCGCCTTGAATAAGGAAACCGGCGAGGAAATCTGGCGCGCGCTGTCGGCCAAAGAACCCGGTTATTGCCCACCGACCCTCATTCAAGCAGGTGGCACGCGACAGCTGCTCATCTGGCATCCCGAATCGCTAAACAGCTTGAACCCCGAAACCGGCGAACTCTACTGGAGCGAAAAACTCGAGCCAAGCTGGGGCATGTCGATCGCCACGCCACGCAAGGCCGGCTCGTTCCTATTCGTCGGTGGCGTGGTCATGAAGTCCATGCTGCTGAAACTGGCCGCCGAGAGGCCCGCAGCGGAATTCGTTTGGCAAGGCAAGAAAGGAACCGGACTCGGGCCCGTCTTCAGTACGCCTTTTATCGAAGACGGTCACCTCTACGGTGTCGACATGCGTGGTGAACTGCGTTGCGTCAAGCTGGACACCGGCAAGCAGATCTGGTCGACCTACGCGGCCACGACCGGCGACCGCCAAAAAAACAACGCCTCGGCGTTTCTCGTCAAACAGCGCGATCGGTTCTTTATCTTCAATGACCGTGGCGAGCTTATCATTGCACGATTGAGCCCGCAGCAAGATCCAATCGGATACGAAGAGCTAAGCCGCACGAAGATCTTGGAACCGCTCAGCAAGAGCGAGGGGCGCGATGTGCTGTGGAGCCACCCCGCATTCGCCCAAAAGTGCATCTTCGCCCGCAACGACAAAGAAATCGTATGCATCTCGTTGAAGAAAGGTTAACCGCAAAGTGCCACTGCATGCGCAATCGAACTCACCAACCCGGTCAACCCGACACCTCAGAACACCCATCCACTGCGCCGGGCACGCAGTGCGAACCGTGTTACTTCGGTTCCAACGCGATCCACGTCTTGTTCAGGTAACTACATCGACACCCCGACGTGGCATCGGGCAGCAACACTAAGCCGCCCGCAGGCAACGCGTTGATCCAGCAACCAGGTCGCACTCCACCATAGTCGACCGTTTCACACGCACCGGAAAGATCATAGTACCCGAGCGTGGCAGATCGAAATAGCAACATATTCTTCGAGCTCGCCAAGATACCACAGCCGTACGAACGATTGAATTTGAACGGTACTTCCTTGCCGGTCAGCAGATCCCAGGCTCCGCCCTGAGTGTAGATGGTCCGATCATTCAATGTGGGACGTGACGCGTACTCGGCTTCGACGTCCCAAAGCAGCTCGCCCGAGTCCGCCTTGAAAGCCGCCATGCGCCCACCACGTTCGGAATCAAGCCGAAAACGCGTTGGTTGATAACTCATGAGAACAACCTGATGCTTTGCACTGACGACCAACATCGTGCCAAACGCATCTTCTTTGCCTTGCCACAGGACGTGGCCCGTGCGAGCGTCCAGGGCCACCAATTTCCCCGGCGGTTGCTCGGTCGACTCGGGCCGTTTTTCGCGATCAAAGAGCGCCAACGGCCGATCGATTAGATAAACCTTCTCACCCGCAATGGCGATCGCGTTGTGCCGAATAGAATGCTCGGCCTGATAACGCCACAACATCTTGCCTGTGCGCGTATCGATCGCGAACAGACTGGTCGACTCGGTCAACTGCTTGGTCATGTCGCCGCCACGATTGATGTAGCGATAGGTCACCACATGTTCGGCGTTGGCGGTGGACCCGAACAGCACGTCATCCACCCAGGCAATGTACCCCCAGTCGGGCAGCTTCTTGTCAAGTTGCTGGCTGTTGGGTTCGTCTTTTGGTGCAGGAGTCTGGTATTCGCCGATCAGCGCGCCGTTTTTCGTATCCAAACGCACGCAACGGGAACCGTGACGAATGTAAACACTGTCACCTCCCAGGCAGATATTGCCGCCCGTCCCGGCGACTCCCATCAGTTCGTCCCCGTCATAGGGCTTCAGCACGCCCGGAACGTCATAGCGCCACAGTTCGTGGCCATTGTACGCATTGACGGCCAGCAGACCATTGAGTCCTTCGTGAAAGAGCTTGCCGTCTTTGGCCAGCGGTGCCGGGGCACGCCCGTGCCGCGAAGGTATCGCAAAATCGAAGTCCCGAAACCAAAGCACGCTTAATTGGTTTTTGAGCAGCGTATCACCACTGTTAACGGTATTGGCGGCATCCGCATACTGGTGCGTCCAACTGCCACTTCCCGGCAATGCGCCACGCTGCGAGACGACCCATTTTCCGTCGCGTCGCCAGCAGATTTCACCACCAAAGGGACGCTGCAATCGCGCTGCCTCGGCCGCAACTCGGTCATCGAGTTCCTCTGTAAATGAACGCTGCGACACAATCAAATCAGCACAATAGGCGGGCAAGCCAGTATCCTCCAAGTCGCGTTGCAGCACCGTGACGCGCGACCCCAACAACCCGGCGACAAACAGATTGTTGCGGGCGCGCCGGACGTTCTCAGGATCAGGATCGATTGCAATGATGTGCAACTGCGTCCGCTCGGCAAGAGCACGTGCCAGTCCACCGTCGCCACACCCGAAATCGACACAATAACCGCTGGTTACTTTGGTACGCTGCAGAATGGCCGCGACCGGCTCCACGAAATCCGTATCACTCGAGACGCCTCGCACGGGCTTGGCGTTGTAATGCGACGAGGGCACATCGCGCGCAAAGCAATAGACGCGTCCCTGATCCGTGCTGACCAGCAGCTTCCCGCCCGACACCGCCAGCCCATACGCCACTCCATCGACCGGCAATGTCGCAACCATTTTCTTCGTGTCGGTATCAAAGACGCCCACGCGATCACGTCCGCCCAAGATGACCTGCCGACCAGCGGTCATGATTGCCGCCCACTGCCCCGCCACTCCTTCGTTCCATTGTGGCGTCAGCTCGCGCACTTTGGTCGCCTTTCCTTTGCGATCCGGTTTCTCCACTTCGCGCCAATGGTATCCCGCAAGCTTTCCATCGAACGCGCGCACAACTCCATCTGCCGAGGCGGCGATCGGTCCGTCACCAAGGCGTGTCACACGTTCTCCACCCTGCACATTGAAGCCTACGCCGCCATTCAATAGCACGTCATCGATGACCATGGCCAGTGCCGCGCCATTGTGTCCGTACCGCTGTAAATGAAAATACTCGAACTGGCCTGTGTGCCGGTCAAAAGCGGCTGGCACCGCACGACCGGTCGGCACAAACAGCCGGTCACCGGAAGCGACCAGGTAACCTTGTGCCGACACGCCACTCGTCGCATTGGCGCCACCATGAGGTTGCGGCATATAGATCGATCCGGAAGCCGAGTTCTCCCAGACCACAGCGCCGGACTTCGCGTTAAGTGCGGTCAGATAGATACCCTCCGACGGCCAGATGCCGGCTGCGCAGTAGACAATCCCGTCCGCGCCATCATCCACGACCACCGGTCCGCCTCGCATCGGCCACTTCGAGATGATCCGTTGATTGCCCAGTACGCTCACATTACTCGGCCCACCTCGGAACTTCCATTGCAAGGCACCGTCCGCAAGCCGCAATGCGTACAGATACCCGTCATCGCTGGCAATCAGCGCCAGATCGTTCCACAATGCCGGCGCAAAACGTATCGGCCCCTCCGTAAAGAAACGCCATGCTTCCTGCCCCGTGGCCGCGTGCAATGCGACCACGGTTCCATCGACGGAACTACCCATAACCACTCGGTCACCCGATGCGACCACTTGCATGGCACGATCAAACTGCATGCGTTGGCTGGTCGGCCAAGCCGGTTGTGGGGCATGTTGCTCCGCGTGCCGCCACACTTCGGCCAGAGGGAGATCGAGCGGATCGGCTGAGCGACCGGTTCGCGCCGCATCGCCACGGTACATCGGCCAATCGGCCGCCAGTGCATCTACGTCTGCGAAGAAAAGCCCCAGCAGCAACACGGCCAGCATCTGGAGGCTGCGGTTCGAACTGGGTGCGTCCTGCTCGACATCCAACGCTCGGTCAAAAGCCGCGTTCATAACTCATTGCTCCCAATCGGGTAAAGACCGCATCTATCGAAGGCCCTCCGCCGGGCTCACCCCGGCCGGGGGCACGACTGGTCAGCTACCCGCCCATCACGCGAGCCCAAGGCCTGTCGTTCCAACCAAACGCCCTCCGCCGGGCTTGTCCCGGCCGGGGGCACGACTGGTCAGCTACCTGGGAAGATGCCTTATTTTCGTGCCAAAGCGTATCACCGTCACCAATTGTCCCCCAATTGTACTCGAATTACACAGGCAACTCATGGCAGCTCAGTATAAAATGGATGCTGATTCGCTTCCGCACCCTTGGGCGGCGTGAGTATTTCGACGCTTGAGTACTCGTCACGTCACCGTGACGACACACACGGCCAGCGAACATCACTAGAAATGCAACTCCTGACCAGACTAGTTCGACAACGCCACTTTGGACGTAAACTCCAGACCTCAACGACCTTGTGCCGTTGGTGAATCAGTTTGCATGGCTAGCAGGGACACCGCCGAAAATGGCCCCGTCTCACCCGCGTCTGCCGCCGGAGGCGGGGGGAAATCATCTCGATTACGATCTAGCTTGGCAAACTGATTCACCTGCCTGGCAAGCAGGCAGGGGCCTTAAGGCCTATTACCTAGGAACATGTTACGGGTTTTGGTCCAGATAAAGTGGCACTGTCCAGCTAGGCCTTGAGGTACTTTGAATGAAACTGGCAACGTCCGCCGCAATCACTTTGGCAATACTGCTTGGATTGACCACCAACGATGCCGCTGCGCAGCAACCGGCGAAAACAACACGGGCAAAGCAGCAATTCGCAGAAATGTTGAAACAGATTGAGGCTTTGTCCCAGGAGGTGCAATCACTGCGTCAGCGTCTGGACCCTGAGTACTTTGGATTCACCGCGCCGGAAGACCGCCAAGCCTGGTACGACAGGCACGTGGCCATGAAAGAAGCGTCCAAGTTCAAAGAGCTCAAGTGGCAGTTTATTGGCCCGACCAACCTCAGCGGTCGTGTGACCGACGTGGCGGTCCCCACGCCGCGAGGCAAGTCGTATACGATGTACGTCGCCGCCGCATCGGGTGGTGTCTGGAAATCGGACAACGAGGGGACCACGTGGACACCTGTCTTCGAACATGGCATCTCCACTTCGATCGGCGACGTCACCGTCGCGCCTTCAAACGCCGACATCGTCTGGATCGGATTGGGCGAAGCGAATATTTTTCGCAGCTCGATGGCGGGGGCCGGGGTCTATAAATCGACCGACGCCGGAGCAACGTGGAAGCACATGAGCCTGGGTGGCACGCACACGATTCCACGCATCGTGATTCACCCGACGAACCCGGATATTATCTATGTGGCGTCGTCGGGCCATGAATGGACGTACGACGAGAACCGGGGCGTCTACCAATCGACCGACGGTGGAAAGACCTGGAAGAAAACACTCTACGTGAACGACCAGACCGGCGTCATCGACCTGGTCATGGATCCGTCCGATCCGAACACACTTTACGCATCGACGTGGCAACGCATCCGCAAGCGTTGGAACGACCCACGCAACGAACCCGGTTACGCGGGCAGTGGCATTTACAAATCGACCGACGCGGGCGCCACTTGGAAACCGATCAACCAGGGACTACCGACTGCTCGATTCCGGGGCCGCATCGGCATTGATCTATGTCGCACGAAACCGAACGTAATCTACGCATTCATCGACAACTACAGAATCGCCAAAGTCGAAGGCGATAAGAAAGATTCTTACGGTCGCGCGGTCAAAGGCAGCATCCTCGGCGCAGAAGTCTATCGCTCGGATAATAAGGGCAAGTCATGGCGGAAGGTCAGCCAATCGAGCAAGTATATGCGGTCGCTCTCGGCAACCTACGGCTGGGTTTTCGGGCAATTGCGAGTTGATCCCAACGACGAAAACACGATCTACGTCATGGGGCTGGCACTGAACGTATCGCATGACGGCGGCAAGACTTTCAAACGTCTGCGCGGCATGCATGGGGACCATCACGCACTGTTTATTGACCCCGACAACTCCAACTACCTGCTCAATGGCAACGATGGTGGTTCTGTCATATCGTACGACGGCGGCAAGAACTGGCGCAGCTTCACCGAGCAGATCCCGGCTGTCCAATTCTTCAACATCGGCTTTGACATGGACAGCCCCTTCCACGTCTACGGCTCGATCCAGGATCACGGCAGTTTCCGGGGGACCGTGACCTTGAAAGCCGGGCGGGACAAGATCCCGCGAGTGGAATTCGAACGGGCTCCGGGCTGGGAAGGATCAAGCCATGCGGTTGATCCCACCGACCCGAACACGGTCTATGCAGCCGGTTTTTACGGCAGCATCTACCGCCAGGATATCGAGTCGGGAAAGCGGACGAACTTGCTTCCCAAGACGAAACCCAACGAACAACCGCTGCGTGGTCAGTGGGTAGCGCCCTTTGTCCTATCACCACATAATCCACGCATCTTGTACCACGGCATGAACTTCCTGTTCCGCTCATGGGATCGTGGCGACAAGTTCGAAAAAATCAGTCCCGACCTAACCTATAACGATCCGGACAAGAACGGCGACATTTCCTACCAGACGATTTCCACCATTTCCGAGTCTCCTTTTCAGCTCGGTCTGATTTACGTGGGAACCGACGATGGCAAAGTCCATGTGACGCGTGACAGCGGCAAGCATTGGGCAGAAATCATGTACGGGATCGCACCTCACCGGTGGATCTCACGCATCGTGGCGTCCCGTTACCACCAAGGGACCGTCTTCATGGCACAAAACGGCAAGCGTCATGACGACTTTACACCATACCTTTGGAAATCAACCGATTTTGGCAAGACCTGGCAGAGTATCGTTGCCAACATCCCGAGTGGGCCGATCAACGTGATCCGCGAAGACCCCAAGAATCGCAATGTGCTGTATGTCGGCACCGACCTGGGGGTATACGTGTCGGTTGACGCCGGCCAATCGTGGGACGTTCTTCCCAACAGCTTGCCAACAACGTTCGTTGCCGACCTGATCATTCATCCTCGTGACGACATCATGGTCATTGCCACGCATGGCCGAGGCATGTACGCGTTGGACGTTCAGCCAATTCAGAATTTCGGCAAGAAGCAAGAAGAGCCGAAAAAGGACGCGCAGGAAGCTCCCAAGAAGGCCGCAGCAAAAGCGCCGAAGAATGCGAAGAAGACTGCGGCGAAGAAGAAGAAGAGAACAAAGAAGCCGACTCGGACAGCCAAGGGCAAGAAAGAGCAATAGCGATCTGCCGTAGCCGTGCACGCAGGGGAGACCGCGAACGCTGCGTCCAGGAAGGGGACCACGGATCAACGCTAATGAAAAAGGCCCTCCGCCGGGCTCGAGTGGCACTTTCCTGAACGAGCAAGAGAATGCATTACCATCACCAGGAGAACATCACTCGCGAGCGGATGTGAGTGCTGTGCATCTTCAGGGCTTGCTCAATTACGCACCAAGATGCTAGGAAATTGCAAGAGCACTGGCTCCGTTCGCGAGGTACGAGACAATTCAAGCTTGCACGAAACGCCGGACGATCACGCCGATTCCCGCTCACTCAGCCAGTGCCACCCGACGTCCCAATGCCACCTGACGCGGATGCACCCTTAGCAGGAAGAACATGCTGGGAGCATTTTCGTCAGTGCCGTCAGAGGTCGTGAACAGGTGCGGCGCAAGGCATGAGCGTTCCCAGCCACACACGCTTGTTGCGCGGTTCATCTCCCGTGATTCCGGCTGCGCTCGTGGAATCTGATGTCCCATTGCGGTATGCTAATACACCGCTGGCACAACGTCTTTGTTCCCTTGCATGCAAGAGGCTCACCATGAATCGCATCCCGAACTGCCGTTTATTCCTGTCGCTAGTCGCATTGCCGTTGCTCTTGAGTGGCACGCGTCATGCCGTTGCCGCAAACGACTCGCGTCCCAATATTCTATTCGCACTGGCGGACGACTGGGGCTGGCCGCACGCCGGGGCGTATGGCGACCCCGTCGTGAAGACCCCTACATTTGATCGGATTGCGCGTGACGGCGCATTGTTCCAGAACGTCTTTGTATCTGCTCCCTCATGCACTCCATCACGGGGCGCGATCCTGACGGGTCAGTGGCATTGGCGTCTCAAGGGCGCAGCGAACTTGTGGAGCGTGTTTCCGGATCAGTTCGTGACGTACCCCGAACTACTGGCCAGAGCCGGCTACGAGACCGCACTGACCGGCAAAGGCTGGGGGCCGGGCAGAGTGGCGTCGAAGGGGCGACGGATTGTCGGCACTCGATTCCCCAACTTTCAGACGTTCATGGAGAAGCGTGATCCGGACAAACCGTTCTGCTTCTGGCTTGGCACCAGTGATCCGCACCGTCCTTATAAGCTCGGGTCGGGCAAGGCCTCCGGAATGGACCTGGACAAGATCAAGCCGTTTGGGTGTTTTCCAGACGTGCCGGAAGTGCGCAGCGACATTGCCGACTACTACTGGGAGGTGCAACGTTGGGACGCGCTGGTCGGCAAGGCGATCGCGGCATTGGAGAAAGCGGGCCAGCTGGACAACACGATCATCCTGATGACGGGCGATCACAACATGCCTTTCCCACGCTGCAAGGGCAACCTATACGACTGTGGCGCGCGCGTTCCGCTGGCCGTCTGCTGGCCCGCGAAGATGCCTGCGGACCGCGTGATCGAGAACTTCGTCAGTTTCACCGACTTTGCACCCACTTTTCTGGAAGCAGCTGGATTGCCGGTCCCTTCCGATATGACGGGGCGCAGCCTGGTGCCTATTCTAGAATCGGATAAGTCGGGCCAGATCGATCCAACGCGTGACTTCACGCTCATTGGCAAGGAACGTCATTGCCCTGGCCAGGAAGCGCCCAGCATGGGTGGCTATCCGTGCCGAGCACTGCGGACGAAGGACTTCCTTTATATCCGCAACTTCGATCCACAACGCTGGCCAGCTGGCACACCGAACTGGAAGAAAGCAACGTTCCCCGGTTCCTGGCTCGGCGATTGCGACAATGGTCCGACCAAGACCTATATGGTCGCAAACCGCCACAAAGACGCGCTGCATGAAAAATTGTACGACCTCGCGTTCGGACGCCGCCCGGCGGAAGAGCTTTACGATTTACGCAAAGATCCTGACCAACTGAACAACGTTGCTGACCAAGAGGCCTATGCAGGGACCCGCAAGAAACTCGCAACACGACTGGTCAAGCTGCTTCGCGAGACAGGCGATCCACGCGTGGTCGGCGGTGGCGAGCAATTCGATGAATATCCCTACCTGGGTGGATCACCTCAACATCCAGGCTTCGTTAAGAAGAAAAAGAAAGGCAAGAAGGACTAGAGCCGCAACACGGCTCACCGGTGGCTCAGGTTGCACGAGCGGCTACCCCAAGCTGAGGCCATGGAGATATAGAACGACACTCGGACAGTTTCACCCTTTGTGGAGGATTCGTTTGTGAGCAACAAGGATAAAGGCAAGAAGCAGCATAAGAAGGATAAGCCTGCCGAAACACAATCATCCTCCCTTACCGCGCCTGATCAGAAGATGCCGAGCAAGGCCGCCGCGCATGCGGAGAACCTATTTCATTAGCGTCTATCAGCGTTGATTAGCGGTCCGTTCCCTGAACGCGGCGTTTGTGCTACTCGAGATCGATCTGCCGAAAGAGAGGCAGGTGGCGATAGTAGACTTCGAGGCAACAGACGGCCAATGCCGTCATGTAGACGCGGCCGCCCTGCGAGGTGAGCGGGCCTTTGGGTGCCCAGCTGCCCGCCGCATGGCCACGTGTTTCCTGTGTGGATACCAAGACATCGCGCATGTTCAGGTTCCACTTCTGCCATTGCGGACCACCAAAATGATGCATCGTCTGCGTAGCATAATACCAATAGTAGATGTTCGGTTGGTCCGCTGCGGGCGGCTCGTTCTCCAGCATCCAGGAGACGCCGGCGCGCAACGCCGGATGATTCTGTTTCCAGCCGAGGTAGATTCTGCACAACAGGCCTTCGGCGGTCATCGGGGCACTATGGTCTTCGCGGGGCAGGTACGAATACAACGCACCCTCCGCATGTTCGACCTGATCCAAGAAGTGATCCGCGTTTTCCAGTGTGGTCTCCGGGACCGAAAGGTCCGCAGCCAGGGCACTCTGCAACGCCATCAACTGCCAGCCCAATACACTGGTATCGCCGCGCGGCGACCGCGTGCCGCGACGCGGGTAATACCGCCAACCGCCGTCCGGATACTGAGCACTGACAATAAAATCGACCGCATTCTGAGCCGGGATGCGCAGTTGTTCATCGCCGGTCATCAGGAACGCCTCGCACAGCACGATCGTGGCTTGGCCATGGGCATACATACCCGGGTACTGCTTCGAGCTGCCACGCAAGTCGCCGTTCGCCTCTTGGTGCCGCAATATCCAACGCAACCCACGCGCGACGCAATCTTGGTAGACGCCGCTCAAATGCGTCTGCCCAGCTCCCAGAAATGGCAACAGCGCCAGCGAGGTGCCGGCAGCGTCGCTCGAGATACTGCCACGCTGCTGGCAATTGCAGTTTCCCGCGCGGTGAAAACGATTCAAGCTCCAGCTGCCATCCTCACTTTGATGCTTGGCCAACCAACGCAGACCACGCGCCACCGCAGCCTCAGTCAACGTCGTGCCCCCTTCACGCTGCACCATATCGACGCGTACGCGCGGGTCACGAACCGCCAACGTCCGCCGAGGCTGGGCGTGAATCGCTTGCCGCACCTGCGTTAGATCGGGCACATAGGGGTTCGCCGGGTTCGTCAAACGCAATTCGCGCGCGTCCTGATCGGCGCGTGCCACCGCGCGACGTATGGCCGGATCGGTCAGGTCGACCGAGTCGGGCACGCCCAGATCGAACACCGACTCGTCCGTCGGGTCAACGATTCGCGTGTCGCCCCCCTCGCGAACAAAACGGCTTATGCGCGATGATAACGTGATGTACGGTCCTTCGCGGGCACTGCTCGTGACCAATCCCAGAATAGTCAGCAGGATGACATGAAACAACAAACTGATTAGCCATGCCGGCATGCTCTTAAGCAAACGGTGGAGCCAGTTGGAAACGCGACTACCCGCCTGGCGCCGGACGTGTCGACGTGGTGCTGAAGCCGCTGCGCGGGGCGGTGCCGAAGGTTCGTGCGTCACACGTGGCCGACGCTCGGTGCGTGGCGCCGTAGCAAGCGCGCCACGCACGCTGCCTACGGCCGCTGCGGTTCGTGTTTCGGGCGAGCTGACTTGCCGCGACGCCGGCTGGACGTGCTGAGACGGGCCAGCCACTTGAGCCGTGTGACGCTCCAATACGCGACGTGCCTCGCGCTCTTGCTCCTCGGTAAGCTCGATGCTCGTCTCGCAACGCCAACAATCGGCTACCATCAGCCAAAGACGCACCGCCATCGGCGCTCCACAGTCGGGACACGCACACATCAGTACGTCGCCAGACAGCCAAAACTCGCTCGGCAAGTCGAGCTGGTGGGCAAGTGCCCCTTCCGAATCAAGACACCGACGGTAGCCCGGTCCACCACCGTCGCCGGCCGACAACGCCATCCGCTGAGTCAGATCGGCAAGCACCGGCAATGGCCCGCTTGAAGTGATGTCAACCACCGGCAGGTCCAATTCCACCGGCAGGTTGCTCCCATCCCCATGGAATCCCCTTTTTGAATCCGGCGATGATGTCATCCGTTTTCTCAATTCGCTCGACCTACGGGCAGGGCATGTGAAAGACGTATTACTCTATTGTAGAGACTTTTTCCAATCCGGCCACGATGCCCCTGCTCCCGTCGTCCGCAGAGCGCGCATCCCGCCGCGGCTAGCGCCGCTCTGGGATAGCGGTTGCCCCATCGCTCGATTTCCCAAGCGGCGCGCCGTTTGCTAAAATAGAAACTTCTCGGCAAACTCGGTTTTCTCGCGCTGAACTTTCAGCCCCCCGAGTGGAGTGCAGTGTGACAGCAACCACATCAGGTTGGCAATATTCATGCAGCATCGGCGAAATCTAGCAGTAACGTAATCCGTCCCCTCCAAGGGGCATTGCAGATAGCCACTGGGCAGATAGCCACTGGGCAGATAGCCACTGGCACGGGAAGAAACGTAAATCTATGCAAAAAGATCTCCATACGGATGGCGTGGCAGCGGCAAATGCAGCGGCCAGTCAGAAGCGATCATCCGGGGGCGGGGACGACGAAGCGATGTCGTCCGAGCAGCTTCAACAGCTGATCCGCGACCTGGAAGTGAACATGTGCAACGTGGTGTTGGGCAAGCCGAACGTCGTACGACTGTGCCTCGTGGCACTGCTTGCCGGC
>JAJRVM010000205.1 GCA_024277285.1 Planctomycetota bacterium
CAGTTCAATCGTCTGCGCCAAAGCAGTTTCTTGCGCGGCGTGGATCACGTTGGCAATCAACGCACCGCCGCCATTGATGGTCCCCGCATAGATCGTGCGACCACGACTCTTATCGACTGCCATCGACTCGCCCGTCAGCCAAGCCTCGTCCACAGCGCTTTCCCCCGAAACAACTTCGGCATCGAGCGGAATCCGCTCGCCAGGCCGCACGACAATCAACTGCCCCACCGCCACGCTGCTGACCGGGCGTTGGACGACGCGCCCATCGACTTGAACATTCGCATGGTCGGGTGCCAACTGCAGCAACGCACGAATCGCATTCGATGCCCGCCCCTTAGCTTTCACTTCCAGAAACTTCCCAAGCGTAATGAACGTCAAGATCATCGCCGCGTCGCGGAACGTCAAGGTGTCGGAACCCATTATCTCGGGGCCGACGATCAGCCCGACAATGCCCGCCACGTAAGCCGTCGTCGTCCCCAACGCGACCAGCGTGTCCATGTTGGTTGAAAGTTGGCGCAGACGCCGCAACGCACCGCGCAGATAGGGCCAGCCCACATATAACTGCACCGGCGTCGCCAACAGGAATTGCAACCAGCGCCCGACCCACATCGGTTCAAAACGCCACAAGCGGCTGACCAGCATCAACGGAATCAACAACAGTACGGCGACAATCAGCCGCCGACGCCAAAAGGTCATTTCCGCACGTTCGCGCAGAAGCATGTTCTGTGCCGCATCGGCCGACGGCATTGCCAACGTCGCGTCATAACCGGCGCGCTCGATCGCCGCAATAATCTGGTCGGTCGAAATGTCGTCGCTCCGCGCAACTACGGAAACCTGGTTCAGTGCCAGGTTCGCATGCGCCTGCGCAACCTCTTCTAATACGTTCAGCGACGTCTCGACCCGCGCCACACAACTGGCACAGTGCATCCCATCCACGTCAAACAACATGCGATCAGCTGCAGCGCCGTCGTCGACGTTGCGATGAGCTGCCGCGCTGTCGAGTCGCTCTGACGGCGGATTTGGCCCCGCAACCACGGTCGGTTGTACCTTCGCATCTGCGGCAGTTGGCGCATCTCTCGTATTGGGCGACGTTTCCAATGAAACCAAATCGGCGGGCTCTCCCAACATCACCAGCGACGTCGGCTCGGCCGATGTGGCCGGCTCCACCGCAGCCTTACCAACTTCATAACCCGCTTGCACGACCGCTTGAACCAACTGATCGCGATTGACCACATCCACTTCGTATTCAAGCTCCGCCGTCTTGGTCGCGAGATCAACTTGGCATGCTTTCACCCCGGCAACCGACTCCAGTGCACTTGTAAGCGTCGCCACGCAATGGTCGCAACGCAAACCTTCGATCGGTAACGTCAGTTTCCGCATGGAACTCTCCCGAAACAGGAACTCGCAAGAAAACCGTCTTAGCAGCCGTTAACACAATAAGAACAGCGTAGAGCATGGGGCGTCGGTCGAGGAGCGACCGTAAGATGTTTATATCGTCGCGCATGAAATCGCAACTCACGCGTCAAGCGACCCAACACCGACTTAGCGCGCATTGCCCTTCGCCAGCAACCGCAGACTGACATCGGAGTCCGTCGGATGGGCACCCTTTCCCGTATGCTGCCAAGGCCCCGTCGTCCCCCCTGAGAAGCTGAAAGACCAGAGCCGCAGCAAGCCGTATCATGTTTCGCTCGCGGCGCCGCATCGACAGATAGAGAATCCTGCGCTCGACCGCCCCAAGACTTTTCGTCTGTTGCTGATAGCCGACCCGTCATGCCTCCAGGTGGGACAAGCCCGACGGAGAGCATCAACCGACATCCTCATCAGCCGTGCCTCCCACCGAGCCGCTCGCGGACACGGCCAAATACTCACCCCGTAAACAATGCGGAGCGCGCTGCCCTATTTTTCTGAAACGCCGGGGTTGACGCGCGCCTGATGACCCTCGACCCTTCACTAGCGGAAACGGCCCGCAACAGCAAAAAGGACCCTTCGATGCGTGCGGAAGTAATTGCGATTGGCGACGAACTGACCGGTGGCGCGCTGCTTGACACCAATACGCAATGGCTCAGCCAACAACTGGAACAGACCGGAATCCGCGTTGGGTTTCACACCACCGTTGGCGACGATCTGGACGCCATGGTTGCGGCGATCAGTGTCGCGATTCAGCGCGCGACCGTGATCGTGCTCAGCGGCGGTTTGGGCCCGACCGCCGACGACTTGACGCGAATCGCCTTGGCCCGCGCCGTCGATCGTCAATTGGTCCGCAATACCGACGCGCTCCAGCACATTCGCGATCTCTTCGCGCGGCGCGGGCGTTCGATGCCCGAGCGCAACGAGTTGCAGGCCGATTTCCCCGCTGGCAGTCGAGTGATCGCGAACCCGCACGGCACGGCGCCCGGTATTCACCTTGAAGTGGCCGCCGACAACGCCATGGCAACACACCTGTTCGCCTTGCCCGGCGTGCCCGCCGAACTCAAAGAGATGTGGTCCGAATCAGTCGCTCCGCGCTTGATCACACTTCTAGGCGATCGGCGCCTCGTCGTTCGGCAGCGCGTAATTCGCTGTTTTGGAATTGGCGAGAGCGCGCTCGAGCAACGTCTGCCCGACCTGGTTCGGCGTGGTCACCGCCCATCGGTCGGCATCACCGCAAGCGGCGGAGTCATCTCGCTGCGAGTCACGGCCGAAGGGCAAAATGCCGTCGAGTGCCTGACCCTGCTGGAACCGACCGTGGCAACGATTTATCAGTGCCTGGGGACGTTAGTGTTTGGCGAGCAGGATGACACGTTACAAACGGTCGTCGGACGCTTGCTACAGCAAAAGCGTTTGCAGCTGGCCACTGCCGAAATCGGCACATGCGGTTTGCTCGCCTCCTGGCTGTCGGGCGATTCTCAATGCGACGCGTATCGCGGGGGCGTTGTCATTCGTTCCGCAGCTGCGCTGCAGAGTGCCCTGGGGGTCGATTTCTTGACAACGAACGATGCCGACACACGTTCCCAACAGGTCGCCGAGATGGCCCAGAGCGTTCGGGACCGATATCAGGCCGATTTGGGACTTGCCGTCGGGCCTAGCCCACCGCGCGCGCCAGCCAACTCGAATGGCGAAGAAATCCACTTCGCCTTGGCCGGTCCCGATGGCGTTAGTTCGCACGCTGCAATTTACTCCGCTCACCCAGCCATTCAAAGGCAACTGGCTGCCAAACGCGCGTTGAATACCGTGCGGCTCTGGCTGCTCGAACAGGGCGGTTAGCCTACCAGTGAAACAAAAACCGGAAGAACAGGCATTCCCGTCAAGATCAAGTTCTCATCACCCCAGGGCGACACGGCTTTCTGCTTTCTGCTTTCTGCTTCACCGCACGGACTGCGGTGCCACATTGCGTCTTCACCGCAGGGACTGCGGTGCCACACTGCGTCTGCCCTGCGCGCCGGTTTTGCGGCCCTTCCACACTCGACATTCGACGTGCCGGCGAGAATCACAATGAGCCGTTTGTTAGCAGCGTGTTAGCTGATTGTTAGCGGGCAGTGCATGATCAGGGCAGCGCGGCATGGCTTTCGCAAAAACAACGCAGTTTTCGCAAAACAACGCCACAGAACGGCCAGCCCCGGAACCTTGTCGAGTTCTCGGTGGGGAGGGGTGCCGCAATCGGTCGGCAAACGGCATAATGGAGGAAACAGCCAGTACGAGTGGCCTACCCCGCGATCCCACCTAATGACTCGCTTTTCAGGCTCGAATATGAACCACCATCGACCACGGATATACTACATTCGCATCACCGTTTGCCTGCTCTTTTTCGCGCTCGCGGCAACGGCTTCGGCCGATTGGCCCATGTGGCGTCACGACGGCGCGCGTACTGCTAATACGCCTGAAGCATTACCCAACGATCTCACGTTGCATTGGGCTCTACACCTGCCGGCTCCTCGTCCCGCCTGGCCGGCCGAGCAAGGCAAAATCCGCTTCGACGCATCGTACGAACCGATCGTCGCCGCAGGTCGGTTGATTGTCCCGTCGATGGTGCAGGACTGCGTCACTGCCTATGCCACCACCGATGGACGGCGGCTGTGGCGTTTTTATGCGGACGGCCCGGTCCGGTTCGCTCCGGTGGCACATGGCCATCATATCCTTTTCGCATCCGATGACGGCTATCTCTATTGCCTCGCTGCCGACACCGGTAAGCTGGAGTGGAAATTTCGCGGTGGACCAGCCGACCGGTGGCTGCTGGGCAACGACCGGCTGATCTCCATGTGGCCGGCGCGTGGCGCCCCGGTTACGCACGAAGATACCGTATATTTTGCGGCTGGTGTCTGGCCCTTCATGGGCGTTTTCGTACACGCGGTCGACATCGCCAGCGGGAAACCGATTTGGACCAACAGCGGGACCGGTTCCACCTACACCATGCAGCAACACAACAGTCCGGCTTTTGCCGGCGTGGCACCGCAGGGATACTTAGCCGTCAACAACGATATGGTCCTTGTCTCCGGTGGCATGACCGTACCAGCGGCCTTCGATCGCACGACCGGTCGCCTTCTCTACTACCGCCCAGGCGACCGGCAGCTTGGCAAAGACATCGGTGGTTACGAGGTCATCATCGGGCCGGGCTGGTTCGTCAATCGGGGCGCGTTACTCCAGTTGTCCGACGGCGCACCGCGAATAAGGACCGTCATCAATGTGCTAGACACCGACAGTGCCATTGGAATCGCGGGCGAACACCTGGCCGGTTTCGCCACACAGGTCAAGCAAGCGACAAAGGCAACAACCGACGCGCGTGGCAAGCAGAAGCAAACGGTCTCGTTCAACATCAACCAACAGTGGCGGGCGCGTCTGCCCGAAGGCGTCACGCAACTGCACTTGCAGGCGGGCAACGACCTGTTGGTCAGCGACGACGAGTCGCGGTTGCTCAAACTCGCACGTCCCCAATCAGGAGACTCGGACTGCCGCATCTTGTGGCAGGGCCAGATCGATGGCACCGTATGGCGGATGCTCGCTTCCGACGGCAAATTGTTTGTGGTCAGCCAAGAGGGAGTGATCTATTGCTTCGGCGCTGCGGGACAATGCCCCACAAACGGACCGCTGGCGGTCCATGACGCCGGAAGTCCTACTAATCCGTCCGCGCCGACTCGGGAAGCACTCATGCCCAATGCGATCGTTGCCCAAACCCTGGCGCAGACACCGCAGCGCGACGGGTATGCGGTTATCGAGGGTCCAAACGCCCTGGCTACCGCCATGCAACTGGCGGAACAATCACGTTTTCACATCTTAATAATGCAACCAGATCAAGAACGTCGTTTGCAATGGAAGAATAAACTCGCCGAATCTCAGTTGCTTGGGACACGCATCGCCTTGATACCCGGCGCGCTGGCAGACACACAGCTGCCCGCTTATTTTGCGGACGTGGTGATAGTGCAACGATCGTCGGCACCGTTGGCCGATTGCGCCGCAGCGCTCAAGAACGCATACCACATCCTGCGTCCCTATACCGGAACCGCCATTTTGGGCGGCACGCCGGCCACTCGCGATGCCTTTGCAAAAGCCCACGAACAGCTGGAGATTCCCGGTCCGGCCAAACCGCTGAAGAACCGCTTGCTTGTCACCCGCCCCGGTCCTCTGCCGGGCGCCGGGAGCTGGACCAGCCAGAACGGAGACGCGGGAAATACGCTGGTCGCGAAGGAGCACTTGGTCAAGACACCCCTGGGCCTGCTTTGGTTTGGCGGTCCATCGAATCGAGACGTCTTGCCCCGTCATGGCCACGGTCCCACACCACAAGTGGTGGGCGGTCGGTTGTTCATCGAAGGTCGCGACATGTTGCGCGCGGTCGATGTCTACACCGGCCGGTTGTTATGGCAGCGCGAGTTCAAAGATGTCGGTATCTTTTATGACAATACGGACCATCACCCCGGTGCCGGAGCTATCGGCGGCAACTTCGTGACCACGCTCGACAGCGTCTACCTGGTGTGGGGCCGACGCTGCCTGCGACTCGATCCGGCCACCGGCGAAACGATAGCGGAATTCCATTTGCCTCCCGACGCCACGGGCGAGAATCCTTACTGGGGATATTTGGCCGTTTCCGGCGACCATTTGATCGCCGGCAGCACGCCGATGCTGTTGTTGACGCGCGGTCCCGGCCAAAAGAAAGTGAAAGGAGCCGCCAAACGCGATCTGGCACTCTACTCCAGCTTTGGCGAGGGGAGCCATCGTTTAGTGGTGATGGATCGGCTCAGTGGCAAAGTTGCCTGGAAGCGCGACGCGCATTTCAATTTCCGCCACAATGCGATCGCCGTTGGGGATGGCAAGCTGTTCTGTATCGACCGAATGACCGAGAAACGACTGGCCTATTTTCGACGCCGCGGCCATGAACCCGTATCGCAATCCAGCTTGCTTGCCCTGGACCTTGAAACAGGCGAACCGATTTGGCAATCGACCGAAGACGCGTTTGGCACTTGGCTGGCTTATGAACCGTCCAGCAAGCTGCTATTGCAAGCGGGCAGCAAGAATCGCGACCGCGCTGAGGACGATCTTGGCGAGGGCATGTCCGTGCATGATGCGACGACCGGTCAAATGCTGTGGCGCAACGACGCGCGCTACGGCGGCCCGCCTATGCTCTATCCCGACAAGATCGTCACTCAAGGCAAAGCCATCGATCTGCGTACCGGCCAACCGGTCGATCGTAAACACCCGCTTACCGGCGAGTTGCTGCCCTGGAAGTTCACTCGCAATTATGGCTGCTGTACCGCCATCGGCTGTATCAATTTACTGACGTTCCGCAGCGCTGCCGCAGGCTATTTCGATCTCGCCAACGATGGCGGGACGGGGAACTTCGGCGGTTTCCGGACCAGCTGCACCGCGAACTTGATCGCGGCGGACGGCATCCTGAGCGCACCTGATTACACGCGCACCTGCACCTGCAGTTATCAGAACCAATGTTCTGTCGCATTGATCCACATGCCCGATGTCGAGATGTGGACGTTCAACTCGATCGCCTCCAGCTCGCAACGCGTGAAACAATTGGGGATCAACTTCGGTGCCCCCGGAGACCGCCGTGCCCAAGATGGTACGCTCTGGCTCGATTTCCCAAGTGTGGGCGGCCCTTCACCCGACGTGCCGATCAGTGTATTCGCCGCCCCAATCTCGGGTGACCCAATCTCGGGTGACCCAACCTCGAGCGACTCGACCACCTTCACACGTCAGCACATTTCCGCCGTCGGTGCCACCGCCCCGCGTTGGGTCTTCGCCTCGCAACTGCACGGCGCACACAAAATCCGAATCCGTCTGGCCGGTGCTGATGACGCCAATGCCAGTAATGCCGATGCTGACGAGGAGGATGCTGATGAGAGGGACAACCCGGCAGCGACGTATCGAGTGCGTTTATACCTGGCACCGCCCGACAAAGCGACGATGGCAACGTGCAGACGAGTGCGGCTGCAGGACAGGGAATTTGAACTGTGGGGCACTGGCGACGTGACGAAGTCCATCAATGGGCTCGTGCGCGAGTTTCACGGCATCCGCGTCAACGAACACTTGCAGTTAGAATTCGTATTAAGCAATAACGTCACTGGTCGCGCAGCGATGCCCATCGTATGCGGTATCGAGATTAGCCAAGAATGACATGCGGCGTGGCATGGCATTCCGTGCCGCATGGAAATACGCGATCGAGCATCACTCGTTGGCGTTCCATCCCTCTTTACCAAACCGATTTACCAACCGATTAACCCCCTTGATGCAACCGCGACCGCGACCGCTCGGCAAATCGGCCAGCGGCGGCGCGCGGCTAACGGAGCCGGCCCTTCATGACTCAACCGAATCGATTCTCGATGGCACGTACCGGCGCCAGTAGTCTGGCGAGCCTGGTCGTGATTTCGTTGCTGGCATTGACAGCGTTGTCTCTGTTCCTGTTCATGCTAGGCAGAAGATCGGCTGGCGTTGCCGATCTCTCCATCTTCTGCGCGGCGGGAATGCGGTTCCCGGTAGAGAAGATTGTCCAACAGTACAAAGATGAATTCGGCGTCGAAGTGAGTGTGCAATATGGGGGCAGCAATACGCTATTGAGTCAAATCGAAGTGGCACGCAGTGGCGATTTGTTTCTTGCCGCCGACGCCAGCTATGTTCATTTGGCTCAACAAAAGGGGCTTGCCGCCGAATCGATACCGCTGGCTACCATGCGCCCCGTGATCATCGTCGCCAATACGACGGACTGGAAGATCAATTCCATCGACGACCTGTTGCAGCCGGGGTTACGAGTCGCGTGCGGCAACCCCGAATCGGCGGCGATTGGCAAGAAAACGAAGAAACTGTTGAAGCAATCGGGGGATTGGCAAGCGTTGGACAAGCAGATCCAAGCTAGTGGCGTCTATAAGCCGACGGTCAACGAAGTTGCCAACGACGTAAAACTGGGCAGTGTGGATGCCGGGATCGTGTGGGACACGACGGCCGCTCAATATGACGAGTTACGAGCGATCCACATCCCCGAACTTGAGGCGGGAGTCGCGCGTGTTGAAATCTGTGTTTTGAATTCGAGCAAACATCCGACTGCGGCACTTCACTTTGCGCGATACGTCGGCGCTTGCGACCGCGGCTTACTGGTCTTCGAGGAATCCGACTTTCCGACGGTGGAAGGAGACGTGTGGGAAGATGTACCGGAGATGACTTTCTTCGCGGGATCGGTGAATCGTCGCGCGTTGGAACCGGTCCTCAAAACGTTTCAGAAGCGTGAAGGCGTGAAGATCAATACCGTCTATAACGGTTGCGGGATCCTGACCGCCGAAATGCGTATAATGGAAAAGAACCAGGATTCCGGCTTCCCCGACACTTATATGGCCTGCGATGTCTACTACCTGGAGACGGTCAAAGATTTGTTCCAGGAAGCCGCCAATGTCTCAGATACGGATATCGTCATTGCCGTGCAGAAAGGCAATCCCAAACAAATCCACTCGCTCAACGACCTGTTACGCCCCGGCGTGCGAGTGGCCATCGGCCAGCCACAGCAATGCACGATCGGCGCACTGACCAGACGGCTTCTGCAACATGAAGGAATCTACGATAAGCTGCTGGAGAATAACGTCGTGACGCAAACCGCCAGTTCCTCGTTGCTGATCCCTTCGGTGGTAACCAAATCGGCCGACGCTACGCTGGCGTACCGAACGGACACTCTGTCCGAAAGCGACAAAGTGGATGTCATTACGCTGGATTACGATGACCTGGCCAAGGCCATTCAACCGTTCAGTATCGCAAAATCAAGTCGACAAAAGAATCTGAGCCGGCGGCTCTATCAAGCCATTTCCCGCTCGCGTGAAGCTTTCGAGGCGGCTGGATTTCATTGGCGTCTGGCGGTGCCGCGTGACGTGAAAAATGAAACGTCTACACAAACCGAGACTGACCGGGAGCCCCATGGTGACTCGGCCCCCCATACCGGCGCGTCCAACAGCGGCGCGCCACAGCCTACCGCCGACGCTGCCAAACCGCAAGAACATGCTCCTGAACCGTCTGCGGGGGTCTCTAGTAAACAATGACTGCTCAGCCGCCACCCCACGAAGAAATCCCGCCACCGCCACCGCACCGCGTCCCCTCAGATCTACCGTTCTACTTGATCTTGAGTACGATCGGTGCGGCGTACGTGCTGTTGATTATCGGCCTATTGGCAGCCGATGTGGTCTATATGGTGAGTGGCGATGGGCCGACCGAAACGGTTAGCAGTTCCTGGTCGCAGGAGCATCCGACGCTAGCTCGCATGCTGGACAACCCGATCGGCCGCGCGTTGGCCAAACCGGAGATCCGTTACTCGATCAAGCTCAGTTTGATATCGTGTACGATCACCGCGATCCTCTCGGTCTGGGTCGCCGTACCGATCGGCTATTTGCTGTCAAGGCACCAGTTTTTCGGTCGTAACGTACTTGATGCGATTCTCGATATCCCGATCGTACTGCCGCCACTGGTCGTCGGCTTGAGCCTGTTGATACTATTTCAATTTGCGCCACGATGGGTGCGCGAGGCGGTAGTCTATGAGATTCCCTCGGTCATCTTGGCGCAATTCATGGTCGCCTGTGCCTTCGCAGTGCGCACAATGCGCGCCACGTTTGATCAGATCGACAGTCGTCGCGAACAGGTCGCGTTGACACTCGGCTGCTCACGCGCACAGGCGTTCAGCCGAGTAGTGCTTCCCGAAGCACAACGTGGGATGCTGACCGCCGGCACCCTGGCCTGGGCGCGCGCGTTGGGCGAGTTCGGACCACTGTTGGTCTTTGCCGGAGCGACTCGCAACAAAACAGAAGTGCTCTCCACGACCGTTTTTCTGGAACTGAGTGTCGGTGACCTCGAAGCGGCCGTTGCGGTCTCGCTGATCATGGTTTTCGCCGCAGTATGCGTGCTGATTGTCGCCCGCATCTGGGGCTCGCGAAGCCTCTCCATTTAGAAAGCATCTTACTTCCCCTCAATCTTAATCAGAAACAATTTAGCCGACGGCAGTAATGTCGCCCTGGAAAGACTCCCATGGGCTCGTCCCATGGGTGAACCTGACTGGTGAGCTACGTGCGACGCCAACGACTCGCCCCCCTTCACTCACCGCACAAGGCGGTGGGGGGCGACCCATGGAAGATGAACCTCAATACACGCCCAACTTCATTCGGCTAAACTGTTACCTTACTGGCAATCCCAAATCTTTCTCTGACAACTTGGTACAGCACCGTGATTTCGATTCAGGGACTTTCACTCCGCGCCGGCCAATTCCTCATGGAGGACGTGTCGTTGACCGTCCCTTCCGGCGGCTACGCAGCGTTGATGGGGCGTACCGGCAGTGGCAAAACAACGTTGCTCGAAGCGGTCACCGGATTGAAATCCATTCTGCGTGGAACGATTCATGTGGACGGAATTGATGTCACGCACGCCAAGCCGGCTCAGCGCAGCATTGGCTACGTCCCGCAAGACGGAGCACTCTTTGCAGGGATGAGTGTTCGCGATCATCTGGCGTTTGCGCTCGTCGTACGGCGCCGCCCCCGATTGGAAATCAAGACACGCGTCAACGAACTGGCCAAGTTGCTCGAGATCACCCATTTGCTTGATCGCACGACACTCGGACTCAGCGGCGGCGAACGACAGCGCGTGGCACTGGGCCGCGCACTCTCGTTTCGGCCTCGCACCCTCTGCCTGGATGAGCCGCTCAGCGCGTTGGATGACACCACGCGCACGCAAATGTACGAGTTGCTGAACCACGTGCGCAACCAAACCGGTGTGACCACACTGCATGTAACTCACAGCCTCGAAGAGGCCCGGCATCTGGCCGATTTCATCTTCCAGGTCGAGAACGGGCACGTCACGCTCATCGAGAAGGCATAGGCCGCAGCCCATCCCAGGACCGCTACGCGCCCGAGTCACGCCCCCCCCCGATGCGGTCGACACCTAGGTCGAGCCACTTGCACAATGCGTCGACCGCTCCTTATCCTGTGGAGCATGGCCTTGCGCCGAAACGGATCCAGACCACCGCAGATATCTCTACGAGGAGAACGCAGTAGTGAAAGTGGCAACCATCGCGACCCCAAAGGGTGACATTCGCATCGAACTCTATGACCAGCAATGCCCGAAAACCGTCGAGAATTTCGAGAAACTGGCCGGCGACGGCTTCTACAATGGACTGTTGTTCCACCGCGTTATCGAAGATTTCATGATTCAGGCCGGATGCCCCAAAGGCAATGGAACCGGCGGGCCGGGCTACCAGTTTGCAGATGAATTTCACGCGGACTTGAAGCATGACGCGCCTGGCATCCTGTCGATGGCCAACTCGGGGCCCAATACCAACGGGTCACAGTTTTTCATCACGCACGTGGCAACGCCCTGGCTGGACGGCAAGCACACCGTTTTTGGTCGCGTTATTGCCGGCCAAGACGTGGTCGATTCGATTACACAAGGTGACAAAATGACGACCGTAGCGGTAACTGCAAAGGAAGACTGACCAGCTCGCTGCGGCGAAACGAGCTCACGCGGAGTGCGTTCGATTCCGTCGGAACAATAAAAGGATCGGGCCAAGACAGTCTGGCCAATGTAGGCGGCCAATGTAGGCGACTAGCGCTGCGGATCGGAAAGTCGCCACGGGACGTGGCGATTGTGTGGTCTTTGAATTGCGTTATGAATGGTACGACAACGACAAAGGGAGCAAACGATGCGTAGTCTCAACTTGCCGGTGCGTTACGGGTTGGCCGTTTTCGCGACATTACTCGCGTCGCAAATCACCGCATCCGTATCATTCGCTTGCGACACGCCCGTCTACCGCTATGCGATGTACCGCTGGCTGCCCGCCCCGTATGAAGTCTACTTCTTTTATGAAGGAGAGATGGGAGCGTCTGGTAAGAAGCTGCAAGCCGCGATTGATCAGGCTACCGAGTCGGCCGAGGCACCAACCAATATCGTCATGTTGCCCGTCGATTTGTCGAAAGACAAAGACTTGACCGGCGTACCACCTGACGTGAAAGAAGCATGGCAGAAGCTGAAAGATCCACAACTGCCGGTCGTCCTGATGTCGTCACCCGCCGGTGTGCAGCTGCCTGTCGACTCGGTCAGCCCCGCGGACTTGCCGGCGATAGTCGACTCGCCCATGCGGCAGCAGGTTGGCAAGATGCTGGAAGCCGGCAATGCGGGCGTCTATATCTTGTTAAAGGGCGAAGATGCAGCGGCCAACGCCGCTGCGGAAAAGGAATTGCGAGCCGTGGTGAACGACGTCGCCAAAGGCAAGCTTTCGCTCTACAGCCTTTCACCTCAAGGGGGCGACTACGGCGATCCGAACGAGAAAAACGACGAAGACCAAGAATCGGAAGAATCACCATTGTCGGTCGGCTTGATAACCTTGGCACGCGATGACGCAAAGGAAAAATGGTTGGTCAATTGCCTGCTCGCCATCGAGCCCGATTTGCCAACGACCAAGGAGCCGGTCGTTGTCATGGTGTACGGACGTGGGCGCGCACTTTTCTCCTGTCTCGGTAAGGGTATCCATCGCGACAACTTGATCCAGGACGTCGAGTTCATTACGGGAGCCTGCTCCTGCACGGTCAAGGAACAAAACCCCGGAGTCGACCTGTTGATGACGTACAACTGGGACGCAGCGGCCGAGTCGCTGGCCGAGCGGTATGGCGCGGAAGAAGGAAGCAGCTATGACTTTAGTGGTGATGCCTTGTTTCCCGAGCTGATCATCCCGCCCGACAGCGGAATGCCGACCACCGATGCCAACAGTACCGATGCCAAAACCGATCCCGCAACCTCCGAGTCTGCCACCGCAACCACGCCAGCTGATAGTACCGTTGCGAACGCGGAGCAACCTCAGTCGGCAAACGGTCAAGCGCAATCGCCTGACAAAATGGCGAACGATAGTGCTCATTCCGAAGACACCCAACGCGACAAAGATGACGATCCCGCCCACTCGACAACCGTGGCCACGGCCACATCGCCGGCCCACGGTTCGAGCGAACTTGGGACCGGCACGACAGACAACGGACACTCGGAACCAGCCGGCTCGTCGTTTCGGGGCGTCGTATGGGTCGGAGCTGGATTGCTGGCTGCCTTGGTGGTCATGTTCGGTGCGACCTTCATCGTGCTGCGGCCCCGATAGGAGTAATGCCGGGCGGCAATTGAGGATAACAACGCCCTCCGCCGGGCATGCCCCGGCCGGAGGCACGACTGGTCAGCTACAGGCGACGCGCACTCGTTCTTTCGTCGGCCGAACGTAAGGTTTTCCATTAGTCGCCGCATGGCCGAGGCCGAATCAAGTC
>JAJRVM010000206.1 GCA_024277285.1 Planctomycetota bacterium
TGAAAGGCGCGCTACGGGAAACGTCTCGCGCGGCCCTTCAGGCCGTAGGGGTGCTTTTCTTGGGGCGGGTTCACCTAGCCCTCCGCCCGCCTTGGGGCGGGCTCCGACCCAGGCTATCATAGCGCCGGCCCTTCAGGCCGAAGCCAGTGAAAGAAAAGTAGTGAAAGAAAAGCAACGCAACAACGACTTAAGAAATTGACCAGCACAGCACTGGCTCACAAAACCGGGCTTTCTTGGTCTCGGATGCCTGGTAACTCGGCACCGGTAGACTATAACCCTACTTGCAGTGGCAACCGCTCGCATTTGCCGATCCTGCCTCATGCCACTTCCTGCACAGACGCGCTGCTCAGCAAAAGCACAGTTCAGCAGACGCGTTGCTCGGCCAACACACAGCTCAGCCAACACACAGCTCAGCCAACAGGGATTTGACGCGACCATGACACACCGAAAACCGATGTTCTACGTTGTGTGGACTGCGGTTGTCTTGTTGATCGTCCTGCATCAAGACAATTGGCTATGGGATAATTCGACACTCGTCTGGGGCTTCATGCCAATCACCCTGCTCTACCACACGGGCATCTCGCTCGCTGCCACCGTCACTTGGTTGGCGGCAACGCGTTACGCGTGGCCAAACACAGATCCCGCCGACACGCACACCACCTCCACCACAACCGGAGAAGGGAGCGTGTCATGAGCCAATTGATTATCATCGGCGTCTATCTGGCTTTATTGCTCGGCTTGGGACTGTATTCGAGCCGGTTGTTTCGCGGCACCAGCGAAGACTATATGCTGGCCAGCCACAGCATCGGTCCATTCCTGCTGTTGATGTCGCTATTCGGTACCACCATGACCGCTTTTGCGCTGGTCGGGTCCACCGGCGAGGCATACAAGGAAGGAGTGGGCGTCTACGGTATGCTCGCTTCGTCGAGCGGCATTATTCACTCGCTCTGTTTCTTCGTGATCGGTGTGAAACTCTGGACACTCGGGCGCCGTCACGGTTACACCACGCAGATCGAGTTCTTTCGCGATCGGCTGGACAACGATGCCATCGGGATCGTGCTGTTCCCCGTCCTCGTTGGCTTGGTAATCCCCTACTTGCTGATCGGCGTGATCGCAGCCGGTGCCGTCATCAACGGCGTCACGATTGGCGAATTCCCCGACCTGTTCGGTGGTAACGGGGGCGTGCCCAAATGGCTGGCATCCATGGTCATTTGCGGCGTGGTCTTGACCTACGTTTTCTTCGGTGGCATGCGGGGTACGGCCTGGGCCAACGCCTTCCAAACGATCGTCTTCATGATCCTGGGGGTCGTTACCTTTTACGTGATCGCGACCAAACTGGGGGGTGCAGACAGCTTCCTGAAGAGCTTACAAACGGCCAGCGGTGCGGTTCCTGAAGACAAGCTTACGCGGAGCCATATCCCCAAGATGATGTTCTTCACCTACATGCTGATCCCCTTATCGGTTGGCATGTTCCCGCATCTATTCCAACACTGGCTAACCGCGAAGAGTGCGGAGAGTTTCAAGGTCCCCGTTGTATTGCATCCACTGTTTATCATGATCGTCTGGGTCCCGTGCGTGCTGATCGGCCTCTGGGCCACCACCGACCTGGCTGGCCTGGACGCCACAATCACTCCAAACCGCGTCCTCGCGGCATTGGTTCGAGCCAACGCAGGCAACGTGCTGGGGGGCTTCCTGACCGCTGGGATCCTGGCCGCGATCATGTCGTCGTTGGACAGCCAGTTCCTATGCCTGGGCACGATTTTCACGAACGATATCGCACTGCATTACAGCCGGCGCGAGTTTACCGACAAGCAACGTGTGCTGATCGCACGCGGTTTTGTGATCGCCGTAGTAGCCGTTACCTATGCCTTCAGCCTGGCGGAACCGCGCCGCGTCTTCCAAATGGGCGTCTGGTGCTTCAGCGGGTTCTCTGCGCTTTTCCCATTGATCCTCGCGGCGCTCTATTGGAAACGCCTGACTGCAGCTGGGGCGTTCGCCAGCGTGCTCGCAACGGTCACCGCTTGGTGCTATCTGTTCTGGAAGTCTGGTTTCGGCCTGATCCCCAACTATTCCGTCGACTTTAGCGTAGCTGGCTCCACATACCAGACGATGCCAGTTGCAACCATCCTGCTCTGCTCGACCGTCGCCCTGGTCGTGGTATCGCTGGTCACTCGCCCGCCGAGCGACGTAACGTTGGCGAAGTTTTTTGATACGTAGACAGGAGTCGCCGGGCCTGGGAATCTATCCAGGCCGTGGGGGGGTGAAAAGCGTTTTTCTTTGCTCGTAATCTTCTTGGCGTTTGCGTGTGCGCATCGATGTGGGGCTTTGCTGGGGGGAATGATGCTGGAGGACGTACGGAACGTTGGTGCCACTGCATGCTCGGACGAGTTTTACAGTTCGATCGACTTATCACTACCAACCGCACCACCACCACGCCGTCGGTAACTGCACGCAGTGCGAACCGTCTAGCAACTCCCCATCTGGAAGCTCGATTGACGCGTCGCACTGCTCAACTTGGCGTTTGCGTGTTTGCATCGGTTTATCGCTTTGTTGGATTGTTGGCAGTTAGAACACGTACGGAATGAGCAGTGGCACTGACGCGCGGACGCGTTCCCCATCCCGATCGATTTCGCGATTTTTGACAGCTAACCAACACGCCGCCGCACACTGCACGCAGTGCGAACCGTCTAGCAACTCCCCATCTGGCAGCTCGATTGACGCTTCGCACGAGACAAATAACTTCGGAACAGCGTGGCCACGTTGGCCTGCAAGGCTTGCGTTCTGAGGGAAATTCCGTAAAATGAGCGATTCGCAAACCTAATTACGACGACATTAGTTACCGGCAAGTCCGGAAATAGTAAGCAGTTACATCCAGCAGACGAGCGATCATGAAACGCACATCGAGGGCCCGCAAGCGGTCGAAAGCACGCGCCCGCGGCAAGAAAAAGGATCCGATTTTTGTAGATGGCCAGCGGCCTCGGCCCATGTATGTCGACTACAAGGACGTGGAACTACTCAAGAAATTGATCAATCGCCACGGTCGCATCGTCGGCCGGCGCAAGACCGGTTGCTCGGCTGCCAGCCAGCATGCGGTCACGCAGGCCATCAA
>JAJRVM010000207.1 GCA_024277285.1 Planctomycetota bacterium
CAACCGCCCACTCATCGGGAAAGCGCAACAAACGAGAGCCTCTCCCCCTCTCCCCCTCTCCCCCCCTCCCCCTCCCCCCCCCCCTCTCTCTCCCTCCCTCCCCCCCCTCCCTCTCCCCCTCGACTCACTCCGCAACCGCTACAACCACAACAAACGAGCGCGACGACCGAGTTTTGCTGTCCTTTTGCACCGTTAGAAGGTGAAAAAAAGCGACATGTTGCCTAATAGCGTGCTACGGTTTGAGGGAAAATTATGGAATCACACTCCGTGGATGAAGGTTGTGGTCGATCATGTGCCATTTCAACAAGACGTCATATTTCGGATTGGGGATAGTGGCATGTTTGGTCACGTGGTCGGCGGGCTGCCAGCAGCTGCGTATTCCCGCATTTGATCCATCGGGCGCGAAGATTTTCTCCAGCACCGACTCGATGCGGCTAGCGACGCCGAGCGATTCGCGGCAAAAGAGCACCTGCATGTTTCCAAAGCCTGCATGGGAGCAACCGTTGGCGCCCGAACCGTGTCCCGAGCCCCCGCCGCCGCCCCCGCCGGGCGTACGTGTACCCAAACGCGCCCCTTCCAAAGCGCCGCCCAAAGCGCGGACCAAGGGTGTGCCGGGCAAGATCACGCTCACTCCGAAACGGATCATTGCACCGGTTGGTAGTGAGGTGGTCATCGTCGGAGGATTGTGCGGCGAAGACGGTTACCTGATCACGCAGCAACCGATCGAATTCATGTTGTCGCAAGACAGCGTGGGACAGTTTGTCGAGGTCAGTGACCGCAATAGCCTCTGGCACCGCTCGAAGAAACTGAGTGCGGACTACGCGATTGCGCGCACGTCCACCAAGGCTCAGGTTATCACTCGTGGCACGCCGAGTGTGACCGATGACATCATGCAACGCAAAGGGCAGTGCTGGATCAGTATCACGTCGGCCAGTGAAGGGACCAGTTACGTCACGGCGGTGGCGAACAAGGGCGCGAACTGGCCGCAACGCCGGCAATCGGCGTCCATCTACTGGGTCGATGCGCAGTGGGCGTTCCCGAATCCGATCGCCGTACCGGCAGGCCGGCCTCATAATCTGTCGACCAGCGTCACGCGCACGGCGACCAGCGCGCCGGTAGTGGGCTATATCGTCCGCTACGAGATTGTGGACGGCAACCCGGCGGTATTCGGACCGAGCGGTGCGACGGCATTCGAGCTGCGGACCAATGACGAAGGCTTGGCCAATGTCGTACTACAACCGACCACGAATCATCCTGGCGTTACGCAGATTCGCATTCGAGTCATCCGCCCCGCCGACCCCAACAGCGATGCACCGCGCACGCAACTGGGAGAAGGGTACACGTCGATCACCTGGAGTGCACCGGGGCTGGCACTGCGCGCCACCGGGGCTCAAGTCGGCACGGTCGGCTCAACGCTTGTCTACCGCTTGGAAGTCCACAACCCGGGTGATATCACAACGCAGAACGTGGTCGTCAATGACGTTCTTCCGCCAAGTCTCAAATTTATCAGCAGCAATCCGTCGGCGCAGATATTTGGGAACCGCGCCGAGTGGAGATTGGGAGATATCCCGCCCAAATCGGTGCGTGTGATCGAAGTCAACTTGCGTGCCGATGCTGGCGGAGCCGTGCGCTATGCGTTTGTTGCGAAGAGTGCCAACGGCCTCCAAGCCGAGGCGTTCGTGGACACGCAAATCACTCGCCCCGCGCTCTCGCTGAACGTCGTAGGACCACAGACCGCCGAAGTCGGCCAAAGCGTCCAATACCGCATCGAAGTGACCAACAACGGTGCGCAAACGCTTGACAAGGTTACGATCGGCGATCGGTTTGATGCCAGTTTGCGGAATGCCGACGGCCTGGCCAGTCCGATCCAAAAGGACTTGGGACGTTTTGACCCCGGCCAGACCAAAGTATTTCACGTCACATTCATCGTGCAGCGTGCCGGACAAATCTGCCACGTGCTGGAAGTCAGTGCTCAGGGCGGACAGTATGCGCAATCACAAGCCTGCATCACCGCAACTCAGCCAGCCGTCGTACCACGCCCCAGTTTAAGCGTTACCAAACGCGTGGTGGCGGCCGAGGCTCAGGTCGGCCAAACCGTACAGTTCTCGACACAAGTAACCAATACGGGCAATGTCGCACTGACCAACGTCCGTATCGCCGAAGTGTACGATCAGGCATTCATGCCCAAAGAATCAACACCTGGGGTCGACACGGCAGAATTGGCCAGCAGTGGCCAGCTGGTCTGGACCATCCCCCAACTCCAGCCGGGGCAGACCGTGGAACGCAATGTGCTTTGCGAGTGTCGCCAACCGGCTGACGCGGCAATGGGACGAGTGACCGTCAGCACCGCCGAAGGGGTCACCCAGGAAGCACAAGCCAGCGTCCGTATTCGGCCGGCCGCCGCAGCACCGTCGAACGTTCTGCCACCCACCGCCGAAGCCCCGGCGCCCGGACAACTGTTGGTCGACATCTCCGAATTCCGCAACCCCATCAAGATCGGTGAGGATACCAAGTACGTCATCACCATTAAGAACGATCGAACGGTTCCCGACCAAGACATCGTCGTCACGATTGAGCTGCCGCCTGGCTTGAGACTCAAGGGAGCGACCGGCCCCACCGTGCCACGCAACATCAGTCCCACTGGCAATGTCGTGCGAATGAACTCGATCAAGGAAATGCGTGCTGGTGAGGTCCTGGCAGAACCGTTCCGCATCGATGCCACCGGAGTTGCCGCCGGCGAACAGACATTGAGAGTGACTGTCACCAGTCGCCTCTCGCCACAAGGCACGAAAGCTCACAAAGTGACGACCGTGCTGGCCCAGTAAACAGTTACCCAGTGACCGGTTGCGGATACGGATTCGTCTCACTCGCAAAGCCCTCGAGCCATGCCACGCTTTGTCATCCTGCGCCATGAGTACTCGCCCGATTCGTCTCAACGGTCCCATTGGGACATGATGTTCGAGCAGGGCGATGTTTTGTTCACTTGGGCGTGTCAGCAGCTGCCCGACCGTGGTACGAGTGTCGAAGCGAGTCAGTTGGCCGACCATCGTTTGGCATACCTCGATTACGAGGGCCCGGTGTCCGGGGAGCGTGGTTCGGTATCGCAGTGGGACCAGGGCGAGTACCAAGTCATCGAACGTTCGCCAGCGCGATGGGACGTGGAATTACAGGGCGAAAAACTGGCGGGTCGCCTTACGCTCACGCGTCAAGAACGCGTGCAAGCCCCATGGCAAGCGGTCTATTCGCCCGCTGCGTCTGACGTTTGACCCCGGGGTGCATCACGACTGCTCAACCGCGTTCGCCACCACGGCCCGAAAACGCTCCTCCGTGACCCCGATTGCACCCGGCATGTTCTTGAGCAACATTTGCCGCGTCTCGCTTAGCGCACCATCCGCCGTGGCCGCCAAGAACGCGTAAAAAATCAGCTGATCCTTGGCATCATCGTGTAACGGTTGAGTGATTCGATGGATGTAGTTAATCCAGTCTACATCCGTTTCCTGCACGGCGGCCGCTTCGCGCAGTATCTGTTCACGGCTGACGTCGGTCAAACCGTTTTCGCTGGCGAATCGCTGGACCACCGCCAGCTCGTCATCCGTTACCTGGTGATCCACCGCGACAATCACCACCAGCACACGGCGAATCACTTCCGCGCTTATTTTACGGCTCGACGCGCGAATTTGCTCAACCGACAACTCCAGCATTTCCGGCTCGCTCGTTTGCCGGCATTGCGAACACTCGACGTATTGTGAACGCGACTTAATGGGAATGAGCGGTATGAAATAGAAGGTCAGGAAGATGACGACGTTGCGATGGCGATAGGGCGTGAGTTCGTCGCAATTCGGACAATGAAAAGTCCCCGTTTCTTTGGTAAGCGTTATATCCGTCGTCCCAATGATCATCTGCTTCTGCTCCCACCGCAGTTATCCCACATTCATGCAGCGCGATCTCCACTCGCTTCACCCCATGATACCAGACCACTCCAGCATCCACACCGTCCCGTACTGTGCTGTGCTTTCGAAGTAAGCGTCTCAGATCGAGGAACATTCCCCTCACTCGGCGCGTGACACTGGCTGAGTGAGCGCAAAGGACGTCGCCATTACAAAGTAACACACATCGCGATCGGAGCCAGTGTTTTGCTGCTCTGAGGACTGTTCCAGTTCACATGTGTGCCACTGCATGCGGAGACGAGATTCCCAATTCTGTTCGATTCACGACCACAAAACGAGTCTCCACCACACCGCCGTTCGCTGCACGCAGTGAGCAGCGGGCACCCACGTTCCATTTGAACCGGCACGTGTGACTTCGGCACACACTGCGATGGAAACAACACTGGCTCCATTCGCGCGGCCAAAGGAAAGTTGTAGCCGTTCACGCGATCTTGACACAGCGAGAAGAAAACCTCGGAATATCGAATATCGAGCAAGGAGTGCAGAAGGAAGAGCGGCCTGTTGTGATGGTAATGGGACAAATTGCCGTTGACGATTCAACGCAATGTCGCAGCTTCCACGTTGTAGCTCACATCCAGGTCGGTATTGGCTTGTTTCCTTCGGCCTTCTGCGGTTCCTTGTTCGGTATTCTGCGGTTCGTTTTCTTCGTGAAGTGTGAATTCTCGTGAACGGTTACGGCAATTCAAGCTTGTACGCAACGCAGGATGACCATGCTGGTTCTCGCGCATTCAGCCGGTGGCACGCAAATCCGCCGGTGGCACCCAAACCCGCCGGTGGCACTCAAACCCGCCGGTGGCACTCTGAGCAGTCATTCAACAAAGTGTGCGTGCCGTCACGGAGTTTCTTCCTCGAGGTAGGTGTAGCCATTGAGCGCTTCTTCGAAGAATTTCATGCAGCGTCCTGCTTCGGAGTTTTCCAAGCGTCCTTGCCGCACGGCACGTTCTACGGAATCTTGCAGACGTCGCACGAGCTCATCGCGTGGAAACTGTACGTAATTAAGTACTTCAGTAACCGTATCGCCCTTGATCATGGACTCGAGGACCACTTCACCTGATTCCGTCAGATTGACATGCACGGCATTCGTATCGCCAAACAAATTGTGCAAGTCGCCGAGGATCTCCTGGTAGGCACCGATCAGAAAGACACCAATCACATACGGTTGGTCACCACACGGGTGCACAGGCAAGGTCCGTTTGCCGGTGGGCCGATCAATAAACTGATCGACTCGGCCATCGGAGTCGCAGGTAATGTCAGCCAGCACCGCCGACTCAGTCGGCCGCCGCTCTAGACAGTGGATCGGCAATACGGGGAACAACTGTTTGATCGCCCAGCTATCGGGCAACGATTGAAAGAGCGAGAAATTGCAGAAATAGGTATCGCACAGCAGGTGGTCGAGTTGCGCCAGTTCGTTGGGGACATAGTCCATCGCATCGATCAACGCGCGCACTCGCCTGCAGATCGTCCAAAAGAGATCCTCGGCCGTGGCCCGTTGCTCCAGGGAAAGGTGTCCGGTACTAAAAAGAGCGATCGCGGTATCGAGCCACTGTTGCGCGTCATGGAACGATTCGAGCGCATTGTCCAACCGCAATTCGTCCAACGTGTGTTGCAAGTCGCAAACCGGCTGAGGTTCATTGCCCGTCAACTCGACACACGGCGTCTCACCGCTTCCCTGCCGTGTCACGCCCAAGACGTTGAAGAGCAGCACACTGTGGTGAGCCACAACCGCGCGGCCACTCTCGGATATAATGTGCGGGTGCGGCACTTGTGCATCGTCACACACAGTCTGAATATGGTAGACAACATCGTTGCCGTACTCCTGCAATGCGTAATTGACGCTCGATGCCGAGTCGGTTTGCGAGCCGTCATAGTCGATTCCCAACCCGCCACCGACGTCGAGATACTCGAGTCCCGCGCCACAATGGACGAGGTTCGTGTAGACGCGTGCCGCTTCCATCAACGCGTTCTTGATCATACGGATGTTGGTCACCTGGCTGCCAAGATGAAAATGGAGCAGCTTCAGGCAGTCTGCCATACCGGTCCTTTTTAGCTCATCGAGAACCGCCAACACCTCGCCGACGGTCAAACCGAACTTCGAGTGATAGCCGCCCGACATGTGCCAGCGCCCGGCACCACGAGCCGCCAGCTTGACGCGCACTCCGACGCGTGGACGCACTCCGACCGATTCAGCATGGCGTAAGATCATCGCCAAGTCGGTGAACTTCTCGATCACCGTGATCACGTTACGCCCCATCTTCTGCGCCAGCATGGCCATTTCGACGAATTCGCTGTCCTTGAATCCGTTGCAAATGATCGGCACGTCCGAGTCGGCCATCGCGACGACGGCCAGCAGCTCCGGTTTGCTGCCAGCTTCCAACCCACAGCCATGCGTCTTGCCAAATCGAACAATCTCCTCCACCACTTGCCGTTGCGGATTCACTTTGACCGGATAGACCAGCGAATAGCCGCCACGATAACCGTATTCCGCGATCGCTTGGGAAAAGACCGCTTGAATCGATTCGATTCGATCTTTCAAGATGCCGCTGAAGCGGACGAGAATCGGCAGATCAATGCCCCGTTCGCCCAAGCGATCGACCAACTCCTTCAGATCGATCGACGCCTTCGGTTCGCGCCCCGGATGGACCGTCAAATGGCCGCGGTCGTCCACGCTGAAATAACCACCTCCCCAGCGTGCCACGTCATACAGTTCAATCGAGTCCGCGACCGTCCATCCGCCCGTCACGTCTTTGTCCATCCCGAGACGCCTCACTCAAATACAACGTTTCAAGAGCTCGCTACCAAATCCATATGGAGGATTAATGTAACCGTTTCGGGCCGTTTGCAAATGACGCCGTGGTGAAAAGCCCCCCATGCATGAAGATAACACGCTTCTGGAGCCGCCAGGAGTGAGTCCGGTGGATCGTCCATCGACCCTTCGGCCGAGCGTTTGGCGGCCGCAGCTACGCCCCGCAACGGGGGCGAACCGGGGAGGCGGATTTTCGTAGAATACGGTAGAATACCAGAAGCATGACGATCTTAGCGCCACCGGCCCAGCCGCCGCCCCCCCCAGCCGGGGACACCGAAGAAGAATCGCCCACGCGACGCGTTAACCCACTCGATCGAACGCAGTCCCGAGTCCCTGGTTTCGGCCGGTGCCCGATTCTTGTGTGAACCCAATTGTCCTCGAAGCACGGAGAGTACTTTGAATACACGTCTCAGCGCTACCACTGAGTTGCGTTGGCAGGTCAACTTCTCAGCCAGTTGCCTCCACGCCGCCGCAGCATTCGCCCATGGCCAGCTTATCGTGGAACCGCGTATGGCGGAAGCGATCGCCGAGCCCGCGCAGATGCTGCGTCAAACGGTCGTTGCGGCCGGGTTGCCTCGTACTCTTTTCTGGCGCAATTTGGTTGGGCTAACCGTGGCCACGGACGGCACGCTGCACCTTGCCGAGCGCGCGGTTACCAAGACCGTCGGCGCGGCGCGTGCCGAGCAGGTTGCCGGTGAATTGGCAGCTGCGATCGCCGGTGTGGAGGCAGCCGTTCGCCAGGCCCTGCCCAACATGATGGAAGATCTTTCCCTGCGTCTACGGCCGATGCGGGAACAATGGGAAGCGCACGGCCCAGGGCTCTTGAAGTCGGTCGCGCGCTGGACCGACCCACGCGTCATTGCCGAACAGGCACAGGTGATCCTGGTCCATCCATCGCTCGGCGGTGGCGGTTCGGCTCACGTGGCGTACAACAACGTGTTGATCGAAGGCGTGTTGACCAACCCGATCGCCGCGCTTCCTGAGACGCTCCGACTGGCCTGGCTACTCGCGCAGTTAAACCTCGACTTGCCGGTTTTCAGCGAGTCGATTCACGGTAAACGCTTGCCCCATGTGGCAGAACTTGCCATGATCCCCGTTACGCTCAAAGCGGCGGAAGAACTTGACCTGCTGCGGCTTAATCCCGAGACGATCGACTTGGCATTGAATAGCTGGCACGTCGTCACTCCTCCAGACACCGACCCGGTCGATATTCTCTGGCGCTGGTGGGGAACGTTTTGCGAAACTCGGCCACGATGGGATATCGCCTTTACGGCACTAGATCGCATGTTTGAATAACCCGAGGCGGTTGCAGCCGATGCCATTTGTAACCGCGCATTGAAGGGAGACACACTGTGGCCACACTGGCTGTGATACTCGCAGCGGCCGGCAAGAGTAGCCGATTTCGCGACCAACACTACAAGAAACCGTTCGCGCCCCTGGCGAATCGCGCCGTCTGGCTCCACTCCGCCGAACGGTTCCTCAACCGCGATGACGTAAAGCAGTTGATCCTGGTCATCGATCCCGATGACCGCGACGCGTTTAACTCGAAATTTGCCGCCAACGTGGCGATCTTGGGAATCGACGTCGTGGAAGGAGGCGCCGAGCGTTGCGATTCGATCGCCAATGCACTGGCACAGGTCCGGGACGATGTCGACCTGGTCGCCATTCACGATGCCGCGCGCCCCTGCCTGGCCGATGAATGGATCGACAGCGTGGTGTCGGCCGCGGACAAATCGGGAGCGGCCATTCTGGCGATCCCCGTCACGGGCACGATTAAACGTTCGGCAAATGGCAAACAGATCGACGAGACCGTGCCACGCACCCATTTGTGGGAAGCCCAAACACCTCAGGTTTTTCGCCGCTCTTTGCTGATCGATGCCTACGCAAAACGCAACGACTGTAATGCCACCGACGACGCCGAACTGGTCGAACGAACCGGGCAACCAGTCACTCTCGTTCCAGGTTCGCCCATCAATATGAAAATCACCACACGCGAGGACCTCAAGTTTGCGGCCCAAGCACTCAAGGCGATGCCAAAACCGAAGTTATTAGGCCCCAGCCACCCGTTTGCCGACGATGATCTGTGGAAATGAGCCAAGCGTCCAAATGGGACAATGGGACGTGAATGCCCCCTCAGCTCGCCACCGGTGACGAGCCCCGTTATGAATACCGGTAGAGCTTATCGAACGAACCGCTCACACAAGCGCATCAGTCTAACCGCCAAGAAACAAGTACAAGTACAACTAAATGAGCAACACCGTAACCGATATCTACCAGGACCTAGCCTGGCGTGGATTGATCCATCAAACGACGGACCCACAGCATCTGCAAAACTGGTTGGCCAGCGGCAGTCGCGTCGTCTACGCCGGCTTTGACCCGACGGCGGACAGCTTACATGTCGGCCATTTCCTGCCCCTGATGACGCTGCGCCGATTCCAACGAGCCGGCCACCGCCCGATCGCACTGGTCGGCGGCGCCACCGGCATGATCGGCGACCCGAGCGGCAAGAGTGCTGAACGAAATCTACTGTCCATCGAAACGCTCCAATCCAACGTCGCATCTCTGGAAACCCAGATGCGACAATTGCTCGATTTCGAGACCGGCGATCAACCCGCCCTGTTGGTCAACAACTACGACTGGATGGCCCAGTTCGGATACCTCGAGTTCTTGCGCGACATCGGCAAGAATTTCCCCGTGAACGTCATGATGGCCAAAGACTCCGTCAAGAGCCGGTTGGAACGGACTGACAGCGGGCTCAGCTACACCGAATTCAGTTACATGTTGCTGCAGGCTTTCGATTTTGTGCAACTCAATCAGCAGTTTGGCTGCGAATTGCAGATCGGTGGCAGTGATCAATGGGGCAACATCACGGCCGGAATCGACCTGGCTCGCCGGATGCACGCGGTTCAGCTTTACGGATTGACCCTGCCGCTGCTGACCAAGTCCGACGGTACCAAGATGGGCAAGACCGAGTCGGGAGCCGTCTGGCTCTCGCCCGACAAGACCAGTCCATACGCGTTCTACCAATACTGGGTGAACGTCTCGGACGCCGATGCAGGACGCTGCCTTCGCTTCCTGACCGAATTGTCTCACGAGGAAATCGAAGCACTTGACCAGTCGCGTGAATCAGAACCGCATCGGCGCAACAGCCAACGCCGGTTGGCCGAGACACTGACTCAATTGGTACATGGCGACGACGGACTGGCGGCAGCCGAGCGTGCAACGCAGGTATTTTTTGGCGCCGAAATCGACGACTTGAGCGATCGCGAGTTGCTGGAGATCTTTGCCGATGTCCCGAGCCAGGCACTGCCAATGGACCGGTTGTCCGGGGATGGCCTGAGTTTGATCGAGGCGTTCGTGTTGGCAGGCTTGGCCAAGAGCAATGGCGAAGCGCGGCGCACCATCTAACAGGGTGGCGCGTATGTGAACAACCGCCGCCGTACGGAATTGACCGACCGCCTTACCCCGACCGACCTGGCCGGAGAAACAGTCGCCGTGTTGCGGAGCGGCAAGAAACGCTTTGCACTGCTCCGTTTCCAAAAATAACGATGTCGTACGACGAACCAAACCACTACAGACCTGCAAGAAAGCGTAACCATTTAGCCGAACGAAGTTGGACGTGCATTGAACGTTGGCTGTTTGAGGGTAGCCGTTCACGGTGCTTCGTTTCAACACAGCGACTCACGGTAAAAGCAGCGAATTCGGCCCGGCAGGGCCGGTACAGCCTTTGCCGGTGCCGTAAGGCACCGGTATCGTTATCAAGAGAATCGTTAGCCCCGGTAGGGGCGGCACAGGAAGGACGAGGGCTGGCGTCTGTATCGCCCCTGCCGGGGCTTTACGGATATTGTTTGCCGAGGACCGGGGCCTGACGACCCCGGCAAGGACTATGTTGG
>JAJRVM010000208.1 GCA_024277285.1 Planctomycetota bacterium
CTGAAGGGCCGCGCCAGACGTTTCCCGTAACGCGGCCTTTCAGGCCTCCGGTGGTGTGCGGGGTGCCTTTCCTAGGGTTCCGCAAGGTGCGCCGCATTCGCGGCGACCGTGCTCCACCCTAGGCTATCATAGCGCGCCCCTATCGGGGCTTAATCTTGCCGACATCTCCTCGATCCTGGCGCAACAAACCAACAAGCACCTAGCAGTCCCAGTCCTCCCCTTGTTCGACATTTCGGCCAGGCCCGGCTAGCACTGACCTGTGACCTTCACGGTAACGAACCGAAGAGGCACGGACAAAGCCGTTAGCCTTCGCCACGCACCAATGTTGCCGGATCGGCCATCGCGGTTTGGATATCGGTTTCGTTCGGGCCTTGGTAGATTTGCCGAGGACGCAAAATCTTGCTGGTCGAATCGTCGTGCTGTTCTTTCCAATGGGCGATCCAACCGGGCAACCGGCCGATCGAGAACAGCACCGTGAACATATTGGTCGGGATCCCCATCGACCGCAGCAGCAAACCGCTGTAGAAGTCGACGTTCGGATACAGATTGCGATCGATGAAATACTGGTCACTCAGGGCCAGTTCTTCCAATTTACGCGCGATATCAAGCAACGGATCGGCGGTCGTGATGGTGGCAAACACGCGGTCACACGCGTCGCGGATGATCCGAGCACGGGGATCGAAGTTCTTGTATACCCGGTGCCCGAATCCAAACAACCGGAAAGGGTCGTCCTTGTCTTTGGCAGCGGCAATGCAATCTTCCGGCGACATTCCACCCGCGCGAATCTCTTTCAGCATCTGAATCACGCGTACATTCGCTCCACCGTGCAGCGGTCCCCATAAGGCACTTACGCCCGCCGAACATGACGCGAAAAGATTCGCTCGACTCGAACCGACAACGCGAACCGTAAAAGTGCTGCAGTTTTGCTCGTGATCAGCGTGCAGGATCAATACCAGATTCAGCGCGTCCACGATTTCCGGTGTGCAAATGTACTGCTGGTGCGGCAGCGAAAACATCATATGTAAGAGGTTTTCCGCGTAACGCAAATGCGGGTCAGGATAGTTGAATGGCAGCCCCTGCGAACGACGGTAGGAAAACGCGGCAATCGTGCGCACTTTGCTGATCAACCGTGCTGCCACTTCGCTGAAGGACTCAGTCTCTTCAAGCGCCAGAAACTGTTGGTGGTAGTACGAAAGATTATTCAAACTAGCCGAGAGAATCGCCATCGGTGGCGCGTCAACCGGGATCTGCTGGAACTGGTGACGAGCACTCTCGTGCAATAACGAATGGACGGTCAACAACTCGCTGAAGTTTGCCAACTCATCGGTGGTTGGCATCCGGCCGAAAATCAAGAGCCAGGCGACCCGCACGAAACTCGGGACCTGCTTGAATTGTTCGATCGGAATCCCACGATAGCGTAAGATCCCCTTCTCGCCGTCGATAAAGGTGATCCGGCTCTCGCATACACCGGTACTGCCAAGCGACGGATCGTACGTAATGTGGCCCGTTTTATTGCGCAAATCCCGAATATCGATGGCGCGCTCACCTTCCGTTCCAGTGATGATCGGGAGTTCCAATTGGCGGTCACCGAGAGTCAAAATTGCTTTCTCAGCCATATCAAACCTTTTCTGCATGATGGTGGAAATCTGTTGGTTCAATCCCCGCACATACGCCCCAGGTGCGGCACATCCGAGGCGGTCGCAAGTCGCCATTGTCTCGTCTCGTCTTGTCTCGTTACGGACCGGCAAGGTCACCTGCCGGCCGACCCGCCGAGTTATCTGCTAGCAAGTCTGAGACCCTATTAGTGTTCCTGATTTTTCGCGCGATGCAAGTAGACGGTACCCACCCCCCCCCGGAGCACTACCTTTCCTTGCGAGGCCGACGCACCAAATGGCCATTTGCCGCACGATTTAACCGGAATGCTTTCGCGACATTGCCTAGCCCTACTGCCTTTATCGGCTACTAGACGTCTCCGCCGCGACACGCAATCGATGGGAAACGCGTCGTGTCGACCCGAGTGGCGGCGAAACGGAATGGTCGGATCGCGCAACCGCATCATAAACGCCACGACAGTAGCAGTTGGCACACGACGTCGGGTGACGGTTCGTCAAGCCCGAAAAGCACCGCCGTTTCGCATTGAAGATCGCCGGTAAGGCTGTAAGAGAATCCGGGACCGAGGTTATGGCTGAGGCTCTTCATGCGATCGCCTTCTGGAAACAGCGCCGACCACTCGACAAAAACGCCCCAGCGCTGGCCGAAAAAATAATCCACCGAGGCGCTCTGTTGGTAATCGAGATAGCGCCGGTCGTCATCGCGCGTCCAGACGGCGGCTGAACTCCCCGAAACCAGCCACGAGGCGCCGCATCGCGAAGCTTCGCAACCTGCGCGATCGGTCGTTGCTCGCCCGATTTGTGACTTAACGACGTCGCACTCTTCCAGTACCGAACCGCGCGGCGGATGTCGTTTCGGCGCCACTGCCACGCGACCGGCCGAGTCGTGCGTTCATTGTGCGCGGATCGGCGCCCACGCGCGAGGTGCGCGCTCGCAATTGCGCGTAGTTGGGTGCGCCATTGCCGAGCGTCCGATTTCGGAAACGCTTGTTGAACGCGCGCGAATTGCCGGAGCGCGCTAAATCCTTTTCGGCTTTTCGAGTATCCATGCCACGCGCTTGCATTTCGGTGCGAATGCGTGCTAGCTGTTCCTCGGCAGCACGATCCATCGCCTCTGGACTCACATCGGCCGATCGCACGCGCGCTCGGCGCTCGACCATTGCCGGGTCGATACCGCGGGCCATAAGGTCCGCGCGCATCCGTTCGGAAGCTGCCTCACTGAGTGGCGGAGTGCGCTGGCCAAATCGCATCGCCCGTTCGCGCGTCTGAACGGCTTGGCGATCTCGGTAATCGAGTGGTGCAACGGGCGCGGGTCGCAATGCGAATCGTTCGCCAGACCGGTCCGGTGCGGCGAGTCCTGAGTCACCAAAGGACGCCTGCGACCGGGCTTGGTACTGGTATTGCTGGCGAATCGAGTTCTGTTGCGGGGCACGCGCGTAGGAGTCTGGTGCGTTGATGGCACGACGCCCCATTGCGTGCGGCGATTTTTCGGCTTGCGAGTGCGTTGCGAGGCGTTCGCTGTTGCGTTTGCGCAGCAGACGAAACGGATTCGCGCGGTGCAGCCACCCCCCCGCATCTTGGCCGTAGACAGACCCCGCCCCGATGAACAGGATCGTTCCCAACACGACGGAAACCAAGGTCAGTGGCCGTTTCATCGCTTCCTCCTTGAAGGCATCGCCCGCAAAGTTGTGGTGCGTCATTCGATACGTGCGTGCGGGACTTACGTACACATATTGTCTATCGGCAGTTTTTGATGGGCAGACGCAGCGGAAAAACGACTTTTGCGAAATCGTCCCCGTGGCTTGGTTTTCACTCGACGGCGCGGCTGGTATCATTCGATGGTCGCCTGGTCTTTTCTCCTACCGAGGGCTCACGGATGCAACACCGCCGATTTTGTCGCTGCACTCAATTTCACCGCCAACTGCTAGCTGCGATGTGCCCCGTCCTCATCTCCTGCTGTTTTTTGCTGACAGCGCGTGCGCTTGCCGAGCCCCAAGCGCCCACGGTTCAAAATTCTCGGGTCTCCCAACCCGCGACGATGCCTGAGGAAACGGCCCCCACAGGCACATCGGAACAAGATCCCCAGAAGACGGCACCCCAGAAGACGGCACCGGCGAAGCAACAGCCCGCCAAGAAGGCAGCCAAGACGCAGGTGCCCGAAAAGCAACAAGTACCGGCAACAAAACAGGTGCCGAAGCAGCCCGCGACCGATGATTCCGCCCGCCCGCACCGAGTGAAGTATCGCACCGAAACACCAGTCGATTTGGGGGTTGGGTTGTGGGCTTGGCCGTTGCCCATGGACTGGGACAATGATGGCGACCTCGATCTGGTGGTTTCGTGCCCGGATGTGCCGTTTCAAGGAACGTATTGGTTCGAGAATCCAGGTGGTGGCGACAAGATGCCGGTCTTCAAGCCGCCCGTTTTCATTGCCCTCCCTCTGCGTAACGCCACGCTATCCTACGTTGATGGAACGGCTCGCGTGCTGGTACCAGGACATGAGCTGGTCGATTTTCGCGCCACTCAGTTTGGCAAGGAGCAGACCGTCTATCAACAGACTAACGTGCACGACAAACGTGTTCGAGCCAACCAATGGCGTTACGTCGACTACGACGGCGACAACGCGTTGGATATCGTCGTTGGTGTCGGCGACTGGACCGACTATGGCTGGGACGATGCGTATGACGCGAAGGGAAACTGGACCAACGGCCCACTTCACGGATACGTCTACCTGTTGCGCAACACAGGCACGACCGAGGCGCCGACCTATGCCAAACCGGAAAAGCTCATCGCAGCCGGGGCGCCGATTGACGTCTATGGCATGCCCTCGCCCAATTTCAACGACTTCGACGGTGATGGCGATCTCGATTTGCTGTGCGGCGAGTTTTTGGACGGCTTCACCTACTTTCAGAACACCGGAACTCGCACGGCACCCAACTATGCTGCGGGTTGCAAACTGAAGCTGGGCAACGACCGCTTGCACATGGACTTGCAGATGATCGTACCGGTCGTCATTGATTGGGACCGTGACGGCGACTTCGACATCATCTGCGGTGATGAAGATGGCCGTGTCGCTTTGCTTGAAAACACGGGGCAGATGGCGGACAACGTGCCGCAGTTTCTGGGTCCCAAGTATTTTCAACAGCAGGCAGACTATTTGAAATTCGGAGCATTGGTCACGCCCGCGAGTGTCGATTGGGATGGCGACGGCGACCAGGATCTGATCTGTGGGAATTCCGCTGGTTATGTTGCGTTTGTCGAGAACCTGGACGGCAAATCACCGCCACGTTGGGCACCGCCCGTTCGCTTAACGGCGGCCGGTAAGACGATTCGAATCCAGGCCGGCAAAAACGGTTCAATTCAGGGGCCATGCGAAGCCAAATGGGGTTACACGACGTTAAACGTCGCTGATTGGGACCATGACGGATTGCTCGATATCGTGATCAATTCCATTTGGGGCAAGGTCCAGTGGTACCGCAACATTGGTAAAGCAGGCCAACCGCAGTTAGCAGCCGCACAGAGCGTGCGTGTCGACTGGCCCCGCGGCGTTACGGTCCCCAAACCGGCTTGGAACTGGTGGGAGCCGGCAGCTCATGAACTTGCCGCGCAGTGGCGGACAACTCCTGTGGTCATTGATCTCGACCAGGACGGATTGCGGGACCTCGTGATGCTTGACCATGAAGGGTTCTTGGCGTTTTACCGCCGCAAGCGTGTCGATGGTCAGCTTTGGTTGGAACCGGGCAAACGCATTTTCACCGATTCCCTGGCGCGGCCTTTGCAGCTGAACGCAGGCAAGGGGGGACGTAGTGGTCGACGAAAGTTTTGCTTCGTCGACTGGGATGGTGATGGACGTCTGGACCTGTTGGTCAACAGCCGGAATATCAACCTGCTGCGAAACGTATCCACCGACAGACGGCCGTGGGCCTTTCTTGACGAAGGGCCGATCGTTCAGCGGCGTTTGGCTGGCCATACAACGAGCCCCACGATTGTGGACTGGGACGGTAACAAGAAACCGGATCTCTTGATAGGTGCCGAAGACGGCCATTTTTACTACCAGCCCTACAATTGGAAACCGACAAAGCGTTGGGAGTTTGGCGACCTGATCGTCGAAACACGCAACGTCACGGAGGCCGTGTTGGATAACGGCGAACAGTCGTTCGAGAATCGCAAATACGTCTGGTTCGACGTGCCGGAAGACTTGCGCGGTTGGCATTTCACTCGCACATCCGGAGGCACAGCCGCTTTCATTTCCGTGCTGGCCAAGAACGAAACCGTCATCTACATGGCCATCGCGCGCCAGCACAAAGGCGTCGACCTGAGTGGCTGGACACAGGTAAAGGGAAGGGAATTCGGTTATACCGACCGAAATCGGGCGCGAATGGACGTCTTCCAGAGGACGTTGCGGGCCGCTGATCGCATCGCCATCCCCCAAGGAACCTGGTCCGGCGGCCTGTTGCTGGTCCCGTCCGACAAAGAATGAAGCCACAACCCAGGGCTGTGCTCGCTTTCGGCTTGCTGCGACCTGCGTTTCCCTAGCCCACGGCTTCCATTTGCTGAGGCATTGCAATTGCGTCGAGTCGGCTCAAGACGCTGGTCCTATCCACGCCTGGGATGGAATCCCAGGCCA
>JAJRVM010000209.1 GCA_024277285.1 Planctomycetota bacterium
ATTTTGGCAGGTGGCGTTTTGGCACTCGAACGTCTGCAACGATCAGAAGGTGGCAATACTGCGAAACGTCCGGCCCACACGGCGCTTCATGCTTGCCCGCAAACTTTGCCCGTCAGTCGCTGCCGGCTGAACGGAGGGAGCTCTTGTGGCAGCAGACCACATACGATATCCCCCCCGGGTGCCCCTCCTTGCCGTTGGCCGCTTGGCGATTTTCCCAAAACGATCACCTATCGTAACGATCTCTGGCGACCTTAGACAGCCCCTCGCGGCGGCGGTATGACCACGCGACCGCATGCTGGGCGGCGGCGGCTAACCCAGGTGTTTTTTCTCCGGACGCGGTGTCCAAGTGGCGTTTCGGTGGGGGTGTGATTTCCCCCCGGAATATTGCCCTTGTTGCAGGTTCCCGATGTGGCGGTCGGCAGACGCGTTAACGTACTACGGTCGTAACGCTTATGAGATTGCCGGTGTTGTGTTGAGAATCGCGTGCAGCCGCATTTAGCTACCACGGAGCCTTGGCTCACATTAGGATAGAATGCTGGTTTGAACGCCCGGTGCGCGACAAGGATGTATGGAATGACGCCAGTGCGTGGCGCTCCAAGTCGCACCTAACACCGGCGTGTCGCACTCGATCGCGCTGGCTGCCTGTTTGCGGTCGACCGGGGTTGCAAGCCGCGTGGTGCACTCTCTAGGCTTTGCAAACTTGGAAACTGTCGTTTCGCAGCCTTCTCGTACCTTATTGAATGAACCATGCCTTCCGTTAAGACACATCACAAGACCAGGACCAAGTCAGAGCGTTTACTGAGCGTGCTGTCGCAGTACGATCGTTTCCTGGTGGTCATGCATGACAATCCCGATCCGGATGTAATTGCGGCAGGTTGGGCCGTGTCGTGTTTGTTGGAAGAAAAGCTTAACCGGCCGGTGCGGATCGTTGGTGGTGGTGCAATCGTACGGGCCGAAAATCGGCATATGGTCGAGTTACTGAATCCACCGATTGAGCTGGTTGGCGATATTGCCGCGGACAGCGGTACGGCATCGATCTTGGTCGATTGTGGTTTGGGGACGACGAATCACTTGGTCACTCGCGCCGGCATTGAGCCGGTTGCTGTGATCGACCATCACAAACAGAGTAATGGTCCTCGTCGCGTGCCGTTTCGCGATATCCGCACTGACGCGGTCGCGGCGGCGAGTATTGCGGCGAGCTATCTGCGCGAGCAGAAAATCGATCCTGGCATGAAGTTGGCCACGGCCATACTCTATGCCATTCGGACTGAGACATGCGGTAGCGAAACGGCCCATTCGGTTCTCGATCGATCGATTGTCCGTTGGTTGGCAGCCATCGCCGATCCGGCGCTGTTGGCGGAGTTTGAGAATGCCCCGCTCGAACCCGCCTATTTTAGCGACCTTGCGTTAGCGATGCAGAGTACGATGGTCTACGGCAATTCGGCCATTTGCTTTCTGCCGCGTGCTTCGGGGCCGGAGATCGTTGGGGAGGTTGCCGACCTGCTGGTCCGTTGCCGGGGCGTCAAGAGCGTGTTGTGTGCCGCTGCGATCGGCAGTGACTTGGTCCTGTCGGCAAGAACGATGCGTCACGGTGGCGATGCGCCACAACTACTGCGTGCCGCGATCAACGGACTTGGGGGTTGTGGCGGGCACATGCGCCGTGCTGGGGGCAAGATCTCTGGCGTGGCGTCACAGGGCAAGGTTCGCGAGGATATTGTTGTGCAATTGCGTAGCCGTTGGCTTTCGGTATGTCAGGAAGCGGGGCAATCGGGCGCGCGACTAGTCGCGCGTCACGACATCTGCGAGAATCTCTAGCATGCTCACGTCGTCCGAATTCTCCGCCGCTCAGCAACGTATCAAGGCTGCCTATGATCCCGAGCTGGTGCGAGGCGCGGGACATCGGCTCGTCGAACAGCTTGCCGATCATTTCCAACACGTGCAAGCGAGTGACGGAGTCGTACTGCCTTGGCGCGAGCCGGCCGAAAATGTGCGTGAGGCGGTGCAGGCATTGGAGCGTGGTGCGACGTGCCCTGCTGAACGACAGCAGGTCATCGAGCAGTTCTCTGACCTGATTGCGCTCATGTTACGGCGTGGCCACAATCTGCATGACCCACGTTACATTGGGCATCAAGTGCCGGCCCCCACGCCACTGGCCAGCCTGTTTGACTTGGTCGGTTCGGCCACCAATCAACCGATGACCGTCTACGACATGGGACCATGGGCCACAGCGGCCGAATGCGCCATGATCGAGCGACTCGGTCAGCAAATCGGCTGGCAGAGCGGCCAGTTTTCCGGACTGGTCACGCACGGTGGGTCCCTGGCGAACCTGACCGCCTTGCTCACCGCGCGCAACGTAATGCTCCCCGACAGTTGGGAAGCGGGGCTCGGAACGTATCGCGGCAACCGGCCGCCGGTACTGGTTGTGCACAGCGACGCGCACTATAGCGTGAGCCGTTCGGCAGGTATCTTGGGACTCGGGACGGCCCAGGTGTTGCGCGTTGGTCTCGACGCGCGTCGTCGGATGGACCCGCAGCAATTGGACGAGCTGCTCAAGTCACTGCGTCAAGAGAAACGGGACATCGTCGGCGTGGTCGCCTGCTCCTGTTCGACACCCATCGGCGCATTCGATCCGCTCGACGATCTTGCGCAGGTTTGCCAGCGGCATGCGGCATGGTTGCATGTGGACGCGGCCCATGGCGGTAGTGCCTGTGTAAGCCCGCGTTACCGGCATCTGGTGGCGGGGATGGAGCATGCGGACAGTCTGGTCTGGGACGCACATAAGATGCTCTTTATGCCGGCGCTCTGCGCGTTTGTGTTTTTCCGGGACAAGGCGAATCGCTTTGAAGCATTTCGTCAGGAGGCACCCTACCTATTCGATCCGGCCGCTCCCGGTCTGGCTGAATTTGACGGTGGCCTGCGCACGATCGAGTGCACGAAACGCGCTGCGGCGTTCGGCCTGTGGGGAACCTGGTCACTGTACGGTCCTCAACTGTTCACCGATATGATTGACGTGACTTTCGGCATGGGCAAGATCTTTCACGAGAAACTGACAGCTGCGGATGACTACGAGCCGCTGCACGAACCAGAATGCAATATCGTCGTCTTTCGTCACTTGCCCGAGGCATTGAAAGATGCTCCGGCCGATGTCGTCGGACGCTTTCAATTAGCATTGCGGCGACGGATCATCGAGTCGGGGGAATTCTATATCGTTTCCACGAAGATTGACGGTATGGGCGCGTTGCGCGTTACCGTTATCAACCCACTAACCACTTCCGACCATCTTGACCAACTGTTGGATGCGCTGCGCCGCCATGGCCAGGAACTGTTGCAACACGGTTGATGGAGGACTCTCATGCATTGCTTGCGATCAGGGCTGTTTGGACTGACCGCGTGGTGGATCTGTATCACGCGGGGCTCCAATATTTCGCTGGTGGCCTGGTGTGCCGTTGAATATTGTCACTGACGGTGTCGAGCCACGCGATTTCAAAGTGCGGTGGAAACGGGCCAAGGCAGGCAAGTACCAGCCGCTGTTGGAAGAACGGTAACCGTTCACGGCAACGTGGACGCGATCGGCACATTTAGAAAGGATCGCCAATAAACGCTGATAGAAAGACGCTCCGCCAGGCTTGCCCCGACCGGTCGCATAATTGGTTAGCTACCAGCAACGCGCCGATCGGCTCTCGTCGGTCAAACCTGAGGTTTTCCATTTCGAGCTATTGCTCGATGCGTGCGTAGAGAAAGGCGTCTGAAAACAGGTCGCCCCGTTTGAAGTACTTGCGCAATCGCGCTTCGTGTGAAAATCCGTTTTTCTCCAACACGCGGACCGAAGCCAGATTGTCTTCAAAAACGATGGCGGTGATGCGCGTCAGTTGCCACTGAGAAACGGCGATTTCACATGCCGATCGAACCACCGATGACATGATGCCTTGTCCCCAAAGCGGCTTGGCCATCCAATACCCAATCTCGGCTCGATGCCCTTTGATCAGGTTGTCGAATCCGATGCCGCCAATCATGTCTTCGTTTCGGTCACGAATCGCCCAGTTGACCGGTTCGCCGTATCGCTCGGTGGCGTCGCTAACGATTTCGATCCACTCGTCAAACGCCGCGTCGGTGTAAGGATACGGAATCCTGCACGTGAAGCGGTGAATATCGGCCTCGTTGAGATACGTTAACAACGCACTCCGATCCGAACGGCGAATCTCCGTCAAATGGACTCGATCGTTGACCGGTCGGTGCATCGCAATTGCCTTGCTCTTTGGGCCTGTCGCATCCAGACGTGCGTCATCGGTTTCCGGAGTGCGGTTCCCAGGGCAACGGTTACCGCCGGTCCCCGAGCCGCTGTAGCCGTTGCGTTCACCAAGATGAGGCCACGCGGGAACCCCCGGGTTGGCCGAGCAGGGCGCGTCTTCGAGACGCCGCGCCCTGTTTGGCAAACCCGAGTGCTGCGGATTCGACTCGGGTAGAAATTCCTGTTGCGTCATCGCAATTCACATTCTCGCGGTTTGCTCCGGTCCAGCGGCTGATTCGTGGTGACCGATTCGTGTAGACCAAGCTGCGTTGGGACGTTCGCATTGGGCCAAAATGCTTGGTGGGGACCTGGCTGACGGGAGGCCAATTCATACCAGACTTTTATTATACGTTACGGCCGGCCGGTTCGTTTAGATGCCGCACTCAGGTGTGAGTTTGTAAGTCACTACAGATAAACGGGTTATGTAATGTCGGCATTTTTTCGTGGAGCGTCACGCAGCCGGCGTGTGATACGCCTCAAGCGCGCTCTTCCAGTGTTTCCCAGCGTGCGTAGGCGGCCGCCAATTGCGCTTCCATATCCTGTAGTTGGGCCTGTTCTTTGACGATTTGATCACCCGATTGGCGGTAGTATTCTGGCCTTGCCATGGCGGTATGCAATTCGCTGATCGTCGCTTCCAGCTGTTCGATACGTTTGGGAAGATGCTTGAGTTCTTGTTGTTCCTTGTACGTCAAACGTCGGTTTTGCGTGTCCTGTGTTCGTTCCACCGACGCGCGAGTTTTCTGCTTAACGGTGTCTTTTGTGGCGGTGGCGGTCGCCAAACGTTCGCGACGTACCCGCTGCCAATCATCATAGCCACCGTCGTATTCTCGAACCGTTTCGTCTTCAAACACGATCGTACTGGTCACGATATTGTTCAAAAAGACGCGGTCGTGGCTGACCAATAGCACGGTGCCATCGAATTCGACGAGCCGTTGTTCGAGCAGTTCGAGCGTTTCCGAGTCGAGGTCATTCGTTGGTTCATCCAACACGATCAAGTTGGCAGGTTTGGCGAACATGCGCGCCAGTAGCACGCGATTTCGCTCGCCGCCGGACAGGAACCGGACCTCCATGCGCGCGCGCTCGGGCGTGAACAGGAATTCCTGCAAGTAACCCAGTACGTGGCGTTGCTGGCCGCCGACTTGCACGGTATCGTAGCCGTCCCCGACATTCTGCTGCACCGTGGCGCGGTCGTCCAACTGATCACGAAGCTGATCGAAATAGGCTATCTGCAGGTGGGTGCCAAGCCGAACGGTACCTTGATCTGGGGCCAGTTGCCCCAGCAGAATGCGCAGCAACGTGGTCTTACCGGCGCCGTTGGGCCCGACGATGCCGACCTTGTCGCCGCGCATGATCATCGTCGAGAACCCCTTGACGATGGGGCGATCGGGATATGCGAACGAGACATCCTTAATCACGGCAACCAGTTTGCCGCTACGTTGCCCTGCTTCGATGCGCAAGCCGACGCGCGCTTCCGTGTTCCGGCGTTCGCTTCGTGCCTGCCGCATTCGTTCGAGTGCACGCACGCGACCTTCGTTGCGCGTGCGCCGCGCCTTGATTCCCTGACGGATCCAGACCTCCTCCTGCGCGAGTTTCTTGTCGAACAGCGTATCTTGTTTCTCATGCGCCGCCAATGCCGCTTCCTTGCGACGCAGGAACGTATCATAATCGCACGACCAGTCGAATATTTGCCCTCGATCGATCTCCAAGATGCGCGTGGCCAAACGCCGCAGGAACATGCGATCGTGCGTCACAAACAGCAAGGTTGCATCCCATTTCAGCAAGAAGTCTTCGAGCCAGGTAATGGTTTCAATATCCAAGTGGTTTGTCGGTTCATCCAACAGCAAGATATCGGGTGAAGCGACCAGCGTCCGGGCCAGCAGCACGCGTCGTTTCATGCCGGATGAAAGTAGTTCGAACCGGTCGCTACCCAGCAGTCCGGTACGCGACAAGATTTGCTTGATGGCCTGTTGACCTTTCCAGCCCTCATCCCCCGCCAGCGAATCGTCGTGACGCAACCCCTGCGCCACCACCTCGGCCACGAGGCCTTCCATGTGTTGGGGGACCTCTTGCGGAAGCAATGCGACATGGGTGCCGGGGGCCAATGTGACCTGCCCGTGGTCAGGCTCCATTTCACCGCACAGAATCCGCATCAGTGTGGTCTTGCCTGACCCGTTGCGGCCCAACAAGCCGATCCGCTGGCGTGACTCGATCTGACAGGTCACGTCGTCCAATAGTGGTGGACCGCGAAATCCGACACTCAAGTCACTGATCGTAATCTGGGCCATGGGGACGTTGCGCGTGATCTGGAGGAGGAGTTTGTGTTGACGGTCGATGCTCAGAATACTGAGTCAGGTGGCCAGGAGGCAAGGGCGGCAAAGTGGGAACGACCCTGACGGAGCGCGAACATCCAGATGAGCTGCTGTGTCTCTTGGGGCGTAATACCGCACACTTCGCTCAGGGAGACCGATGATGAATACCTATTGTGTCTTCTGTCGTAGCCGTTCACGAGAATTCACAATTCACGAAGAAAACGAACCGCAGAATATCGAACAAGGAACCGCAGAAGGCCGAAGGAAACAAGCCCATACCGACCTGGGTGTGAGCTACAACGTTGAAGCTGCGACATGCGTTGACCCGTCAACGGCAATTTGTCCCATTACCATCACAACAGGCCGCTCTTCCTTCTGCACTCCTTGCTCGATATTCGATATTCCGAGGTTTTCTTCTCGCTGTGTCAAGATCGCGTGAAAAGTTACCAATTGTTACGGAAACAAAACATGACGAAACGCCAACCTCAACGCGAGCAGATGCTCGCGTTCTGTGACCAAGTACACGAGTACGATGGCGTCGACCCTCGCGAGGCGCCAAGGAAGACGCACTGTCGTCGCAAACCAGATCGCAAGGCGCAACAACTCTGCCGTCAGGTGGGCGAAACGATTGACATGGTGTTATCGGGGGAATTTGACGACGAACGGCTGCATAACCTGCGCGTTGTCCACGTGGTTCCCGCTCCCGATTGTTCGCGGTTGCTGGTAACATTGTATCCGGACCTCGCACCGGGGACCGCCACGGCGCAGGATATCCTACGGCTACTCGACCGTGCGTCCGGCCGACTGCGCAGCGAAGTGGCGATGGCAATCACGCGCCGGCGTGCACCGCAATTGGCGTTCCGGATCATCGAAGGCGCGCCGGAATCGGACGTTACGGATCGCTCGGTGGCCACTCCAATTTCCAATGGAAGAGAATAGATACAGGAATCAGGAAAGTGAATAGCCGACAATTGCTGAAATTGGGCGTCCCACACGGCTGTGTGAAGGAAGCCATTCAGGCGATCCAAAATCTGACCGGCAGCGGTGGCGTAAAGGGCAAAGCCGTCAAGAAACAAATCGCCGCCGTCGTTGCACAGCCGGATGCCTTCCTTGAGGATGCGCATTTGCGAGATCTGGCAGCGGCACTGGTGCGTGACCGGGAATTCGTGCGCGCCGAGCCGATTTCTTATCGGACGTGGGGCGGCGAGGATATTGACCAGCAAGCGCACGGTCAAATGCGGCAAGCTTGTAGTGTGCCTCATGCGGTGGGTGCTGCGCTGATGCCCGATGCACATGTCGGATATGGACTGCCGATCGGTGGTGTGCTGGCCTGTGAGAATGCTGTCATCCCCTACGCGGTCGGTGTCGATATCGCCTGCCGCATGAAGCTGTCGGTATTGGACATGCCGGTGGAATCACTCGATGCCAAATTTGAGGTGTATCGCGAGTCGCTTGAAAAAGGTACTCGCTTCGGTGTTGGCGCCGAGTACAAGAAGCCGCAAACACATGCCGTAATGGACCAGGATTGGTCGATCACGCGCGTGACGCGCGAACGGAAGGATAAGGCCTGGCGCCAGTTGGGAAGCTCTGGATCGGGCAACCATTTCGTCGAGTTTGGTCTATTTGAGTTGGCTACGCGCGACGAGGAACTGGGACTCGATGCGGGGACGTATGTGGCGTTGATGAGTCACAGTGGCAGTCGAGGTGTGGGCGCCGCGGTTTGCTCGACGTACAGCGCCATCGCGCAATCCAAGCTCCCGTCACGCTACTCGGATCTCGGCCGGCTGGCTTGGCTCGACCTGGATAGCCAGGTTGGCCAGGAATACTGGGCGGCGATGAACCTGATGGGCGATTACGCGGCGGCCAATCACGATGTGATCCATCGCCGTGTAGCCAAGCTGCTGGGCGCTCATATCATCAGCGGTGTCGAGAACCACCATAACTTTGCCTGGAAAGAGGTCCATGATGGGCGGGAAGTGATTGTCCACCGCAAGGGTGCGACGCCCGCCGGTGCTGGTGTCTTGGGTGTGATCCCCGGGTCGATGGCCGATCCGGCATTTGTCGTTCGTGGACTCGGCAATCCCGAGTCGCTCGAGTCGGCATCGCACGGTGCCGGTCGTTGCATGTCGCGAAGAAAGGCACGCGACAAGTACAATTGGAAAGCGGTGCGTGAGGAGCTGGCCAAGAAAGGAGTTCGCGTTCTGTCGGCTGGAGCGGACGAAGTTCCGGGTGTCTACAAGGATATCCGCGAAGTGATGCGTCAGCAGAATGATCTGGTGACCATCGTTGCGCGATTCAACCCGAAGATCGTCAAGATGTGCGACGACGGTAGCCGCCCCGAAGATTGACACGCGATCGCCAAGAAGATCGAGGGCAGCAGGGGCCCGGTCGGTGCTGCCCTGGTCTTTCCCACTCTCCACACACGGCCCTGGTGTGCAAGCAGTTGACGACGACGGACTTACGTGGTGTGAGGCACCTCTATTCGGATTCCTTTGCACGCTCGCGGATCTTCTTCGTCGCCTCGTTGATGTCTTTCTTGATCAATCTATAGAATGGCAGTTTGCGAAGTCGGCTTAGCGTTGCCAAACTCTTTTGCGTGCCGATATCACCCAATAATTGCACCATGGTTCGAGCGAGCATCATTTCCGTTGGTCGAACCAGTTCAAGTACTTTGGGCTCGACGGCCGGACCGAAAACGCGAAGACAATCGGCGGCGCTGTTACGCAACGTCGCGCTTTCGACGAACAACTCGGTCACCGGCGTTATCGCGCGCTCGTCCTTCAATTCGGCGAGCTGATCGAGCGCGTCCATTTGGATGAAACGCTGTTCGTCCAGCAACAGCCCGATCAGGATGGGGACGCTGTAATTTTCGGTCCATTGCACAAGTACCGGAATCGCTTTGCGACGTGTGTTGGTCCCCACTTTCGGATCTTCAGCTGCATTGCGTAGCGCACGGGCCAAGTTCCTTCGCACCTCCTCGTCATGTACATCACGAGGACCAGCGTCGCTAAGTCGTCGCAAAACGCCTTCCTTTTGCGCGTCCGAGCCGATCTGCAGCAGTTCGAGATTGGCCGAGAAATACTCCGCGTTGCCACGATCGGCTGCAATGCCCGCCAGCTCGTCCGCTCGCTTGGCGGCCGCTGTGGCAGCTTCCGCGTTGCGTTTGCTCTCTTCCAGATCCAAGCCGCCACCAGCGCTCGCTCCAGGCGGAGTGCCACGGCGATTGCCGCCCGACATGCCACGACTTCCCGGTCGATTGCTGCCTATCGGCATGCCACCGCGAGGGCCGGCACCCATGCCGATGCGGGTTCCCGTGCCAGCTTCCATCCCCGATCCCATGCCGGGATAGCCGCTGCCTGTGCCCATAGAACCGGGGCCTCGCGAGCCACGCGACCGACCCATGCCGGGATAGCCGCCCGCTCCCATGCCTGAACCCATACCACCCGCTCCCATGCCCGAACCCATGCCGCCTGAGCCCATACCAGGGTAGCCGCTATCAGAACCTCCGGAGCTAGGTGGGCCCGTCATGCCACTCCCAGCACCCGGATAGCCGCTCATGCCGCTATCTGGATAGCCACTGCCCGGGCCGAGACGCGAACCCGACCCATCGTTTGGGTAGCCGCTGCCGCCTGGATAACCATCCTCCGATGCGACACTGCCCATGCCTGGCCCCATGCCACTCCCAGGATTGGAACCCGGAAAGTCAGCGCCCGGAAAGTCAGCGCCCGGATAACCGGTGCCTGAACCGCTGTTGCCGGGATAGCCTTCGTCAGCGACGCTGCCCGGTGGCGAGTACTCTGTACCGGGCGAACCGCCAAAGCCGCCAGCTAACGAACCAGGATTGGACGAAGTACTGCCTCGCGCGGGCGAACCGTTTCGAGGTGGCATTACATAGTCGGGTCGACGTAATGTCTTGAGGGCGTTTTCCAGTTTGGAAATGCTGGCGGACGCGCCGCTACCAAAGTCCATTCCCATCGCGGCCAGTATGTTCGTGCTATCGACAACTACGTACACAACACCTTCCATGCGATACGATTTGCCCTTGAACGGCCGCTCACCGCGAAACTGAATCCGAACCATTGGCAATCCGTTAATTGCCGTGGGCGAACCCCGTTCATGCGACAGTCCCTGTATCTGCTGTCGCATCGCTTCGACAACCGAGTCGATTGCAAGTTCCCAATTCTCGCCGGTCAAATTGCCGTGGTGCGGACCATACGTAAAGTTGAAACCGGGACCGGGACGGCCGATTCGTGGCAATTGGAACAGAAGTGTCGTTTCGCCGGGCATCACCGGTCGATCGAGCGTGTCACGCTTGAACCCCTTCGGCACGCGACACCGATACGGCCCAATGGCCTTATCGTCGCCGAGTTTCCCCCAACTGCCCAAGGGGCCGCCAGGCCCACACCCGGTCAGGACGGCGATACACAGCAGCACGACAGCAGTCGTTTGAATTCGCCGGAACATGGATTGGATCCTGTGAGAAAAACGGCTTGCGAGGGGGCGAATACAGCCCTCTTCATGCACCCACTCTAGCGGAACGGTACGGTGAATTGCAATGTTTTGAGCCTCGGAAAAAATAGTTTTTTTTGGGGGGGCACGCGCCGTTGTGACCGCAGTGGCAAAATATAACCCTGCGGCCGTTATTGGCTTCATTTTACGGGCTCCTCGTCGCGGCTGGGCCCCGACTTATCTGACCAAGTTTGTCCCGGATTAGGTGTCTGGCAGTTTGGGTGGTCGGTAGGATTGACGCCGTTTAGGAATACCGGTCAGTCGGCCTCCCAGGGCGAACCGCCGATGCAGAATATCCTCTGTCGATTGGGCACGAGGAGGCCTTAGCTGTTCAACAGCCGGTAACCGTTCATTGCGGACGTGACGCTTCTTGCCCCGAGCTTTCGCTCGATTAGCTCGATGAACGGCAAATGACCACCTGACCGGAAGACGTTCCACCGAGCGCTGTTGCTTGCCCGTAATCTTCTTTGCCCTTCTCTCTCGTTGCGCTCATGGACGACGTTCTGGTGGGGCTCCTTGGAGGGCAATGGAAATGATGGGCAAAAAAGAACAGAACGGTCCATGTCCTTCTTACCCGTGGCATTGCTGCCCTCGGCTGCTAGATACTTGCGCACGGCGGCCTTGATCGGATAGTTGCGCAGGCTGTCGTGCTAGCAGATTCGCAGGAACGGGTCTGACGCTCTGACGCGAAAATCGTGTGCTAGTATTTTTCGCAACGTTACGATCAAGGCCCGCACGGCACATCATCGGCCCTCCACGCGCAGAACAAAGACGGGATCAACCACTCCACCAGCGAAGGCCGACTTTTTAGCAGCCCAGGCGGGGTTCAAGATATAGTCGCAATGGGCGAGGTTTGGCTGGACAAGTAACTTGAAACTTTGGACGCCTATTCGGGTCAGCCAGTCTAAGACGTAGCAGACGCCGAGCCTCAGCAGCGGTGGCAGTACCGGCCTAATGGGAATTGACGCGGTACCAGGGAGTGTAATAAAAAAAATCCCGCCAACTTGGTCGCGATTCAAGAGACTTGAATCTTCGCACAAGTTGGCGGGATGCAAGGCGAGTTCGATTGCTCGATTACTTTGCTACGTCATTACTTTGCCACATCTTGGTACGGTTATATCCTTACGATTTTGGCAATTACTGTTCTTCAGAAGCGGTGTTCTCTTCTGGCTGTTCGATGCGAACCATGGTAATTTCCTGTGTCTTATCAGCACTGAAGTGCAGTAAGGCACTGGTCACGTCGTTGGTCAGATTGTAGACGCCGGTCTCCATGACGATGCCACTGTTCTTCTCGTCCATGAGACGCCATACGGCACGCTGCGTCTCCTTGTCGACCGCGCCTTCGACTGGAATCGAGACCTCCGTGGCGTCGTTGTAATAGGTACCGGCAATCACGCCGTCCTTGTTAACGGCCAGCTGAAGCACGCGGTTGGTGTCGGTTACATCTTCCTGCGTAATCGCCCAGACGCCCAACGGCATCCACTCGGTCTGTTCGGCTTGCTGTTCCGTATACTCCGGAACGGCCGTTGCGATCTGTTCGGCTTGCTCGTAGTACTCGGCGCTACTGCAGTACTCGTTGCCTTCGATGTACACCGTATCGCCTTCGTAGTAGACGTTACCGCCGGTGCCGTAGTTGTAGTACACCGGTTCGCTCCAGGCGCTACCGACAAACCAACCTGTCATCGCCGCTATCGTCACAGGTCGCCACCAGTGCCAACGTCCCCAGTGACCATGCCCACGGCCAGGGTGCCACGGATGCCAAAACGGTGGACGTACGTGCCCGCCGCCCCACCAGCCTGGATGGAACGGACGATTCGGACGATTGTGCCAATGCCGGTTGACCAGGTTGAACTGGTTATTCCATGTCGGCCGGTTGATGATCGTGTTGCCGCCACCAGGACGAATAGGCCGTCCGGGGCCAATGCCAGGGCGACCAGGACGATTGCCAGGTCCGATACCAGGACGATTGCCAGGTCCACCCGGTCCGATACCTGGCCGATTGCCAGGGCCGATCGGCAGTGTGGAGGGGCGGTCACCCGGTCCCGTTCCAGGGCGATTGCCGGGGCCGATGGGGAGTGTTGAGGGTCGATCACCGGGGCCCGTACCAGGTCGATTGCCGGGGCCGGTTCCAGGGCCGATGGGCAGTGTTGAGGGGCGGTCGCCGGGGCCCGTTCCAGGGCGATTGCCGGGGCCGGTTCCAGGGCCGATGGGGAGTGTTGAGGGGCGGTCACCCGGTCCCGTGCCTGGGCGGTTGCCAGGTCGGCTAGGAAGTGTGGAAGGTCGCTCTGGCCGATTGCCAGGAGTCGTTGGTCGAGTCGAAGGTCCTGTGCCTGGTCGCACCGAAGGTCGTGTGCCGGGACGTGTCGAAGGAAGTGTGCCTGGACGCACGGCAGGCTGTGTCGACGGACGTGTTGATGGCGTGCCCGTTGACGGTCGATTCTTAGGCAGATTCAAAAAGTCCGATAGGTCATTTCGCGATGGCCGCGTTGAAGGGCGGCCAGCCGAGGGGCGTGATGGAATGGAAGGTCGCGTCGAGGGGCGTCCGGTTGAGGGACGTCCAGTCGATGGGCGCGACGGTGTCGACGGTCGCGTTGAAGGTCGTGTCGACGGTCGGTTCGCAGAGGGGCGCGTCGAGGGGCGTCCGGTTGACGGGCGCGTCGACGGTCGGCTCGCAGAGGGCCGCGTCGATGGACGCGGCGCGGGGCGGCTCACGGACGGGCGCGTTGACGGGCGCGTCGACGGGCGCGTCGACGGGCGGCTCACGGACGGGCGCGTCGAGGGACGCGGCGCGGGTCGGCTCACGGAGGGACGTGACGACGGTCGGCTCACGGAGGGTCGCGGCGCAGGTCGGCTCATCGACGGGCTTCGGCTAAACGACCGGCCGCCGCCGCCGCCGCCCCGCGCCCCGCCACCACGGCCTCCTCCACGTCCACCACGAGCCCAGACGGAGGGCGCGCTGAGCGCCACACAGAGCGCGCCAATCAAAGCGATTTTCAACTGTTTACTTAGCATGTTTCAACTCCAGAATAAGGCTCCGCGAGGCATCGAACTTGTCAATTGAAAGCGAATTTCAGGATGGACGCGGAAGTGTTTAACTGTTTATTGTTCACTCAAGGTGAAGAATTGGCAATCGCAATGATCGCACCACAGACCAATGCGCGGGGCAAATGCCAACGCGGACATCATCCGGTCAGCGGGCGGCTGTCGTCTACTTGCGGATGACGGTCACCGGAGCAATATCGGGAAGGATTTCGCCGTCCAACTCACGCCCCGTCGACTGCCACAGATAGCTGTTGTCATCCAGCACCGTGATCATGTTGATTGACGAACCGAGCTGCCCGGACGCCATGCGGTGAACACTTTTGACGATCCAGTGTTCACCATCATAGTGCCAGGTCCCCTCGCTGATTTCACCGTCGGTGTCAAAGACCCATGAGCGAATCGTCTCGGAAACCGCATCGTATCCGATTATCTGCGTACCTTGCTTGCCGGTCGAGTCATCCTTCTTGACGCGGAATGATCGTGTCATGAAGTTTCGGTTCTGCGTCCACTCGCACTTTGTCTCCAGTTCAATGTCACCATCCCGGTCAATCCACGTGCCGATCATCCATTCCAGCGGCTTGAGGAATTCGTAATTGGTGGTTGGCACCGGAATGGCCGTTTCGCGGACGGAATCGAGTTGCCATCGGTCGTCTTTCTTGACGTGGATTGCGATGTAAGTGGATTCTTCCGGCGCTTCGCCCGATTGGACTACGCGGGCCTTGCCTTCTTCTACCGCCACGGTGGGAGCCAGAAAGCGAATCGTCGTTTCCAGCACTGACAACACCTGCCCATCGCTATTCGCAAAATAGTCGCGCAGCGCTGCTTGGATCTCGTCACGACCGGTCAATCGGTCGCCATCTGGGCTAACCCAAACACCCCTTTCCGACCAGAGTTGTGCGATCGCCTCGGCGTCCCCACGATTGAAGGCCTCGACATACTTCGTAATACATGACCGTACCGCCTGTTCTTCCTCAGCGACACGCGCACTCTCGTCCGCCGCAACGGTCGTGGGAAACGCCGCGAGCACGAGAGCAAACACCGTCATCGCTGTCCAGATCATCGCCGTCCAATTCGTAGTTGTCCAATTCGTAGTTGTCCAATTCGTAGCTCGATACATGGTTATTCACCTCTTGTCCGACACGCCGTGGGTGGTCCACCACAACAGCAAGAAACATGGGATAAGCTCTACAATCACGTCTGCCAAGCACCGCGGTCGCGGAGCCGACAGAACAGCCAGTAACTCGCAACCAAGATTCGTTGGCCAGGGTTGATGGGCTAGGGGTTTCAGGAGGAACGCACTGACGTCACGATGAGACTCCGTTCCGATCCTCTGCAAGCCACTTGGCATACCGAAACTCTGCAGAAACCACTCATTCGGAAACGAGGTGGATGGTCGAGGTGCGTCCTAATTCCACGAGGCTTTGTTTCAAAACTCGATGGAGCCACTATAGCTAACCGGTTTCTTCCGTGGCATGACCCTGGAATGTGCCAACCAAAGCAGAACAAGACGTTTTAAGACAAAGCCTAGTCTGTTCCTGTAAGCCTAGCATGGGATTGGTTAAACGACAATTATTCCGCCCCCCCGAGTGGCTGGTTTTCGGGGCTGTGTGCCTTGGGATGATGCCCTTCGCATTCCCCCCATCCGACAAAACCGAGCTGGCGGTTGCTGAACGCGGCCGGTCGTTTTTGATATCATGAGCACCATTGTCCGCTTCATTCTCATGCCATGAGGGCCCCACCATGAAGATTATTCGCCAGCTCGATGCGGCGGGAAACCAACATTATGCGCGGCAACATCCCGACGGAACGCTCACCGAAATCGTGGGCGATTTGTTGGGCGAATTCCGTGACTCAGGAAATTCGGTTCCGGCAGGCAAGCTGTTGGCCCCGCTGACGCCAACCGCCATCCTCTGCATCGGTTTGAACTATCGTCGTCACGCGGCCGAGAGCGGTTCCAAGACGCCCGAGCGACCGGTGTTGTTCATGAAAGCGCCGTCCGCCTTGCAGAACCCCGGAGATCCCATCCTCTTGCCGACGCACTTGGCCAGTACGCAGGTCGACTTTGAATGCGAGCTCGCTGTTGTGATTGGCAAGTCGTGTAAGAACGTATCGCGCGAAAACGCACTCGACTATGTGCTCGGTTACACGTGTGCCAACGACGTCAGTGCACGCGACTGGCAACGTGACTGGGGCGGTAGCCAATGGTGTCGCGGCAAGACGTTCGACACGTTTTGCCCTTTGGGTCCGTGCCTGGTCACGACCGACGACATCCCGAATCCGAACGCATTGAGTATCAAGACCATTCTGAATGGCCAGACCATGCAGGATTGGACTACGGACGATATGATCTTCACGGTCGCCGAGCTGATCGAGTTTCTGAGTGGCAGCACGACGCTGCAGCCGGGCACGGTTATCCTGACCGGCACGCCACACGGTGTCGGTTTCGCGCGCAAACCACCTCGTTTTCTCCAACCCGGTGACTCGGTCACCATCGAAATCGACGCCATCGGCCAACTGACCAACCCCGTCCAGGCAGAGTGAGTGAACGGGCATAGGCACTCCCTCTTAACGAAAAACGAGCCTTCGCCCGAAGGGCGTTAACACCTTCGTGAGTTATTGCACGGCCAGCTCTTCGTCTAGCTGCCGGCGCGGCTTATTCATCAGCTTGTTTTTCTTTGGCAGGCGGTAGTTAGGCAAAAAACTCAAGGCCCAGCGGGCCGCCAGAGTCCAAGTCGCGCTGCGCGCGTGTGCCACTGCATGCTCGGACGCGCTTTACATCTCGATCGACTTATCACTACCAACCGCCCTGCCAACACGCCGTCGCACACTGCACGCAGTGCGAACCGTCTAGCGACTCCCCATCTGGTAGCTCGATTGACGCTTCACACTGCTCAACTTGGCGGTTGCGTGTTGGCGTCGATTTGCGCTTTGTTGAGGTATTTTGGAATTAGGAGACGTACGGAATGAGCAGTGGCACGGACGCACGCAGTGCGAACCGGCCAGCGCCGCCTTAGGTGACGGCTACGAAAAAGATTTTGTGGTCAGCAGGGTCCAGATCTTGCGTCCGGTGACGCTTAAGGGATAGTCGATCGCGTCGCGTGGGTCGAGCCAGCGCATTTCTTTGGTGCTGCGGCGCGGTGCGGGGCAGGTTGCCAGGTGGCAGGAAAGTGTGATGTGGAAACGCGTGACACAGTGTTGCATGGTTGCAAGTGTTCCTTGCAGGGAAACGGTCATGCCGGTCAGCTTGGCGACGCCCGTTTCCAATTCGTCGATCAGTTTTTTTCCGCGTGTCTGAGTGATTGGAAAGCGAGGGAAGTCCCAAAGACCTTCCCAACGCTCGCCAGGTTGGCAACGACGCAACAAGACTTTGTGTCCGGCACGCACTACGACCGCAGCTTCGCACACACGGACCACCTGTTGCTTCTGTTTGGGACGTGGGATCTGGTCCTGCAGCCCGGCGGATTGCGTGGGGCAGAGCGGGGCAACGGGGCACTGCGTACAGCTCGGTTGGCGTGGCGCGCATACGCGGTTGCCAAGCTCCATCAAGGCCTGATTGAAATCACCAACGCGGCGCCGTGGCAACAGCAGTTCGGCAAATGCCCAAAGACGTTGCTGGCTCGCTTGCCTGCGTGGATCTTCGGTCATGGCCAACAGCCGGCAGAGTAGACGCATCGAGTTGGCTTCCAGGATCGGCTGGCGCTGGTCCAAGCCAATCGAAAGGACGGCTCCGGCCGTATAGCGGCCGATCCCCGGTAGCTCTCGCACCTGTTGGATCGTGGTAGGAAACCGTCCGTCGTGTTGTGTCACGATGTTCCTTGCCGCCGCATGGAGTTGCCGAGCGCGACGGTAATACCCAAGTCCCTCCCATGCGTGAAGCACTTCCTCCTCGGATGCGGCGGCCAATAGCGTGATGGTAGGGAAGCGTTGCAGGAACCGCTCGTAGTAGGGGATCACGGTTGTCACCTGCGTCTGTTGCAACATGATCTCGCTCACCCACGTCTGATAGAGGCCCGGTGAAGGACGCCATGGCATCGACCGCGCATGGGTGGCAAACCAGCGCAGCAGTTGGCGTCGCAACCGCTGTCTCCAGGCAGCGTCAGGAAACTCGAACGCGTTCGAATCGCGATTAGCCAACCGCGTTCACTCCCTTTCTTCCTTTACGGCGTCCGTGGCCAGCACTCGTGTTCCGGGCTGGAAATGCGGGATCGCTCCGGTGTAACGCACCACATGTTTCGGATCGGGGCGGTCTGCCAACCAGCGAAACAGATAGGCGGAGACCGCGTTTCGCAACGGTTTGCGGACCTGTTGCCAATCTTTCTGTCCCGGTTTGATTTCAATGCATTGGATCAAGTGCACTCCGTACGGGCTGACCACCGGGACGCTAACTTCCCCCGCATCGAGTTGGAACGCAGCACGCGAAAACAGTTCCGGCATCGGCTCATGACGACCGATCCAATCGAGGTTGCCGCCCTGCTTCGCGCTTGGCGCCTGCGAGTATTTCCGAGCTGCATCGGCGAAAGCCAGTTTGCCTGACACAATCTCCTCGCGGATCTTCTTGGCTTTCAGCAGGCACTCATCGCGATCCCACTCGGCCGTTGGCCTCAGCAACACCTGTGCGACATGCAAAGTGGTCCCATCGAAATCCCTGTGGTGGCGTTCAAAATACCGTTGCAAGTTCTCGTCGGTCAAGTACTTGCCCAGGCATCGCCTCCAGCTCAACTGCCACTGCATCATGCGGCGCAACGACGCCGGGGAGATCGCCAGCGAGTGGAGATAGTCGTCGAGTGTTTTCTCTTGGCGTTCCATGTCATTGTGCAAGCGTTGCAGTGCGACCTCCAGTTCTTTGTCCGTGCATGCCTCGCCGCGCTGTTGCAATTGGACGAGAACCTTTTGTTGGTCGATCAGTTTTTCAAGGGCCTCGGCCTGCAGCAATTCGCGGGCCTGATCGGTAACCTGGCGTTCCCCCACTGCTTGCCGGACTCGCAACTGCACCAGATCGACCGGAATGGGGGTCTCGTCTATCATCGCGGCAATTGCCGACTGCTCCGTTTTCCGGCTCGTTTCCGCCGCAATATCTTGAGCTTGCGGCGCGTTACACGCCCCAGTCAGTGTGCCGACCACGATGGCGGCAGCGAAGATCGCTCGCGGTAGGGGATGTTGTGATAGCCTTACCACGGTGCGGCCGTAGCGGCACAACATTAGGCATTTCATCGGATCCGTTGCCATTGTGAACTACCATTTACGAACAGACTGTCTGTGCCATGTCATGGACGAAAGATGAGTTGGGCCACTGAGTTGGGCCACTGGGTCTGAATACCACTGGGCCTGAAACCGAATCTCCCAGGCCGAAGTCGTGAACGGCTCACGTGATACCGAGCGCAATGCTCTCCTTACGGCAAGTCGATATCTTTCAGCTCAAATCGCATCGGTTGGCGAATAATCAGTGACGGCGTCCGATACACGAACTTACAGTCTGCCAAGGGCTGGTCAAGCACAAACATGAAACCGACGAAGATACTGTCTTCATCCTGGCTAATCAGCCGGCGCCCCGCTTGCTCGATCCGTTGCCCCGATGCGTCGGTCATATAAGCGTCGTTCTTGAAGATCCAGCCACGATGCGATTCGAGTGCATTGGATGCCTCGTCGAATTGAATGTGGACCCGCACTTCCTGAACATCCTCATTCTTGCGTACATCTCGGAGCGTGACGGTAACTCCCGCGCGGTGCTCTTTCTGCTCGGCCTGCTTCTCCAAACCGGCTAACGTAAACGTCTCGATCTGCCCGGGGATCATCACTTCAAACGTCCCTTGCAGCGACGCGATCGAGCGAGCATTGCGGTCGGGGAGCGTGAGCGGCACCTCCATGTCGACCATCGGCACATCGCTTTCGACGGCCGCATTCAACCGGCCCCCTTCGCCGTCAACGGGAATGGGCCTGCCACGATTGTCACGCACCGAAATCTCGTCCAACGGCAGGGTAATGGCGATCGGCTTGGTGCGTGGTTCCCACGCCACGGACAATCGCACGCGCAATCCCTTGATGGCGGGGTGCAGGAGGTCGCGCGCGGCTGACACGTAGGTGGGCTGAATACGGAAGACGCCTTCGTAGTACGCTTGCTTCGCGCGATCTCCCAGGCCGTCATCACGCTGCATGACGCGCAATTTCGCCCCCTCGCCCGCGTAAGGATAGAGGGTCATTTTGGCTTGATCGAGCACCTGGTCGAAAGCCTTCCAGAACGCTACTTGCTGGACGTCGACGGTGATGTTCTGGTCGGCCACATCGTCATAGCCGACGATCACATTCCCTGTTTGCTCTTGCAGCGATTCCAACGCGGCGGCCAATGTCATGGTCCCACGTAGCGTTACGCGAGACGCTTCAACGGCGCGGCTGGCAAACTCCACCTGCAACTGATTGCGCACGCGCGCCAAACGCTGCTTCGCTTCGGGGGACGCGAGTCCCGCGTCGTGAGGCAGAACTTCGAGGATGTTGGGCCCCATTTTGAGCAGCGTTTTTTCGGCGTTCTGGCGTCGTCCCCATTGATCATCATCCAATTGACGCACCAGCTTCGCAACGTGCTTCGCCAATTCCGGTTGCTCAGGTACGTCAATCTGGGCCAATAACCCGCAACTGATCATCACCAGTGACAACATTACGAAGGTTCCTCTTCTGGATCGGCCATCTCGACAACATCAAAGGCACCGCCATGCTGGTCGGCTACCATGGCAAATCGGCCTTCCGGAATGTCATGCGGATGCACTTGCACGAACCCACCCAATTGCCGAGCGAAGTCGACCGACATGTCCACGCTCTGCACCGCGAAATAGACCATCCAACGCGGCGGCATGTCTCCCCAACGTTCGTCCATTTCCTGGATACCACTACACTCCTCGCCCTGATGGCTTACGACATAGTATTTCGCATCCCCCGACGTGTAATCGGCAAATTCCCAGCCAAACAGGCGGCCGTAAAATTCACGCGCTTTTTCGATGTCGCGCGTCATCAGCTCATTCCAACTGCAGCAGTGAAAGTCCTGAGTTAGTTCGGCGCCAAAATGCGTGCCTTTTTGCCAAAGCCCGACTTGCGCTCCGGTGGGGTCCCGTATGAACGCGATCTTACCGGCCTCGAAAATGTCCATCGCGCCAAGCGTGACTTCGCCTCCCGCTTCGGGCACCTGCGCGCAGATCGACTCGACGTCATCTACATTGATATAGCTGTTCCAATTCGACGGCAGTTCCTGCGCCAACATCTCCTTGCTCATCTGCCCGACACCCGCCACTTTCTTTCCTTCGAGAAGGAACATCGCATAGGGGGCCCCCCCTTCGGTATCGACGTCGACGCTCTCCCAACCAAACAACTCGCGATAAAACTCGCGCGCCTGATCCATGTCGCGCGCGACGAGATCGATCCAGCAGAATTGACCAGGTTGATAACCAGTACGAATTGCCATCAAAAGACCTTTCTTTCAGGCATGGGGCGTTTGCGGAATCGAATTCGCAGCCAGTGCGTGCCGCTACATGTGTGCCACCGTCGGCTGAATCCTGCTTCCCCGCAACGGTTTGAACCCTAACCGACTCGTCACGCCGACCGCGGAACCATTGTCCCGCGTCAAGTGGCGTCCAAGTTGAAAGGCGAGCAGCCAATATGGAAACACACCGCGTCTTGATTCGGCCTCAGCAAAGCGACGATTAATGGAAAACCTTACGTTCGACCGCCGCAAGACGGAGGGCGCGTTGCTCGTAGCTGACCAGTCGTGCCTTCCACCGGGACAAGCCCGGCGGAGCGTCTTTTCATCAGCGTGCGTTAGCGGTCCCTTCCCCAAGGTGCCGATCGCGTCCTCATTTTCGTGAACGGTTACGTTTCCCTAAGCATAGCCGGTTTGCACGACCGACGCGAGCGCTGCGGCCTGGTTCGATATGGTGGGTCGCTTGAACGCAGGTTTGGGCTCACCTGGCGAAGATGCTTGTACGCGGGAGTACGTGTTGGCTGCCACCGCTGGCTATTGCTTGTTCCGTGCCGAGCGTTTCAGTTCGCGCAGTTGCTGCTCGAATGATTCGAGTCGCGCTGCCGACTGTTTTCGCTCGGCTTCGCTTTTTTCGAGCTGCTTGCTGAGGTGAGCAATCACGTCTTGGTACCGTGCGAGTGCCTTTTCGAGCAACTTGATGCGCTCCTGGTCGGTCGCCTGCGCGGTCGCAGTGGGAGCATCGGGGCTTGAGGGGCCCGCTCCGAATTCCCGTACTTCACCGACAGTGGAACGGGCACGCAAGCCCCCACGGGGCAGGCCTTCTACGTCGATGCGTGGTTGCACCAACATTGTGGCACCGTCGGTACGCGTCGCTGGCAGCAAGATGCCGCCGCCAAGCACCACGGTAACGGGAAACTGCCGGCCGGCACGCTCGATCAAGAACGTTACCTCGTCGCCCGGTTGCTTGCGCAGTACGGGGCGCAAAGCCTGGTAGACCGAGCGGATCTTGACGTCATCGGTCGCCACAACGGTATCGCCAACCTGAATCCCGGCCTGTGAGGCCGGGCTGTGCTCCTGCACACGGCTCACCACGACGGTTTCGCCGTCACCATCCAAGACCATGCCGACCACCGGGCGGCGGCGTTTCAAGACCAGGATGGAAGCGTCGTTGCCTGATGCACTTTTGCCTGATGCGTCGAGTGCTCGGAGCAGACGTTCGATGTGCGAAGCGGGCACCGCATAGGTCCACCCGCCATGCTTGCGCGAGCGATCTGTCAATACGACGATTCCCACCAGTTCTCCCGCGCGGTTGGTGACTGCGGCGCCGCTCGAGGTCTGGGCGATACGCATGTCACAGCGAAGCAAAGGCGGCAGTGTCGTTTGCGGGACGGCCACCTCGGTGCCGCTGAGAATGCCAAATGAAATCACCGGTTTTTCGGCACCCCAGCCGGCACCACTCACCACCCAGGCGCCGGGTGCGAGGGGGGCGCTGGCCATCGGGATCCCCGGCAAGTCGTGGTTGTCGATCTCCAGCAGTGTCAGGCCGGCATATTCGTCGACCGCGCGAACGTGTCCGGCCGCCTGCGCGCCGCCGGGCAGCGTCACTCGAATTGCGTGATTTACGCCGATTGCCACACTCGTAACCACGTGCCCATGTCCAAGCAAGATGCCGGTATATACGGTGACGCGCGCCGCCGCGCCGTGCGGTAGCTGTTTTTCGAGTGTCTGCCCTTGGATCCGTTTCTTCTCGGTCTCTTCCGCGTCACCGGTCGGGGTAGCATCGTGCGGCGGAGCGGGGCGGCGCACTCTCAATGTGACGACCGCGTGTTGCAGTCGCGCAGCAGCGGTTTCAAACGAGGGTGTTTGGGGAGTCGGTTGTTGGGGAGCCGCTGTTTGTGCAAGCAAGGGGCCGCACGCGATGGCCACCCACCATCCGGCGATCCAGGTGGCCAGCGCCGGTCGCATCGTTCGAACTCCAGAGAGACTAGCGGCGGTTGTTCTCATTACGCAGTCCAAAACGACCTATCGTGCGACTCGTATCGGTCCGTGTCAAAAGGCGATCCGCTCTTTCGTGCGATTACGACGCAGGTCGAGCCACGCATCGAGTTCCGGGTCTGAAAGCTCACTGACAAACATAACCGGCGCAATTTCCGGCGTATATTCTGAGCCCAAATCGGCCGGATCGAGTACCGCGGGCGATGTTACCAGTGGCTGCACCTCTTGCCAAACCGCCGGCGTTGTTCGTTGTATGGACTCGTTTGGCCCGAGCGACATTCTCACCGCCAGCGATACCGCAAGAACCACCACCGCACTGGTAGTGAGCAGCGTGGCGACACGCCGAAACACGCGCCACCGAGTGGCGTGGCGACGTTCACTCGTCAAACTCGCTTGCTGGCACTGCTCGAGCACCGCGTCATTGGGTGGATAGAGCGTGGCGAGCGAATTAGCCTCAGCGCCCAGTTGCGCCGCGAGCGGCAGGAAGTCGCTGTCCACAAAATCAAGTTCATCGTCAGGGAAAGGTGCTGACGCGCTAGTTCGAGATCGCTTAGATCGCACGAGTCAGGTCCTCAAAGGGGTGCGCAGGAGTTAGCCGCGTCTCTTGCGGTTCGGCCATCATGATCTGACGTAGTGTCTTGAGACCGTTAAAGATGCGTGACTTGACCGTACCCAGCGGGCACTCCAAGATGACGGCAATTTCGTCATAACGTAACTGTTCGCTGAAACGCAAAACCAGTGTCTCGCGCTGCGCAACAGGCAATTGTGCCACGCGTGACCAGAGGCTTCGCTTCCATTCGGTCACTTCGACTGCCGTTTCGGCCGCCGGCAAGATGTGCCGCGTCTCGGCGGATTCGCTTTGCAATACCTGCAGTGCTCGGCGTCGGGTGCCGTGTCGCCGCCGTTCGCGTCGGTACAGATTCAGCAGAATTCCATACAGGTAGGTGAACAACTGGCTGTCGCCGCGAAAGCGATCACTCTGTTGCGCCAGAACGAGGAACGTCTCCTGAGCAAGGTCGTCGGCATCCCAAGGGTTTCCACACAGCACCAACGCCGCTCGATGGATGCGCGGAAAGAAATCTCGAGTTACTTGCTCGATGTCCAGCTTCGGCACGCGCCGTTCCTTCTGCTTGGAGGTACCTGTTGGGTGACGGGTCTTCGTGTGGCCAGATGCCTGAAATGAGGTATTCTACGCGGCTAAGACCGATCGGACATTCTGGGCCGAACCGCACCCGGTCGGACGGGCACGCTCCATCACTCACTACGGATATTGTACCGCATTCGGTTTGAAGCGTCGCCGCGTTTGCCGGGCCTCGGACGCGGCGACGTCTGACCTGTCGACACACCCCGCATGGGCTGTTCTGGCCAAAAGATCCGTGGTAAATGGCCATGTTCAGGCGCTGGCACTGTGGTAATAGGTGTCCAACCGGGGCAGGAAAGTTCATCCAATGCGTTTCTTTTCACTGACCGCTCGGGTCGCAAATGTGCCAAAATCGGGCTGGCCGGTACCACCGACCGGCAAGTTTACCGCGACCACTCGAATTGGCTCGTGTCAGCTAGCAAGGCCTGCCGAAGCTCCCCAAAGTGGTTGCCCATCGAAAGCAAGGGACGTTGCGCAAGATCGTCTTCGCGCTCGGACTGACGTGGTTGCGTCTGCTTGCCCGGCCGAGCGCCGGGAGTCCGACACGTGAATGCTTTCGACGGACACGATTCTCGGCGCTACAATACCAGCGAGGCATTGGATGTCACGCAGCTTCTGGAGCACTGACCGTTGAATATCGCATTTGCCAGCAGCGAAGTGGTCCCGTTTGCCAAGACCGGGGGCCTTGCCGATGTCGTCGAGGCGTTGCCACGCGAACTGGAAAAACTGGGTCATAACCCAGTCGTGTTCATGCCCGCGTACCGTCAGGTATGGCAATGTGGCGTGCCGATTGAGCCAACCGATATCGAGGTCTCGGTCGGCGTTGGCTCAAAAATGGTTACCGGCCGATTGCTGTTGAGCCGCCTGCCCAACTCGCAGGTGCCGGTCTATCTGATCCAACAGGATGATTACTTTGATCGGCCGCAGCTGTATCGCGAAAACGGCCACGACTACAAGGACAATTGCGAGCGGTTTGCCTTTTTCAGCCGCGCCGTTATGCAGTCCCTCAGCGCAATCGGTATCCCGATCGATGTGCTCCATTGCAATGACTGGCAGACCGGTCTGCTGCCCGCCTACCTGCAGGCCGAGTACCGTCATGTACCCTTTTACGGCCGTATCGCCACGCTCTTTACGCTCCATAATCTTGCCTATCAGGGCAGCTTTTGGCATTGGGACATGCTGTTGACCGGGTTGGACTGGAAGTACTTCAACTGGCACCAGATGGAGTTTCACGGCCATTTGAATCTGGTCAAGACGGGGATCGTCTTTGCAGACGCGATCAATACGGTTAGCCCTCAATACGCGCGAGAAATCCAGAACTCGCCGTTAGGTTGTGGGCTCGAGGCGGTGCTGCGCCATCGCGCCGATGTGCTCAGTGGCATTATCAATGGCGTGAACTACGAAACGTGGGATCCGTGCCACGATCCGCTGATAGACACACCTTACGATGTGACGAATTGGCGGCAAGGCAAGGCACAGTGCAAGGCGGCGCTGCAAAAGGAGCTTGGCCTGCCCGTCGAACCGGACCATCCGCTGGTTGGATTGGTCGGACGCCTGGCGGGTCAAAAAGGCTGGGATCTGGTCGGCGAAGTGATGCAACGTTGGGCCGGCTATCGCGACGTGCAATGGGCGATCCTTGGGACCGGTGAACAGGATTACCACCAGTTCTTACAGCAAATGTCGCACCAATACCCACACCGTGTCGCGGCACGTCTGGAATTCTCCGACACGACGGCGCACCGCATCGAAGCCGGTGCGGATATGTTCGTTATGGCCAGTCAATACGAACCGTGTGGCTTGAATCAGCTGTACAGCTTGCGTTACGGTGCCGTGCCCATCGTCCATCACACGGGCGGATTGGCTGACACCATTACCGACGCCTCTCCCGAAAACCTCGCTGCCGGGAACGCCAACGGGTTTGCATTCAACCACTACGACGCGGGAAATCTGGAAGAGGCTTTGACCCGCGCTTGCCAAATGTATTCGCACGAAAAGGAAGACTGGTGCCGTTTGGTCGAGACGGGGATGCAACAAGATTGGTCATGGACGCGTAGTGCCGAGCAGTACGTCGACTTGTACCATCAGATCCTGGCCAAGCGACGCGCGTGACGAGCTGAGAGTCCAGAGTCGAGAGTCCAGAGTCGAGAGTCCAGAGTCCAGAGTCCAGAGCTGAGAGTCGAGAGTCCAGAGTCCAGAGCCCAGAGCCCAGAGCTGAGAGTCGAGAGTCGAGAGTCCAGAGCTGAGAGTCGAGAGGCGAGAGTCCAGAGTCCAGAGCCCAGAGGTGCGAGTCGAGAGGTGCGAGTTGAGGGTTGAGAGGGCCAATTCCGCCGAGGTTTCGTGGCGGGAATGGCTGGGCGGTCAGCACACGTCATGGCGAGCCACACCGCAGTCGCTCGATGGGACGAGTC
>JAJRVM010000210.1 GCA_024277285.1 Planctomycetota bacterium
AACGGAGCCTTCTCTTGAAGTGCTTCAGTCCAATTCGTTGCCTCCTTGAACCGCCCCAAGTGCTACCGGCTGGAGCGACAAGTTGCCGGGTGGGATTTGCACCCACTAGAATCGATAAACCTTTCAACGGCACACCGAATGATCCGGGCTACCCCCAAGCCTTGTCGCCTTTGCGCGTGCCGCAAAGACTGACCTCCATGCCGAGCGCCTCGGCCATGGCCGCTTTGGCAAACAGGGCTCGGTCTGCGGCCGTGTCACTCTCGGCGTAGGCGACTTGAATGTGATTGCTCTTGTGCCGAGCCATCATCTGGTCGCGCGAGACGCCGTAGGTGACCGCGTGCATGATCGGCCACTGAGGTGTTGTGGCCTGCCATCGTCTTTCGGTCTCGTCGTCCGTCAGCTCGACGACCTTCGCCCTTCCCAAGTCCATCTTCAATTGGTTGTCTTCGATGTAGATACGCGACCAAACGATTTCACCCGGCTTGGAAACGCCTTTCAACGTACCGCCGCCATTGGGGAAATACATGGGCGGCTGGCGTACGCTGGTCGCTCCGTGCCAACCTCCGACGAAGTGAGCGGGCGGAGCCGATCCGCTAATGAGCAGCACCCACACGTATTCGTCGGTCGTCCCCGACGCATCAACGTCGCCCCACCGCAGGTCGTGCAGCGTATTTTCCGGAGGCTGCCCCATGGCTCGGTGAACACGGTAAGTCATCAGGCCGTCGAGTCCCGCACACTCGTCAACCTCGTTAAAGTGAGGCAAAGGCTCGCCATCATACAACACGCGTTCCCCAGTGCGATCGAGGACAGGCGGTCGCTGTGAGTTGTTCAGCGTGCCCTCGACAAGGTCGCTGGCGGGCATCAAATCCTTCAATCCTTGTTGGTACTGAATGCCGATCGCAGAACAGCCGAAATCATCTGCCAACCGAAGTGCCGCGACATACATTTTGCACTGCTGGCGAATTTGATCGTCGGTCAGATCTTCCGCGTGTCGCGTCCCGGTTTGAAACGTCAATCCCTGCTGTTCCATCCAATGGCGAACCGCACCCGCTTCGTCGTCGCTCACCTGCGCCGATTCGTAATACAAGGCCGACTGGCTGAGTCGTTCCTTATAGACGCCCGTCGGGTTCAGGAGGTGGTCCGGGATGATCGCGTTAAACATGCCCATACACCCTTCGTCGAAGACGCCCATGATGGCCTTTTCATGCTGTAACTGCCGAGCGAGCGATTGACCGAGACGACGCTCGTCGGGCGACACGTCGACCCGAGACAGTGGCGTGACATGATCCGTGCGGTGGCGAATCTCGCCTTCTTCTAGCCATGTTTTCAAGAGTTTGCGAAACTCCGGCGCGGCAAACTCTTCTCCCCACAACGTCGAGTATTTTACGTCGGCCTTGGTGAGCGACCCGTTCAAATTCAGCATTCCCACCAGCCCAGGCCAGGTACCTGACCAATTGGCGACCGTCAGTAGCGGACCGCGGTGTGTGATCAGCCCATGAAGAATGTGGTGAGAGTATTGCCAAACGGCTTCTGCGACGATCAACGGCGCGTCCGCATCAATGTCGGCAAAGACGTCCATGCCCTCTTTCTGTGAGCCGATAAAACCGTGCTGCTCGTCGTCCTTGTAGGCATGGGCACGCACCAACCGGTAACCACACTCGGCAACTGCGGCCTCCAAAGCCTGTTCCATCTCATGTTGTGCCGCCCAACACTGACGATTCGCCGAGAGCCGCAGATCTCCATTGGCTACCAACAGGACATCCTTGGTGCCTACCTTGGTCGTTTGCTTCTGTTCGGGCAACGCATAATTCATGGCATCGTCTCTCGCATTAAGTTCTCTCACCGACCCACAAGGTGTCGAACGATTTGGTCAACGTTCCGACGGGCGGTCCGATTCAGAAACGTCATGATAACCGGACGCATGGAACGGACAAGCCACCGCTCTAAATCAGCTCTCAACAAGCGAAAACTTCGCGACGTAACCTACGGCTCGAGCTTCACCAAGACAGACTTGAATGCAGGCGTCTTGGACCTGGGGTCGGCCGTCCGCGGCACAAGAACATTCGCCTCGGGATAGTACATCAACGCGTTACCGGGGCGGATCGCGGCGTACGCGCGGGCGAGGATATGCTCCATGCAGCCCACACGACTGCGAACCGTGACTCGCTGATTGTGCTGCAGACCCAAGCGAGCGAGGTCATCGGGGTGCAATAGAACGACGTCTCGACGCTCCTGCCCACGATAGATGTCCTCCTGTTCGTAAACGACCGTGTTGAACTGACCTTCGCTGCGCACCGTCATCAGCCGCAACATTTCAGCGCCGGCGGCCAGTTCAGGCAAAGTGTGAACGTGTAGCTGGGCTCTCCCGGTGGTCGTCGCGAACTTGGGTTCGTGCAAGACCCGTTGGCCAATGTAGAACTCGGTTCGTGTTTGGTCGATTCTCCCGAGCGCCTCCCACCCCGGAACGACTTTTGCGATCATCTGCCGAATCGCGCGAGTCTGCGTCATCGCATTCCAATCGATCGGCGCCGTGGACCCCAGAACGTGGTCTGCGAGGCTAGCGACGATCTCGATCTCGCTGCGCGGCCCGGCGAGCCGTCGCGGCCCACCCTCACTCATCCGCACGAAATTGAACATCGATTCCTGAGTGGTCGGCTGAGGCTCTTCATCACGTGCGAGGACCGGAAGAATCACGGTTCGTTTTCCACAACCGTGAGCATGCCCTGTGTTTAACGTCGTGTTCAGATAGACCATCAAATCCGTCCGTTCCAGTGCTTTGGCCGCATAGATCGAATCCGGATTCGAGCCGTACAAGTTCCCGCCGAGACAGAAACCGACTCGCATTTGCTCAGCATACGCCGCCTCCATGCACGACAGCGTATCGCGTCCCGGTGACGTCGGAAGGCGGACGTCGAATCGATTCTGTAGACCTTCGAATATTGCTTGTTTCAGTTGCGGCGTGACACCGACCGATCCAATCCCTTGGACATTGGAATGGCCTCGGACGGGCATCAACCCCGCGTGAGGCCGACCGACCATGCCTCGCATCAACGCGAGATTCGCAATCGCTTGCACGTTCTCAACACCATGGGCATGGTGAGTAATTCCCATCGCCCAACTGAACACCGTACTCTTTGAAGCCGCATAGCGGTCGGCCACCGTCCGGATTTCGCCGGCAGATACGCCAGACTTCGCATCAAGGTCGTCCCACGAAAGAGCCCTGAGGTGAGCGATCCACGAGTCGTATCCGTCACAATGTTGCCGGAGGAATCTTTCGTCCTGACAACCGAGCTCGTCGATTCGTTTCGCGATGGCCGACAACAACGCCAAATCACCGCCAATGTGGGGCCGCACGTACAGAGTCGCGATATTGGTTCCAAACAGCAGGCTGAGCGGGTCGCTGGGGACCCGGAAGTTGACGAGCCCGACTTCACGAACGGGATTGATCACGATAACTTCCCCGCCGCGACGCCGAACGTGCTTGAGTGTCGTCATCAGACGCGGATGGTTGCTGGCAGGATTTCCGCCGATGACGAAAACCAGATCCGCGTGTTCGACATCTTCCAGCTGCAACGTTGCGGTGCCGGTACCGACACTGCTTGTCAATCCAACTCCACTCGCCTGATGACAGTAATAGCTACAATTATTGACGTTGTTGGTGCCGTAGAGTCGAGCGAATAATTGCAGCAAGAATCCGGCTTCGTTGCTGCTGCGTCCGCTAAAATACCAAAAGGTCTCGTCCGCCGATGACGCGCGTAGCTGAGTCGAGACGAGCTGTAGTGCCTCCTCCCAATCGATGGGCCGAAAATGGTCGCTGTCCGGATCGGCCAACAACGGTTTGACAAGTCGTCCGCAGCTTTCCAGTTGCTGCGGCGTCATCTGCTTGAGTTGCGTGATCGAATGCGATTGCCAGAAATCATCTGGAATCGCAGGCTGCATATCGGCCACCATGGCTTGCAAAGACTTCTTGCAGACCTCCGGAAATTTGCCTCGCTCATTCACCATGCCGCCGCGTTGGCCGCCCATGCCGACTGCACACGTTTTACATACGTTTTTCGTGCGCATCGCCCGCCACAAAGGCAGCCATCCACCGACCTTTCGAGCTTGTTTTAGGGTATAGCGAACCGCAGGCCAGCCACCACCCGAATTAACTTGTTTCATCTCGGCGTGAGACTTCCACGATATGGGGATAAGGGAGATTAAGTGACCGCGAAAGAATAATTGAGTCAAATCCGAAATCCGAGTATCGAGTATCGCGTCTTGACGTGCAAGAATGACAGAATATTCGGTCCCTTCTGGGAGGTGTTTCTCGGACGTGAGAATGCAACCGTCAAAAACGCGCCGACAGATCGCATGGGAAGCAGCTCGCCTGCTGTATCAGCGTCAGGAATCCGAGTACTATCGCGCCAAGATGAAGGCGGCTCGCAAAGTCCACAAAGGTTGGGTCAAACCGGCCGACCTGCCCAGCAACGTCGAAATCCGCGATCAAGTCCAACAGATGGCCCGCCTGTTCGAACGCGAGGCGCACGACGAGATGCTCCGTGACATGCGTGTCGAAGCGATTCGCTTTCTGCGACTCCTTGAAAGGTATCGCCCGCGATTGATCGGAAGCGTTCTGACGGGACATGTCCGTCATGGATCCGATATCGACATTCACGTATTTTCCGACAGTCTCCAAGCGGTTGCCATGACGCTCGAGGACGAAGGGCTGGTCATCGACCTGCAGCACAAGACGGTGCGAAAAAACGGGGTGACACGAGTTTTCCACCATATTCACATCCAGGACCGATACCCGATCGAGATCACGATCTATGCGGCCGATCAAGCTCACTACGTTTCCAAGAGTTCGATTACCGGAAAAGCGATGGAGCGGGCGAGTCTGGCGGAATTGGAGCTGCTCGTTCGCCGCGCTTATCCGACGCTTGACTTGGACGAAGCGGTGGACGAAGTCACGTCTCACGTTGACCGGTTTCAGGTCTACGAGTCGCTGCTGCTGCCGCTGGAGAATGTTCAGCAGAATCGAACGTATCATCCCGAAGGCGACGTGCTGTATCACAGTCTTCAAGTCTTTCAACTCGCTCGTGACGAACTACCGTACGACGAAGAGTTTGTGTTGGCTGCTTTGATGCACGATATCGGCAAGGGAATCGATCCACACGACCACGTACAATCTGGACTCGAAGCCCTGTCGGGGTTGATCACGCCACGAACCGAATGGTTCATCGAACATCACATGGTCGCCCACGAAGCCCGTCAAGGCACCCTGGGCGTCCGGGCCGTTCGGAGGCTACGAGCCAGCGAGAGTTACGACGAGCTCATTCTGCTGGCCGCATGCGACGACCAGGGACGAGAAGTCGGCGTCCAAGTGCCGGAAGTCGATGAAGCACTCGACTACATCCGGGAGCTAGCCCAAACCTACGGCTAAACCGTTAGCGGCAGCGGTCATTCGCGTGAGCTGGGTGTGAGCTTGAGTGAGACGTCGTTTCCATCGCGGCGAACAACGACTTCTACTTCGTCGCCAATCTTTAGCGCTTCGATCGCGTAGGTGTAGTCGTAGATATTCTCGATCTTACGGCCTGCCAGTCGGACAATCACGTCACCGGACCGCACACCGGCCGATTCCGCGGGCCCACCTTTGGCGACCGCAGACAGTTGAACTCCCTTCACATCCGATTCAGCGTAGTCCGGAACCGTTCCCAGATACGCCCGTAGCCTCGCCCGCGTTTGCCCCTGTTGCGGCTTTGAGGCGGAGATGTAGTCGGGCGCGTTTTCTCGCATGGCCAAGGAACGAGCCACCAACGCCATGAACTGCGCAATCTTCGCGGCCCCATCGTAATTCAACTTATCCGGAGTGTCTCGCGGCGTATGATACTCCTCGTGTGACCCCGTAAAGGCTGACAGAATCGGTACCCCGTGCGTAAAAAAGACACTGGCATCCGTCGGGATATAACTGTCCTCCTGCAGAGTGATTGGCAGACCCAGGACTGCGTTGCGTCGTTCGATTTCACTCTTCCAAATACTTGACGACCCGACGCCTTGCAAGATCAAGCGTTTGTCCAGCCGTCCGACCATGTCAAGATTCAGGCAGGCTGCTACGGTCGGATAAAGGCTCGTCGTGTCCGAGTGTGGCGATGCCGTCTCGGTCGCTGTTCCGGTACGAAAAGACTTCACGAAATGTGAAGACCCGATCAAGCCGTCTTCTTCGCCTGACCACGCCGCGAACATGATATCTCGCCGCGCTTTCAGCTTGCCCTGTGATTTGAGAGTTGCGAGCCACTGAGCAATTTCGAGCATCGCGCCCACACCCGAGGCGTTATCGTCGGCCCCCCAATGCACGCCCTCCCGCTCGATGTCGCGAGCGAGTGACGAACTGTGAGTGCCTTCGCCTAGGTGATCGATATGAGCTCCGACGACGACCATCTGTTTCGTGGGTGTCTTGCCTGCCCTCAGCCAACCAAGTACGTTGCGGCCATGCCGATCAATCTGCTCGATGTCAATTCGGGCCTTCACCTGCAAGTCGACAACGTCGAAACCGATGACGGGCTCGCCGCTGTCGAGCTGATCTTGTAGATCCTTGAGTGACTTCCCGGATGCCTTCAGCCAGCCGTCGGCAACTTCGTCGGAAATGCTGATGATCGGAAGATTCGAACTGGAAAGCGAGCCGTCGAATCGGAGCCTCACCAATTGCTCTTTCACCGTAGCGTTCGGACCACTCACAAGGATCAAGCCGTGCGCACCTTGATCCCTGGCCAACATCGCTTTGAACCGAAGGCTCGAGTGCCGCGCCAAGTGCTGGCGACGTTCGGGGGATATCTCTTCGGGCATAAAACGAAAGGCCAGCACCCACTTGTCCTTGACGTCCAGGTGCACAAACGAATCATATTCGTCTTGGCCGTCAACCGACGGTGCGGAGATGCCGTAGCCGGCGAACACGACCGGTGCCTCAGCAAATTCGCCGCTGTTCGAAAACGACAACGGCACCCAATCCTCGCCAACTTTGAACGTCCGGTCGCCAGCGGCCAGCTCGTTCTGCTCACCGAGCGACACACCCGAGGCGAATTCGAAGTTTTGAAACCAGGTTCCGTCATCACCGTTCGGCCCCAGCCCAAGCTGATCGAGATAGGCGGCAACGTAGGCAGTCGCCAGTTGCTCGCCGGTCGTTCCCGTCCGACGCCCACGTAGTTCGGGTCGGCACAAGTAGTCGACGTGCCGGAGTACATCTTGGGGCGAGCAGTCGGGAGTTGTCGCTCGCACCGAACCTCGCGCCGCCAAAGCTGCCAACGCCAGACTCGGCCGCTCTTCCGCGCTTCGAAGCTCAAGCATGTCGAGCGCCCGTTGGTGATTCCATTTCGCGATGAAAATCTGAGACTGACGACCCGGTCCTCGATTCGTTGTCCATGCCAACTGGCGGCCATCGGGTGAAAACGCGGGCAAACCATCAAACCCGTTCGTATAAGTCACTCGAACCGGCTCTTTGCCACCTTCGACATCAACCAAGTACAACTCAAAGTTCGCGAACCCGTGAACATTCGTCGCAAAGATCAAATAGCGGCCGGAAGGATGGTAGTAGGGGGCCCAGGACATGTGGCCTAGCTTCGTCAGCACTCGCACATCGCTGCCGTCGATCTTCATGGTCATGATTTCGGCCGTTACTCCATCGACCGAGAATCGGCGCCAGCATAGGCGTGTGCCATCCGGAGAAAAAAACGGGCCGCCGTCATACCCAGGGACGTCAGTCAATTGGCGCACGTTTCGACCGTCAGCATCCATGATGTACAGGTCCATGAAGTAAGACGGATCGGTGGCGAGCCGCTCTTTCATCGCGTCGGAAAGCGGCTTGGAATACGCCTTGCGGTTGGAGGCAAAGGCGATTTTCGTACCGTTGGGAGACCACGAACCTTCCGCGTCGTAGCCGGGCGCGTTGGTAAGATTCGTGTACGACATGTCGCCAAGGTCACAGCGGTAAATGTCGTAATACTCGTCGTAATCCCACGAATACCGCCGCTCCTCTCCCGACGCTCGCAGTTCCAGCTGCTCTTGTTGCTTGAGCCGAGCGTCGGGATCCTCGTGCGTCGATGCGAACAGCACTGACGTGCCGTCTCGGTGGATCCAACTGCATGTCGTCTTGCCATAGCCAGGCGAGATGCGTTGGATGTCGCCCGTCGGAAAATCCAGAAGATAGATCTGAAAGAACGGATTCCCATCCTCTCGCTCACTCTGGAAGACCAACTGCCGCCCATCTCGGCTGAAATAGCTCTCACCCGATCGGCGCCCCTCGAACGTCAGTTGCCGAATTCTCGTCAACAATCGTGATTCGTGGACGACGGCCTCTGCCGGAGTCATGTCAGGCGAAGTCATGTCAGGCGAAGTCATGTCAGGCGAAGTCATGTCAGGCGAAGTCGTGCCAGACGGGTTGGCCTCCTGAGCGATCGTCACCGCGGAGCGGCCGAAGACGCAGCAAAGGCACACGGTAACCAGGCGGACACCGCCCAGAAGCATACTCTCAAGCATGTCAAACTTTCTTAGCGAACCGGACGAGTCCGATGGCGTGTCGGCGGTGTCTTTCACCCCAGACAATCACGATGCGGTTTTGTTATGATCATAGCTCTTGCCAAGCCGACTCGCCGCGCTCCTATGCGACAACGTGCCACCGCTTGTTCGCAAGCAGTGTAACAGACTGCCCGTGTGCCGGAGTATGGCTTGTCCGATTCGTCTCACAGGAATCCAATTCTGCCGGGTAACCGCCCGAGAACAGTACGATGGTCCCAGCATCCAACGACGTCTCACGTCCCCAATCAGGGGTTTTATTCATCGCAAGCCGTGCCACCCGGAGGCTGTCGATGTTGCTCGGCCTATTCATGCTCGGTGGGGCACTCTACGCGTGTGCGACCGAAGTTCGTGCGGAGGAAATCTCGGCGACGGCAGCGTTACCGGCCGGTCATTCTTTTCATGGGGAAGCCTTCAACGAGGGGCCTCGGCAAGCGGCTTATTTAATGCCGGGTACGGGCGCCGTTTCCTTTCCCGTGCAGTCCCAGCAGCGGGATGTTCAAGCGTACATCAACCAGGGCATCGGCCAGTTGCACGGTTTTTGGTATTTCGAGGCGGAACGATCATTTCGTCAAGCCGCCGCGCTCGACCCGGACTGTGCGGCGGCGTACTGGGGCATGGCCATGGCCAACGCCAACAACCGCGAGCGAGCGAAGAAACTCATTCAGCAAGCGATGGACCGAAAGGAAAACGCGTCGCCACGTCTGCAGCGCTACATCGAAGCGCTCGAAAAACTGCTAAAAGCTGAGGACGCCAAGAGCGGTTCGGACGAGTATATCGATGCCTTAGAAAACATCGTTTACGAATACCCCGACGACATCGAGGCCAAGGCCTTCATCGCCTTGCATGCCTGGGAGGGACGCCGCACGGGACAGAAAATTCGTAGCCATCTGGCGATCGACGCGTTAATTGGCGAGGTCTTGACCGTCTCGCCCATGCATCCCGTGCATCATTATCGCATTCACCTGTGGGACCACGAAAGACCGGAACGCGCACTGGCTTCAGCGGCCCGTTGCGGCCAGTCGGCTCCGGCCATTGCACACATGTGGCACATGCCAGGGCACATTTATTCACGACTCAAGCGATACCCGGATGCCGTCTGGCAGCAAGAGGCGTCCGCACGCACCGATCACGCACAAATGGTTCGAGACCGTCTGCTGCCCGACCAGATCCACAACTTTGCACACAACAATGAATGGCTCATCCGCAACCTGATTTACGTGGGGCGAATCCACGACGCCTTGGACTTGGCCAAGAACATGATCGAGTTGCCTCAACATCCTAAGTTCAACACGCTCTCCAAAAGTGGATGCAGCGCCAGCTATGGCCGCAAGCGGCTACTTCAAGTATTGGACAAGGCACAGCTTTGGCAAGAAACATTACGGTTGTCTGAGACCGTGTACCTTGAAACAACCGATTCGGTCCTGAATCGCGTTGACTGGCTACGAGCGGTGGGACGAGCTCATTATCATTTGGATAACGATGCCGACGTCCAGCGGATCCGAACACGACTGCAAGCAATGCTGAGCGAGCAGTCGGCCAAGCGAGAACGACAGGGCCAGCAGGCAGAGGACAAAGCACAGCAGGAGCAGAAGAGCGAGCAGGACATTGCGGCGGACGGTTGCAAGGCACGCCGCAGGTTAGACGGCGAAGTACGCCACATCGAGCGAGTCCTCAAGGAAATGGACGCATATCACGCGGCGATCGACGGTAACGTGGCCAAGGCCATCGAATTGCTCGAGAAGTCGGACAATGACGATATGTCCTTGATGGCTCGGTGGCAGGTCGAATCGGGTGACCCCGAATCGGCTCTGGAGACATTGAGCACCAACGTCAAATCGCACGAGCGGGAGACCTTGCCGCTGGCCCATTTGGCGTCACTGCAGTGGGACCTCGGTCGCGTCGATACGATGACTCAGTCCATGGAGCAGCTGCGAGAACGATCGGCCGAGATCGATCTGCGAGCTCCTCCGTTTTCGCATCTCTCCCCAATCGCCCATTACCTAGGATGGCCACGAGATTGGCGTGTCGCCAGAGCGCCAGCCGACGACGTTGGACAGCGTCCGTCGCTCGATTCGCTGGGGCCTTTTCGCTGGCATCCGACGGCTGCCCCCGATTGGACACTCCCGAATGCGGACCACCGACCGATCTCACTGGCCGATTACCGAGGTCGTCCCGTCTTGGTCATTTTCTACCTCGGCTTTGGTTGCCTGCATTGTGCCGAACAGTTGCAGGCGTTCGGTCCGCGGATCGACGACTTTCACGAAGCTGGAATCGAAATGGTGGCGATCAGCTCGGACGACGCCGATGGGCTCAAGAAATCCCTCGAGGCCTATGATGGCGACATCCCGTTTCCGCTGCTCGCCGACGATCAATTTCATGTGTTTCGGCAATACCGTGTGTTCGACGACTTCGAGGATCAGCCGCTCCATGGTACGTTCCTGATTGACGCGAAGGGCGACCTCCGCTGGCATGATATCAGCTACGAGCCCTTCATGGACCACGAATTCGTGCTGACCGAGGCGCGACGCTTGCTAGCTCAGTCGCCGGACCACCGCGACTAACGAACCTTGACGCCGGACGCACCTTGCCCAATACTTCCCAACGCCGTCGGCAACGTATATCCCTGGACACGTGATTCGCCAAAATGTCTACCCCTTCTGAATTTGATCTGCAGACCTACTGTCAACGTGTTGCGGCGGATGCCAAGGCGGCCGCTGCGGCGCTAGCGCAGACGACTGGCCAGCAAAAAAACGATTGGCTTCGCAACTCGGCCCTTGCGCTGTGCCAACAAACAGGCGAGATTCTGGCCGCCAATCAACAGGACATCCAAGCCGCCCCCGAATTTGGCCTCACCGCCGCCCAAGTTGATCGCCTCACGCTATCCCCGGAACGCATTGAAGGGATAGCCTCGGGCATGCAACAGATCGCAATGCTGCCAGATCCGATTGGCGAAACGATTGATTCCAGCGTGCGGCCCAACGGGTTGCGAATCAACAAGGTGCGAGTCCCCTTGGGTGTCGTCTTCTTCATCTATGAATCTCGTCCCAATGTGACGGCGGATGCCGCCGCCATCTGCGTTAAGAGCGGCAATGCCGTTATTCTGCGAGGCGGCAAGGAGGCGGCGCACTCAAGCCAAGCCATCGTGCAGATTCTTGATCGAGTAGCCGTTGAGTGTGGACTGCCTGCCGCCGCGGTCCAGCTTGTCGAGGTTCGCGACCGGCAGGCCGTTGGCCATTTCCTTGCGTTGCACGAGTATATCGACGTAGCGATCCCTCGTGGCGGTGAAGGATTGATTCGTCGCGTTTCGCAAGAGGCAACGATGCCCGTCATTAAGCACTTTGACGGGAACTGCCATGTCTACGTCGATCGTGATGCCGACTTGAACATGGCGGTTCGAGTCACGACCAACAGCAAATGCCAACGAATGGGTGTGTGCAACGCGGCGGAGTCCTTGTTGGTCCATCAGGACGTGGCCGAGAAATTCTTGCCGAAAGCCGCGAACGCGATGGCCGAGTACGATGTCGAATTCCGCGGAGACGACGCAACGCAGCACATCTTGCCTCGTGCCAAACCGGCGACGGACGACGATTATCGCGCGGAGTTTCTGGGGCCGGTGATCAGCGTCAAAGTGGTCGACTCGATCGAGCGAGCGATTGACCACATCAACAACTATGGATCTCATCACACCGACGCGATCGTCACGAACAACCTTCACGCTGCGAGAGAGTTTACGGCCCGAGTCGATAGTGCGGCGGTCATGGTTAACGCGAGCACGCGGTTCAACGACGGCGCTGAGTTTGGTCTTGGAGCGGAGATCGGAATTAGCACCGACCGTTTTCACGCTCGTGGTCCGTGTGGGCTTCGTGAGCTAACCAGCTATAAGTACATCGTCGAAGGGCAGGGACAGATTCGCGGCTAACGTTCGCATGTTTCAAGGAAGAAACGAATGCAAGATATCGAATTGACTCGTAAAGAACGAGAATTGCTCGAATCGTCTTCGAGCCAGTCGGCACACGGCCGACGTGACGGCGCCGTCGACAGCGCTAAACGGTCTGTCGCCGATGGCAGCGGCCGCTCTCCGTTAGACCTCCGACGTCAACTGGAGGTCATCGAAGCCTTCCATCAGGACGTCGCAGAACGATTCGCCGACGCGCTCTCGCGAGCTCTTCAACAGCTCGTGCAAGTTCAGTTGCTCGACGTTCAGGCCGTGACGTACAGCCAATTCGCCTTTGGCCGAACCCGTCCAACTTGTTACTTCGTGCTCGAGGCCTCGCCTCTGCCAGCCGCCTTGGCGTTGGACCTGAGTCCCGCTTTGCTTTACCCCATTCTGGACGCGCTGCTCGGTGGAAAGAAGCATACGTGCCCGCTGCCCAGCCGAGCCCCGACACAGCTTGAGCAGCGTTTGGCGAAACGTGTCGTACGTCTATTATTGGATGAGCTACATGATGCGTGGGAACCGCTGTTGGCGATCAACCTGTCGATCGATCGCGTCGAAAGCGATGCGCAGCGAGTGCGCGTGGTCGCACCTGGCGACGACGTGATCGTTTTGAAGTTTGAGGTGCGCGTCAGCGAGCAGAGCGGCGAGTTTAGTTTGTGCTTGCCACAGCGTGCGATTCGCAAGATCGTCGACAAGTTGCTGGTCGGGGAGTTCACCGGTGTGGAAGGGGCAGCGCTACAATCACCCAATTCGGGCGCGGACTCAGTCGAGCTGGTTGCCCATTTCGATGCCGATCCCATCTCACCATTCGAGCTCGACAACCTACGCGAAGGCGACGTGCTGTTAACGGACGTCGATGCCGACGGATTCGTGCAAGTCAGCGTGGACGGGTGCCCGACGTGTCAGGCACGCCCCGGCGCACTGCAAGGTCGTCGTGCCATCGTCATCGGCCCGGCAATCGCAAGCAGTCGGTCGACGTGATCACAGCACTAGGTCGCGGCGATCGACGGTTCTGCCTTTCTCGGTGTCGTGGGCAGCGGGGGCAACGGTTCCTCCAATACGCCCTTGACACGTGGCCAAATCAGAAGGGCTTCGACCACCATCCAAAATTGCAAGGCGAGCGTGGTCAGTCCGAAGGCGACCAATAGCCACTTTTCTTGGTGCCACCAACCGCTTTCGGGAGCAAATAATTGCAATAGTAGCGCCCATACAGGCAAAATCAACATGATGGACATGGGCACCAAAATCGCCAACATCGGCTTGCTGCGTCGCCAAAGGTAGAACGCGGTCACCATCAAGGCGAGACCTGCCAATATCTGGTTCGTCGCCCCAAACAATGGCCACAGAATCAGTCCCCCGGTGCCGGGCGAGCCACCGGGCGCTCGCATTAGGGCAAGTGCCATTCCCGAGCCAACCGCGACGCCCGTCGCTCCGAACTTATTCTGCAACGGGACCATACGAAAGTGTCCGGCCAGCTCTTGAACCACATAACGTTGTAGACGCGTTGCCGTATCCAGCGTCGTCGCCGCGAAACAGGCGACAAGGGTGGCGATGATCCCCACGCCATGCCGTAAGGGAATGCCGAGAGATGTCAGAAAGTTGGCACCGCCCTCGACAAACGCACCGACGGTATCGCGCAATTTAAAGCTGTTCCAATCTCCATCCTGTCGATAGCGAGTTCGCCAGGCATCTCGCTGTACCAGCGCGCCGCCATCGGCCGCCTGTTGGATCACATACGTTCCATCCGTCTGCTTTGTGAACAGCCCCATCCCGACGCCGGCCGTGCAGGCCAAGATCACGATGACGGCCAATGCGCCCTCCAGCAGCATCGATCCGTAGGCGATGTACTGGGCATCGCCTTCGTTATCGACCTGTTTGCTACTCGTCCCGCTGCTGACCAGACAGTGGAAACCGCTGCACGCACCACAGGCGACCGTAATGAACAAGAACGGCAGCATGGGAGGCGTGTGGGCCGGCAATTTTGCGGTGGGAACGATGGCCGGCGCGCTGGCCGTCAAATCAGCGCGCCCCACCGCCACGGCGACACCGATGCCGGCGACCAACAGGACTAACGCGACCAGCAGTTGGTGACTGTTGATGTAGTCGCGCGGTTGCAATAACAACCAGACCGGCAACACCGAAGCAACGAAGCAGTAGACCATCAATACACCCGTCCAGGTCACGATCGGATTGACCGTGGGTAGCCCCGCGATCAGCGCCGACCCGCTCTCACCCGTGCCGAGCCGGACATCAACCGTATCCGACCAATTCGATCCCGTCGTGCCGGCGCTTTGAACGACTCGGACGGGCAGATATTCGACGCCCACATAAACCGTCGCATAGAGGATCGCCAGGCAAGCGAGTGAGGGCCACAGCAGATGGCCGCGTCGGCGGTAGCTCCAAATTCCGATCGCCATGGCCAGCGGCATCGCGATCCAGACGGACATCACTGTCTCCGGATAGAAAGCGAAAATGTTGGCGATCACCATTCCAAAAATCGCCAGGACGACCGCCAACGCGGCGAACAGAATCAGTAAGAACAGGACGCGAGCTCGCGGGCTAATGACTCGGCCCGCAATCTCACCCACCGTCTGCCCACGGTTACGCAGGGAAACGACCAAGGCCCCGAAGTCGTGAACCGCTCCCACAAAAATGGACCCAAAGACAACCCACAGCAACGCGGGAAGCCAACCCCAAAAAACAGCAATCGCCGGACCAACGATCGGTCCCGTCCCGGCGATGCTTGTGAAATGGTGTCCGAAGATAACCTGCCGAGGCGTCGGAACAAAATCGACGTCGTCACGCAACTGGTGGCTCGGCACCTCTGCGGCGGGGTCGATCTGAAAAACCTTGCGAGCCAACCAGCGACCGTAGGTGTGGTAGGCCAATAGAAATCCAAAGAAAGAGCCGACTGCGACGAGCAGAGTACTTAGCGATGCCATCCGAGTCGTCCAATGTGAATACGGTCGAGATCCAAGTTTATCCATCATATCAGTCCGCTACGCCATACGGTAGCGAGTCGTCAGTGGCTGTGGCTTCCTCGTGGGTGTGGGCTCCAGCCAATCGTGTTCGGCACGAAAGGGGCGGGATAGGGGATTCTCCGTTCGGCATTGGTTCGGCCGGTCCTCGTTCGTTGGGCTTGGTTGTCCTCCGGGCCGACATCGCAGTGGGCGTGGACGCCACTGGCGACCGTCCTATAATGAGAATCCGTTTTGGCAGATGAGTGCGTGATGGTGCGTGATGGTGCGTGATGGTGCGTGATGGTGGGTGCAGGTGCGTGGGTCTCCGGCCCCGCGCTGAGAATCCTACGAATGAAGGAATGAATGTCGTGGCCGAACATGTC
>JAJRVM010000211.1 GCA_024277285.1 Planctomycetota bacterium
AATGCGGGTACGCTCACTGATGAGGAACGATCTCAGTATGAGCAATACGTCAGCTTCTCTCAGTTTGTGACATTGCTGCAGATCAAAGCTCGTGATCTGGTAGATCGCACTACCGGTGCCGCCTGATGGACGCCATGACTCGCTCCCGGGTCCGTGATCGGGCGAACCATCGTTGCGAGTATTGCCGGCTGCCGCAGTCGGCCGCTCCATTCCTGACGTTTCACATCGAACACATTCAGGCGACTCAGCACATTCGAGACGATAGCCTCGATAATCTTAGCTTGGCTTGCCCACACTGCAATCTTCACAAGGGACCGAATCTGGCGACACTTAGCGAGGAAACCGGCGAGCTTTTCCTGCTGTTCCATCCCCGCGAACAAGCCTGGGATGATCACTTCCGAATCAGTGGTGCAGGGATCGAAGGTCACACCGAAGTTGGAAAGGCGACCGCGAGACTGCTCAAAATGAACGAGGGAGATCAGATCGAGATTCGAACTGCCTTGATTTCTCGCGGCGAATTCTGATTAGCGGCGACTTTTTCTTGCGCGAGCGATCTAACAATGCAAGTTTGGAACGCGTACGCTTTTTCGCCCGCCGTGTACGTTTGCGAAAGGCCATCGGTCACGCCGCGGAACGAGAGCACGCGCGGGTAGTTGGGCATCACGCGCATATTGCCGCAATAGTCGGCCTTGGCCCATGGATGACTCTTGTCAAGTCCCGGAAGAAGAACCGCTAATCAGCGCGAATAAATGAGAAGACGCGATACCGACATCAGATCCATTGATCGCACAAGACGATCGCGAAAGGATCCTCAAGTGGCTGCCTTTCTTGGTCGCCATTGGTTCCCCATATTAGCGTCTATTAGCGGTTAACTCCTTCGGAGCTCGGTAACGGTTACGACAAGAGGGCACGATGGTTCTTCTCCACGCGCTGATTGAACCGCAACGGATCACATCTGTCAAATAGAAAAGCGGATCTGTTCCGATGTCGCGAAGTTGTCGCCTGGATCGCCCTGAGCGTGGCTCGCCTCGTTCACCAGCGAGTTGGTGATGAGTGCTTCGAATCCGCTTTCTGATGGTTCGGTTGGGCCATTGATGCCATTCTCTCACAGCCAGTCGGTTTGCGTTAGGCGATCCCACGCTACCTGTATGTGAGCATGTGCAAAGGTCTCTCGCTTCCGCTGATTCCACTGATGGACTCGTTCGGTTGCTTCCTCGACCGTGGTTGCGGGCGGTTCCTCATGTTTGGCGACCCAGTGGACACTCGCCAGCAGTGCCAGACCAAAGGCCGTTTCAAAACCATCGATGAGAGTTTCGACGCGATGAAAACAATCAAGCGTTTCTGGTTTTGCTTCGAGAAACTCCTCCGCTTTGTCAATGGCTCCTTCCATCGTTTCAAGTGCCTTGCCCGGCTCCTCGGACGCATCACCGAACCCTGTGACGTAGTGCCCTTCAAGGTCGGTAAGAACGTGCCGCAAATTTGGCGAATAAGGCCCATAGAGCCCCTTGACGAACTTGAGCTTGGGTACTTCGCCAGCCTCCTTCAAGAAATACATCAGTTTGTGCAACTCAAGGAGTGTGACCTCGTCATCTAACAACGCCGCAACATATCGATGCATGAGACCAATCAACGCGGCTCGTCCCGAACTCATTCTGGGTTTCTTTGTCGCTGTCTTCATCTTCGCAGCGGAGGGGGCTCCAGCCGGTTCGTAAACCAACACCTCGACGTCGGTGAGTTCCGCAAGAGCCGATTCAATCGCGTGTTTCACATCACCCCAACGCAATCCACCCAAGCCGCATCCAAGTGGTGGAATGGCAATTGACTTGATTCCAAGTCGCTTGACCTCGTGCTTGAGCGATTCAAGTCCACTCTGAATGAACTCGTTTTTCGAGTTTCCCCTCCAATGCTTCTTCGTCGGAAAGTTGATGACGTACTTCGGCCCTTCCAGCATCGATAGCTCAACGGTCAACACCTTGCCGATTGCCAAATCGCCCGATTTGCAAGCCTCTTTGTAGGGCTTCATGATCTCTGGAAATGCTCGGCTGAATTGCAGGGCAATGCCTTTGCCCATCACACCGACCGTATTCACGGTGTTGACGAGGGCTTCCACCTCCGCCTCGAATAGGTTGCCTTTGATAAAACTGATCATCATGCACTCCCGAAGTCTTGTCTCAATAATACCAGTCGCGTTTGACGGCAACCTGTGGTGTGTGATCGGCATTTGAGAGAATCTGCCGCACTTCGTCGGCAATCGGCTGCTGAATCACTCCGATTCCCAAAATAGAAGTCCACGGAAACTGGTCGTGAAACAGAAACTCCGCCTGTTTCTTGTCCTTCACGGTAGGATCAACATTTTGACCGCTCCACCATTGTGTGCGGACGGCATTCCAATTCACGAATGTTGAAAGCTGCCCGATGTCTGCTGAGAACTGCGTGTAAAAGGCTCCAGCGTTGCCATCCGAGAACGCCCACGGTCGGCTCCCTGCCACTTGAATCGCCTCCTCGACCGTCGAAACAAGATGAACAATCTGCCCCTGCCCACCTCGAAAGATCAACTCCGTATTCCGCATGTGAATCATGTACAGCATCGGTGCTCGCGGGCAAAAGTAGAACGGTACATAGTCCCCGACATTGGTCTCAGGATGACAACGGACTGGCAATTCTTCCAGCCTCCGACGTTTGATCGTGTTCAAACCGATCACCACTCGGTCGCCGCGCGTGTCAACCAGTCTGCGATCCGACAATAATCCTCCCTCTTCGACAATCGAAGCCAGATTGTCGATGTGGGTGATATGGAAAATGCATGTCGGGCTGTTGCCTGCCACCCTGTTCCCTCAATCTGCTTATGGAGCATGGCCGTCACCATGCCGGCATTGTCGTTTCCAGCCAGCGTTCTATCGGTATTGTATGTCTCTTAACTCCGAACTGCTCGTCAATTCCTTCAGTGACTTGCTAACTTCAATCTTCTGGTCGTCGACCTGTACGGACGGCAGATTGAGGAGGTCGGCCAGTATAGTTCGCAGCGGATTCACCAGTTCCATCAGAGTATCCGCCGACGGTTTCTTCACTCCGTCGTCATCGTGCTCCAATTCCCAGAGATACGTTGTTGAAAGCCCTGACTCGTCGGATATCTGCTCCAACGTAAGACCAACTCTTTCCGTGTCTGTCGAAATCGATCAGCAAGTGACATAACAGACGCCTCGTCGCGGTAATCGCCTTGGCTTTCAGGACTCGGCATTGTGTCAGTGTATCGCGGACAGTTCGCCCTGACAAGAATCCTGTTCGTTGCGGCTAAATACTCCTGGCCAGTCGCTATGTTCGTTAAAGCTCAAGATGAAGCCGATTCGCGCGGTCCATGCGATTTCAGCAGACTTCCCACTGCCTGGACGACGACGGAGTGGTCGACTTTGCAACCGGCACCTCTCTCCCATGGCGAAGTCCGGGAGCGCAGCGCACGGAGTATATCCTGCAGGGTGAGATGCCGTTCCTGGCCGCGCGGTGGCCCGAGCAGTCTGCCAACCGGCTTTTGGCAGCGACGATCGTCTACCAGCCCACGTACTGGGAGCAACGGCGGTGGCGGTGGGGTCCAGCCACTCAATATGCAGGCGCCCGGCAAGCTGATGATGGTCGACAGACGCAACGGCCTTGGCGTTGGATCCCAGCGCTCAAATATGCGGCATATGTGCTGCCGTTCCTGTGCCTGGCAGTTGCGTTGTGGCTGCGCAAGGCGCCGCTTGAAAACGGCCTGGTGGCCGCAATGTGCATCTACGGCGCCTATTTGCTGCCCTACGTCTTAATCAGCTACTACGACCGTCATGCAATGCCTCTGTTGGGCATCAAGATGGTGCTGGTCGTGTATGGCGTTGATACGGTGATCGATCGACTGAGGAATCGGCGGTATGGCACGGACCACCAATCGCCAAGAAACGCCAGTTCGCCGG
>JAJRVM010000212.1 GCA_024277285.1 Planctomycetota bacterium
CCCGCTAACACACCGCCGCACACTGCACGCAGTGCGAACCGTCTTGCCGGTTTCCAAAGGGTAGCTCGATCGCCGCTTCACACTGCTCAACTTGGCGTTCTCGTGTTCGCGTCGATTTGTGACTTTGTTGGTGGATCTGATACTGGAGGACGTACGGAATGTTCGTTCCACTGCATGCTCGAACGAGTCTTACACCTCAATCCGCTTATCACTACCAACCGCCCCGCTAACACACCGCCGCACACTGCACGCAGTGCGAACCGTCTTGCCGGTTTCCAAAGGGTAGCTCGATCGCCGCTTCACACTGCTCAACTTGGCGTTCTCGTGTTCGCGTCGATTTGCGACTTTGTTGGGGGATCTGATACTGGAGGACGTACGGAATGAGCAGTGGCACGGACGCGCGCTTTAGGACCGCCGCAACCTCCGCATGCATGGCCCGAACGGTGCTACTTCGTCCCGATCGGAATGACGCCATCCCAATTGGCGGGCGGCATGCGATTGTGCTGTGCGATAAAGACCGTCAAATAGTCTTTGACGCGATCTTCAGCTGGCACTCGGTGCAGCCATTGAAACGCCGTTTCCCAGTCCCGGTTGAGCAGCGCATCGAGCGCCGTTTCATACGCCGCAATATGTTCGTCAGCCAACTGCGGGAACTCCGCCAAGGGCGGCAAGAGCTCGCTGACTTCCACGGCGGTGTCCATGCCGTAAGGGCGCACGCGCGCGACGCGGCGCACGCGTGCCGTATCGGGCGAAACCGACGCGCGCACTCGGCGCGCCGTTTCCTCGTCAATCAGCACCGGTGCACGCAGCACTTTCGTCATCGCCTCCAACCGCGATGCCAAGTTCACCACGGGCCCAAACACGGTCACTTTGACTTGGTCCACGGTGCCTATTTTTCCAGCAACCGCCAGCCCGCTGGCCAAACCGATCCCGACGCGAAAGTCGGTCAACGGATGATCGTCCTGGCGCGCCGCTTTGGCAAACTCGTTGCGAATCGACAGCGCCGCGCGACACGCCCGCGCGATCGCCGTCGGCTCTTCGATCGGCCAACCCCAAAACCCCATGGCCGCGTCACCGTGAAAGTCGCCGACGACACCACCTTCTTCCAAGATAAAGTGTGTCATGACGCCCAATGCCCGGCTGACGCGATTGAGCAACCCAAGCAGATCGCCCGCGCCGCGTTCGGATCGCCGCGAAAAGCCACGCAGATCGCAGAACAGTACCGAAACGTCCGCTTGCCGCGGCGCCAATACCTCTTCAGGATCTTGTCCCGCAAGTGCCTCGAGCACCACGGGCGAGAAGAACGGTCGCAGCGAAGACTGCTGTTGTTCGAGCAACCGAACATCACGCAGGTTATGCAGAGTCGTCGCGGCAAGCTCGGCGAATTTCAGCTCGTCCTGCAACTCGTCTGGACAGTGCCGAGCGGGCGTGATGGGGCTCTGCGCATCAAATTGGCCTGTCACATAGATGGCCCACCCGCGGCAAGCACGTCCCAAGACGGGCGTGCAGAATGCCCACTCCTCGTCCGCACTCGGACCGAAAGTCGCCGAGACTCCTCGGTCTCCTCGGTCCCAGATACTCACCACACTCTCACCGCTTGCCACCGCATTGCAAATCAGCCGGCCACTCGGTGAAAAAACTCCGTCCTGACTGCTACGGCGGTCCCAATGCAAGACCCGAATCTCGGTCGGATCGTCGCTGTCAGTTGCCACAATTGCGACCGCAGTGGCGCGCGGAATCCCCGCCAGGATCAGACTGATCAGCCGCACCGACAACTCGCCGTCCGTCGCCGCCCCCGCAATCACATCCGGCAATCGACTTAACACTTCAATCCGATGATCGGCGTCGCGATAGCTCAAACTTTGCAAGAACGCCGGACTGTAAGCGCGCTCATTGGCCCCGACCGGCGAATCGACGGTCACGTTGACTCGTTCGTCAGACAACACAAACGACGTACCACCAATAACAAAATGCTCGCCGGTGCGGATCGCAAACGAATCCTCCTGCTCGCCACGGCAATAGATCGGATTCCGAGCACCCGGCAACCTGGTGACGCGGAGCTTGTCGTCGGCCCAGACTAGCTGCGCGTGGCGACGCGAAACTTGCGGGTCCCAAGGCGTATCCCAGCCACCGCCGGCACGCCCAAGCACGGTCGGGACATGGGCGATTAACGCCCGTCTCCACCGATGACGCGGATCGGCTCCTTGTGCAATCAGATCGGGCATTCTATGGATCACTCGTAGCGCGCAGCACGTGTTTTTCAACTCTGGACAGACGAAGCAACATTCCTCATGCTACAAGGACGCGGAAGCTCCGACAAGAATGCCGCAGACAACGCAAGAGAGCCTATGCTGAGTGCTTCACAGCGGCAAGCTACCGAACTCCTCTCGTGTAGTCCCGCAACGCCCCTGCGGCGCGCGGCGGCTAAATGTGGCGGCCCAAGCGATTGCGATAGCGCGCACTGACTCGTTCAAGCAACGCGCGCTCTTCGGGAGCAAGACTGTCAATGCCCAGCGAGTGCAAACGCGAAAGGATCTCGTCAACCATGCGTTCCTCTTCCGCTTCAATTTCCTGCCGGTCGGGGGCACGAGTTGGCGACGTCGAGCCAGTTTGCCATTGCTCGTCATCCGCATCATTCTCTTCAGACTCGGGGTCCCAGAACCCACCCTCTTCCGAACTCTCACTTTCCTCTTCGCTCTCGTCGCACTCGTCGCATTCTTCCCACTCATCCGACTCCGCGTTAAAGGGCCACGGGGCTTCGAGCTCGGTGTCGTGGGCGCCCTGCGGCGCCAAATCAGCTCGGCAACTCACGTCGCGTCGCGCGCTGACCAGCAGTACGACGCCCATCAATAACAAGGCAAACGACATCGGAAATATCGTGTCGCTCGGATATTTCAGTAACACGATCGCCACCATCATGATGGCCGAAGAAAGTCCGACGGCGAGCCAAAATATGACGTCCGAAATCCGCCGTTGTTCCCAATCAGGCCGCGTCACATTTAACGCCGCACGCAAAATGCGCCCGCCATCAAAAGGAAATGCCGGTAACAAGTTCGTCAGGAACAACAGCCAGTTGACCCAAAGCGTCAGCTGCAGGCCCTGCTGCGTCAGCGAAACTCCTCGCTCGATCCACACGGGTGCCAACGGATTCAGAAGCTGCAGTCCCCGGTTCTCTGCCCCCAGCGCATACAGAGACACGACACAGCCCAGACAAATAACCAAGTTGACCGCAGGACCGGCGAGCATGCAAATCAACTCTTTTCGCGGTTCCCATCCGAGTGGAAAGTCAGACAGCCCACCTAACGGGCCGACCACGATCGTGTCCGGCGCAGTGGCAACGTAATCGGCGACAAGCCAATGACTCCACTCATGGATCAACACGCTCGCGAACAGAACGAACATCGCTGCGGTTGCCAAGCCAACAAGGTTGCCCGCCACGCCGTGCGCCGGGTCTTGCCAGCAGAGAAAGAACGTGGCGGCGGCAAAAACCAGAAAGAAAACGTGCAGCCGCACCGTTGGTTTCCACCAACGTCCTAAACTAATGCTCCACTGAAAGGGATCACGCATACCAGGCTCCCCTTCGTTCTTGAGTTGCCAACCTCGCCATGAATCGCTGCGCCTTCGTCAACTTCGTACCCAATCGACCTCCTGGACCCCGACATGCCGAAGCGGCAGTCTTCAAGTACCGCCTCCGATTCTACTACGTCTGCGACGCACGAGAGTTCGAGCTCGGCTTGGCGCGCTTGCCGTATCGGTGTCCTCGCCCACTCGCCCACTCGCCCTTGACCGCCCCTCTATTAGGATAACATACCCAGCTCGACGGCTCAGGGCAATCTATCCCCGACGTGCACGCCGTTACCGGCATCATGGATGCAGCGGCCGACAGGAAAGCCGCCACGTGGGGGCTCTAGCGAGCGAAAGGAGCCCGAAGTGGCGCGTTCGCCACCGCGCCGCGATTCGGGTTTCGATAGAGGATCTCGGCCAGCAGCTCGGGACCGCGCTGCTCGTCATGGGGCCGCTGGCGATGCCAACTGCGGTCGGTTGGCACCCATTTGTCGTCGAATGGCCAAGGCGTAAAGGGATTGTACCCCAACGCGGCAATCAACTTGCTCGAGTCCATTGTCACGTCACCCGCACGGGGCGGAATGGGACCTGCGTCGAGTCGCGGACAACCCATCAAATGCTCAGGGCCATAGTCCCCAACTCGATTGATAACTTGCGCGATCTCGTACAGGCTAAGCCGGCGAGGCCCACCAGCATGAAACAGGCCGCTAAGTCGATTGGCCAGCACCACTTCCAGTGCCAAGTTCAGACAGTCCGTATACTTGGGGGTACGGACTTCGTCGTAGTAGAGCGTGGCCGGCTTGTGCTTCTGGAACCGGGATTGAATCCAATCGATCGCTCCCGCGTGCCCGTTGAAACTGACACCCATCGGCAACGAAATACGCAAGATGCAGGCCTCCGGCCGTTGGCTCAGAATCGCCTGCTCCGCCTCCCACATGGTGCGACCATAGACCGTTACGGGATCAGGCTCGTCCGTTTCGACGTGTCCACCACCTGCCGTTCCAGAAAAGACCAGATCGACCGACAAATGGACGAAACGCACGTCCGTGCCGTGCAACAATGCCAATAAGTTCTTCACGCTGTTCACGTTCACGCGCTGCGCCAGATCAGGGTCCAATTCACAAGATTTCAGCTTGCAAGTCCCTTCACAATTCAGCACTGATGCGAATGAGTGACGATCAAACAGCTGGGTCAAACTGTCCCGATCGTGCAAATCACACGGCTCAATCCCTGCCCCGCGCAGCGGCCAGTTGTTCGCTCGCCGCACACCAATGACCTGCTCACCGTAGCGCTGGCGAAAGTAGTGAAACGCGTTGTATCCGGCCACTCCGGCAATGCCCGTGACAAGCAACGGCAGAGCGGGAGGTTGATCGTGAACCATGGTGATTTCGGTGCGCTGCAAAGCAGCAAAAAAAAAGGCAATCGATCTCAAGACGATGGTAACCGTGCACGGAAACGAAGACGCGAGCAACAGTTCCAAGAGAAGAACGACTGTTGCACCGCAGCAAGAGCGATTGCCAAGCCTCCAAAGCACATTCCGGTACGATCCACTACAGCGAAACCTTACAGCAAACGAACGGATTCGGAAAAGCCCACGTGACTGCCCACGCTCCAAGTCGCTTGTCCAGTCCAAGCGTGTCTCCGACTGCGGCACTCCCGCAAGCGACCGATTCAGCACGACACACGTGGAGCGCGTCTACCTACCTACCGAAACAACAAGTTTGGCACGCGTATTGCACTAACGTAAGGCGATTGGTCGGTGAACGGTGGAAACGCCAGTTTGTGCCTCGGAGTAAGTCTCCTAATGGCAACCTGAGGTTGTGCAAACGCCACAGATTCTCCGTTTCCAGTCGCAGCACCCATGGACCGGTGCCTCGCGACGGGCCAAGTTTTTCGCGATTTTTGCGTTATTCGCGGTCGAGCCTCCTATGGCTGTAGTGGCGGCGAAACGCACCACACCCCACCAAAGAGGGGTCCGATTAATGTCCTTTGCACGAGGGCCGCACAACCTTTTTGCTGACACTTTTTCATTTTGTGTTTATTCTGTAGTAACTCGGTCTTTTCGTGCCAAGAGCACCTCCCCATTCTGGGGCAACAAGGTAGATTTAGGCAGCTGTTGCCGCTGAAGCGGGGCCAGACGGTAATCGGCCCAGGCGACAGACCGGCGGCAACATCAACTTTTTTTGCATTGGGACAGAACTCCTGTGAAGAAGCAACCAAAGCACTCCCGGCACCGCCGTTCGTTGCACCCAATTCGTGCGCTGCTGTCTGGCAAACGCAGCGTCAAGAGCAAGCCGCAACGAAGCAACTCGTTACGGCTGGAGACACTCGAGGGGCGCCTGATGCTGGCCGGGGATCTCCTGACGGACTATTGGTTGCCGAGCGAGGCGCCGGCCCCGACCGCAGATAGCGGGGCCGAGACACCGGCAAGCGAATCGTTGCTGGTGTTGAACAATTCCGGCGCGGAAGGTGAGGATACGCCAGCGGTTGATCTGGTCGCGTTTGCAAAAGCGTTGGCAGCCACCGACGGAGTCAAGCTGTTCGGCGCAGCATGGTGCCCCGCCTGCACCGAGCAGAAGGAATTGTTCGAGGACGGCGGCCAGTTCCTACCGTATATCGAAGTGACCAATGCTGACCGCACACGCAACGCTACCGGCATCGCCGAGAACATCACCTCGTATCCAACGTGGGAGTTTCCCGACGGCAGTCGCGAGGTGGGCGTACTGACCTTAGAGACGATCGCATCGCGTGCTGGCGTGGCAATTCCGACGTCGGCAAGCCCGTCTCTTGCGCCGATCGAAGACAAGATCGTGCTCGACGGATCTCCGTTGCATGTCGGCCTGGACGGTTACGATCCCAACGGCGGACCATTGACTTACACGGTCACAAGCAGCGATCCATCGGTGGTCCAGCCAACCGTGTTGAGTGGCAACCGCAGCGCCTCGATTCGGTTCGCCGGCTGGGGCGAGATGGTTGTCCAGTTGTTTGAACAGCGCGTGCCTGGCGCCACCGGACGTTTCATCGAGTTGGCGGAATCGGGATTCTACGACGCGGCCAACAACGATCCTGACGTGACCGCACATCGTGTCAAGGACGAATTCATGCTCCAGTTTGGTGACCCGACCGGGACCGGCGCGGGTGGCTCGACCCTAGGCGACTTCGACGACGATTTCCATCCTGACCTTCAGCACAACACAACGGGGATGTTCTCCTGGGCCAAATCCAACGACGACACGAACGACTCGCAGGTCTTCGTCATCGACGTGCCAACACGTTATCTGGACTTCAATCATTCGGTTTTCGGGATGCTGACCGAAGGCGACAAGGTCCGCGACGAGATGACCAAGACCGCCACCGACGAGAATTGGCGTCCCTTGGTACCGATGAACATTGAATCGGTAAGCGTTTTCGACGACATCGAAAACGGAGTCCTGATGCTCAAGGCGGTCGAGGGTGCCACCGGCACATCGACAATCACCGTGACCGTGACCGACGAGGACGGCAATTCCTATGCAGAGTCCTTTGATGTAACCATCGAGGCCGACACGTTCAATGGCGGCCCCTACCTGGATGATATCGCACCGGTTTCGACCACGGTTGGCGATGCGGCCGTCTTCCCGCTCTCGGCGATCGACGTCGAGAGTGACGCCGTGTTATATGGCGGGGTCAAGTCAGGCACCGTCGACTACACGCTGTCGGTGGACGCCCAATCCGGAGTGGTCACCGTACTGCCACCGGCCGGATACATCGGCACGATGGAAGTGCTGGTCTACACGCGTCCGGCGACCACGTCCGACACGAGCGATGTTTTTGACACACAGTTGGTAACAATTGCCGTAACGCCAAACGCACCGCAAGCGGCAGACTTGCTGGCGACGGGCGATTCGGGCACGTCGGACGTGGACAACATCACCAATGTGACGAACCTCGATTTCCAGATTGATGGTGTTACCGATGGAGCACTGGTACGGCTGCACCACGGCGACACGGTCCTGGCCCAGGCGACGGCCAGCGGCACGAGCGTCACGCTCTCCACCTCGGCACTCGCCGGGATGGGCGATGGTACGTACAGTCTGTTTGCAACACAGATCGTCGACAACGTCGAAAGCCCTGTATCCGCAACGCTGGATGTAACGCTGGACACCACAACACCTCCCGAATTCACTTCCACGCCGCCGACCGTCGCTCAGGTCGATGCCTTGTTGAGCTATGATGTCGAGAACCCTGAAGAGGGAACGGCTGGAACAATCTACTCGCTGGTCAGTGCACCCACTGGCGCGACGATCGACGCATCGACCGGCGTGTTGAGTTGGACACCCGGAATTGACGACGTCGGCACTCATCAGTTTTCGGTCAAGATGACCGACCTGGCCGGCAACTCGCGATCACAGGACCTTTCCATCGAGGTCGGATCGTCAGCATTGGTCGGTTTCCGCATGGAGATCACCGACCGAAGCGGAACGCCGGTCTCATCGATTCTGGTAGGGGACGAGTTTGACGTGCGCGTCTACGTGGCCGATGTCGCGGCCGAACCGCATGGCGTCTTCGCGGCCTTTATCGACTTGCTTTACGACCAGCAATACGTTGCTATCGACGGCGCGATGACCTACGGCGCCGAATACCCGAACAGTCGAACCGGCGATCTGACGACGCCTGGAGTCGCAGACGAAATCGGCGCCGTGGCGGGCACGGTGGAGTTGGGCGGCGGGGAGTATTTCCTGCTGAGCGTCCCGATGCAAGCGATCCGTGCCGGAACGGTCGCATTCCAGAGCGACGCGGCCGACATCTTGCCGGCCCACGAACTGCTGCGTTACGGTGGCGATTTCGATGTCCTCGAAGACGAAGTCCTTTACGGCTCAACCTCGCTGACGATCGAGCCAGCTTTCGGTGCCAACGAGGACATCTTTAACGTCGACGAAGATGGCCCCGAAACGGCGCTCGACGTGCTGGCGAACGACGAAGCGTTTGCCGGTTCGTCAGGCGTTTTCACCATCATTGATGTGTCGACGACCAGCCAGGGCGGAACGGTCACCATCGCCGCGGACGGCAAGACCATCGCGTACACGCCCGCTACCGATTTCTTCGGCGAAGAAACGTTTACCTATACGGTCAGCGACGGAACCGGAACGGACACCGCGTTGGTTACGGTCCAAGTCATGCCGACCAACGACACTCCGACCGCGAACGACGACTCGATTGTCGTCCTGGAAGATGCGATCGATTTCGTTATCGATGTGCTCGACAATGACTCGATCGCCCCCGACGAAGGCGAAACGTTGACGATTACCGGCTTCGCCGGCCTCTCCGCCGGTGGCTCGCTAACCATCACACCCGAAGGCGATCGGCTCCTCTATTCGCCCGCCGCCAACTTCTTCGGCACAGAGACATTCACTTATACGATGAGCGACGGCAACGGTGGCAGCGCTTCGGCCGTCGTCACCGTCACGGTGGCGGAAGAGAACGATCCACCGCAAGCGACCAATGATCTTGTCAATGTCGACGAAGACAGCGTCGACAATACGCTCGACATCCTGAGCAACGACTCCACGGCCGGCGATACGGGCGAAACGCTCACGATCGTCGAAGTTGCCGCACCTGAACATGGTGGTACAGCGGTTATTGCCGCAGACAACTTGAGCATCACCTATACGCCTGCCGCCGATTTCTTCGGCACGGAGCGTTTCACTTATAAGATCACGGACGGTAATGGCGGTTTCGCGGAAGCTACGATCACGGTGGTCGTCGCCGACACGAATGATCCGCCGACGGCCAATGATGACACGTTCACCATCGTCAAGGGGACGAACGACAATCGACTGGCGGTCATCGACAACGACAGCTCGGCTCCAGATGACGCGGAGGTATTGAAGGTCGTCAGTGTCAGCGCTACCACGTCGGGAGGAACTGCCACAGTGGCTGCCGACGGCACGGCAATCCTCTATACGCCCGACGCCGATTTCACCGGCGAACAGACACTCACCTACACGCTCGAAGACCCGGATGGAGCGACCTCAGAAGCGACCGTGACCGTAACAATACTGGAGTACATTCCGAGCAAGCTGTCTGGCAAGGTCTTTTTGGACGTTGACAATGACGGCGTCGCCGATACCGCCGAAACCCCCATCGGCGGAGTGATCGTCGCACTGCGTGGGACCGACATGTTCGGCGCCGCAGTCGATTTACAACAGACGACCGACGCTCTGGGCACCTACCAGTTCGTTGACCTGGCACCCGGCAGCTACCAGATCGTCGAGACGCAGCCGAGTTTCCTGATCGATGGGATCGACCGGGCCGGAAACCGGTTCTTCGCGGCCGGGACCGATACGCTGAGTATCGAATTGGAACAGGACTCGGATATTACTGGTTTTGATTTCGGCGAACGAGGCCGCGTGGCCAGCAAGATTACGCTTGCCGACTTCTTTGCCTCGCGCGCACGCGACTCCGTGCTGCTGACGATCAACCCCGAAGGCCAGGGGCAGTGGTATGCCATCGAACGTGGCTGGTCACAGGCACGCACCCTGAATTTCGCAGCACAAGACGGTATGGCGACCGCTCAATTGGACGTCACCACCACCGATTCCCAACAGTATTCGACAACACTTGACCTCAACCGCCGCAGCCAGGTACAGCAGTTGGGCACGATCGGTGCCGACTACTTGATGCGCGTGGTGGCGTCGCCCGAATCGCTGTTCCCCGACGCCGACAGTGCCTGTGCGACCGGCGACGGCGCGGCGGAAGGCGAAGCTGGCACGCTCTCGACCAGCGGTTCAATCCAGACGAGTACGGGCATTGAAGATGCCGAAGGCGAGGCCCTTGTGGCACCCGCCACGACGCAGTTGGATGCGCAATTGATCACGGAACCGATTTCGCTGCCGGCCAGCACAACTCGCTCATTTCCTGCAGCGGCCGTCGCCCCAGCGGCTGTGCCGCTGCTCAGCTCGCTGGCCGGTCTGCAAACCACGGCGGAAGACGCTGAAGGCGAACCGAACGAGGTGGTCGAGTTCCGGTCGGCGACACCGGCCGACAGCTATCTGGCGTCCGACCTGCTGCTGGCCGAACCGGCCGATCTCGATACTGCGAACCAGATTGCCGAGCAGTTATCCGACTCGATCGCCGAGCATTCCGACGATTACGAGACAGCGGTCGACGACCTCATGGCCGAACCGCTGGCTCAGCTGTAACGCGTTCTAACGCCGCACGCGGCTGATCAAGCCATCGGCCGCCGTATCGATCCCCTTGAGTCGTGAGCGCAACGCGTCGCGATTTGGGGCAAACTCGAACGCAACCTCGCGATGCACTTTTTCCTCGTTCACCAGCTCGCAAAGCGACTGCGTGAAATCACGCATCCCTTCGTCGTGGCATGAATGCAGAATGGCCGGAATATCCTCATCTTCTTCGTGCAGGATCTTCTCCTTGACAATCGAGTTGTTCAACAGCACCTCGGTTGCCGGGAACCGGGCCCCTGCGTCAATGCCGGGCAGTAGACGCTGGACCATGATCGCGTTCAAGCTGTTGGCCAACGACGAACGAATAAAAGCATGCTCCTCGCGTGGAAAGAATTCCAGGATCCTGGAGAACGTCTGTTCCGCATCACTGCAATGGATCGACCCCATCACTAAGTGCCCCGTTTCCGCAGCCTGAATAGCCGCCAGCATCGTCTCCTTGTCACGCAACTCGCCGATCATAATGCAGTCGGGGTCTTGCCGCACGACAAACCGCAATGCGGCAGGAAAATCGGCAACGTCGATACCAATTTCACGCTGCGAAATAATGCACTTCTCCGGCTGGAATGAGTACTCGATCGGGTCCTCGATCGTAATGACATGCATCGTGCGATGAGCATTGATGAACTTGAGCATCGCGGCAAGCGTCGAACTCTTGCCGCTGCCGGTCACGCCACTGACCAGTATCAGCCCTTCATGGCTGTGCATGATCGTCTGCTCGTAGACCGGCGGGAGATGCAATTCCTCGAAGTTGGGAATGCGACTTTGCACGCGCCGCAACGCCGCATGCATTTCGCCTTCCGAACGAAAAGCGTTGATGCGAAATCGGTCACCATTCGGGGCCCGTGCGGCGAAATCAACGCCCCCATTCTGCTCGTATTGCTCTCGCTTGCCGGGTGGCATCAGTTCGGCCATCATCGCTTCAATGTAGGCCGAATCGGGAAGCTCCGGCGCATCAACTTGCCGCAGGTGACCGCCAATACGAATCGTCGGGCGGTAGCCAACCTTCAAATGGAGGTCGGAGGCTTCGTTAGCGCTGACAAACGCCAGCAGCTTCTGAATCTCCTCGGGCGGTGAAAGTAACACTTGCATGATGGACTCCCAATGGATTGCGAACCACAGTCAAATGACCTTCTCCCTATGTTCCACGAAGAGAGAAACAGCTCTCTTCGATACCGTACCCGCAGAAACTGAAAACGAAAGCGCATCGCATGAAACAGACAGCAAGCGGTGCAAAACACAACGGGCGTATCACGCCCAGGTGATCGAGATTCAGGCCGGTCGCCTGTCTTCACTTTTGATACGCAGACAAAACGCGACCGCCCACCGCGCGAAAAAACCGCACCCATTGTACCACTACTCGAAACGCCAGTCATAGCACAATCAGCGTCGATCGGCGTTTATTAGCGGTCCCTTACCCAATGTGCCGATCGGTTGCGGGAAAGACCCCCGTGTCACGCTCGACAGTCACGCATCTACCAAATCCACTGGATGCCGAAGTTCAGGCCATGCACAATGTAGGAATCGTCGTTGTCGGGGAAGGCTGGCAAGGCCGGCCCGACCAGGTTGCCCGAAAGTTGAGTTGGGTTGACCGACGTGTCGATCTGGTCGGCCACCTGGGCAACGTGATTCCACATGATGAACGAGTAACCAAACGTCAGGTCGACCGAATTGCTCAGATGATAGGCCCCAGTCAACGCAACCTCGGGCGAGACCGTAAAGACGTTACTCTTGAAGACGCCGCTGTTACTGTTCATGGCCAGGAGGCCTTGGTTGGTCACTGTCGGCGTTGTATTGGGGATTGCGGTAATGGTCTGACCGGCAATCTCGGTCCGCTGACTCATATTCCCTAGCCCGACTTTGGCCAGCAGGCTCCACGTAACCGGTCCGCGATCCATCACACCCCAGAAGCCAATCTCGCCGGCATGATACGAATTCCTGGTGTCAAACCAGTCGGCAACTTGCAGCTGCGTCCCAAGAGGAATCGAACCACTCGTACCGGTCGCCTCCAGATTACTGGCAACCGCCAGATCGGTGTCGATTCTGGCAAACTGGTAACCGGCAATCAAATCGATACGGTGCCGACCGTCTTGGAAGAACAGTCGCCGCATGAAGACATCCCCACCACTGACGCGCGACGTATTGCGCACCGAGATGGAGCCCGAAGTGGAATTGGGGTAAGCGAATAGAACCGCGTCTTGCGCGCCAAGCTCAACGTTGTAGAACGGTCGCGCCAGCACGGGAACCACGGTACTATCCTGGTCATAATTCGCCGTACTCTCGCCAAGCGAATACAGCCGCGCGCCGATCCCGCTGAATTGACACGAATCGAACCAGATGCCCAACGTCAGACGCCCGCCCGGACGCGCGTCTCCCGATTGCGTTTCGGTAGCGTAAAGGACTTCGGTACCGGGGACGCCCAACACCCCCGCTAACTCCTGCGACGTTGTCGTTGGACTGGTGGTCACCAATGGTGGCAGGTTCTGACCCTGACGCCACCACAAGAGGAACTCGACCGATCCCCAGTAGGTCCAGCCATGCCCGCACATGCCCGAGCGACCGCCACAGCGACCGTAACAACCGCCACCACAGCGTCCGTCGCAGCGTGCGTTCCCGCAACAATCGCCGCTCCGGCTCGAGCGATAGGGCTCGAGCGGCATCGCTTCCACCGGAGCCAACTCCTCGATCGGAGTATACTCCTCGACCACTTGCTGGTAATTCACGGCCCGTACCATCGACTTGCCACGCACCGTGGTGCGAAATTCGGCAGCCGACAATGACGGACTCAGCACCAGCAATAACGCGATGAGCGCTGTCCCACTCACCACTCTGGTTCTTGCGCGTCGACACATGCTCTCGATCCCCGTCGGGTTTGCTGTTGAACCCAGATTCTGCTCGCTGCTTTCAAGCCTGCGAGCAACCACCACGCTCCTCGCGCAAATGCGGACACGAAGCATGGGCCTGCTCTTCTTTTTTCGGCTGTAACGGTCGTGACGATTAAGGAAACTTGGAAAGGTTTATCGACTTTGCGGATTATTCAGGCATTGGCATCGAACCAGCAGATTGACGTGAATGACCCGGGCACGCCCTTCCCCGGGCGTGCTTGCCGCGTGCGTGAACGAGTTTGTTCAGCTAGGGCACAAATGCCAACACACAGCCTTCCAACCGCCTGCGGCCAAACATATACACCTATTTGAACCTTGATTCTGGCCATTTTGGCATGTTAAGATATGTAGAATCGACCTGAAATCCAACCGACAAGCTCACACCCGACCAGACGGCGGCTGTGCCGCACACGCCGCAATTCCACCGGAATTGCCTGACATCCTACCCGTTTCTTGTGCAGAGGAGACTCGATCATGTTGCGTTACCGATTTGTTGCCGTGGGAGTACTGTTGACGTTATTGGCTGCGGATACCGCGGGTGCCGGGCTATTCGGATTCGGACGCCGACGTTGGGAACGGCGCAAGGCGGAACTGCGTGCCGAGCTGGTCTACGATTTGGAAAACAAGTTGGACCACGACCTGGCGCGAGAGGTCGACGCGATCACGGCCCAGCTGACGGCCACGGCTCAACGACAGGTCAAGATCGAGGCTGAGAAGCTGGAGCAACGAGTGCAGCAGGCCTTGGTGCAGTTGCGTCAGGAAGCCTCGAAGGCAGTGGCGGCCGAAGCAAAACGGCTCGACCAAGAAATTGACACGAAGGTGGCGGAACTTAAAAAACAGACACAGCAGTTGGTTAAGACGGAAGCCGACAAACTGAAAAAGCAGGCTGATCAGGAGCTTACGGTACTGACCGCCAAATTCAGCGAACAGTCGCAGACGCTCCGTAGCACGGTGGCCCAGGAGCTTGCCAAACTGCCAGCCCAAATCAACCGACAGGTTGAGAAATCGCTTCAACAACTAGAAGCTCAAAAAGCTTCGGCCGCGCCAGCGCGGACGCCGACCGACGGCAAGACACCGGCGGACAAGAAACCGGACGTAAAGACGACGCAATCCGAAGCGCTGCCCGGCAAGGAAGTTTCCCTGGTGGAAACGGCTGGCGGCGATTCCGCGGGCCAATAGCCGGCCGTTTGAAACGCTTTTGCGCGTCGACTATCGCGTGCTCAATTTGAATACTCAATCCGCATGCGAAAAAGTGCCATTCGTAGGTGGGCCGGCATTAGCTGAGTCCGCCGGGGAGCAGCACGTGACTTGGCGTTCTCCGCTACTACTTCTTGCCTAGTCGCCGTTGTTGCTGAAAGAAGGCGGTGAGGATTTCACCACAAGATTGTGCGAGCACGCTTGGGATCACCGTGCAACGGTGGTTTAGTCGCGCGTCGCTCAACAGATGGAAAAGCGAGTCAACGGCACCCGCCTTGGCATCGGTAGCTCCGTAGACAACAACCGGGATGCGTGCTTGAAGAATCGCGCCCGCGCACATGGGGCAGGGTTCCAAGGTCACATAGAGCGTACAATCTTCAAGCCGCCAACCGCGCACCGCATCGGCAGCCTGCGTAATCGCAATCATTTCGGCGTGCGCGGTTGGATCGCGCAGCTGCTCGCGCTGGTTGTGCGCCGAGGCGATCAAGCGAGTGCCATGCACGATAATCGCACCTACCGGCACTTCTTCCTCCGCCATCGCCGCTTCGGCTTCGGCAAGGGCCAACCGCATGAACTGCTCGTGAATGCCTTCGTTTGAAAGTGGTGTCTCGGGAGAAATCATCGCGTCTTCCAAATCGTGTTCCAGCCCATGCCAATCCGAAGCGGCACGAGCAAACCGGTCACTCGTCGAGCGTCATCACTTCTTCACTGGCTCGGGCGGTAACGGCCGCAACTCAATCTTGCGGATCCCCGCTTCCGTCTCCCAACAGGAGATACCAAGTGGCCTACTCAACGCAACCTCCGCGCGCGTGGCAAGCTTGCGGCCCTTGATGTGGAGGTTGACCACTTGTTTGTCGTCGATCCATGCACCGATGTGGTTCGCACGCACCTGGACCCGAATACGATACTAACGCCCTTCCTTGAATCGCTGGTAAGTCGTCGTTTCATTTTCGGACGCGTCCGCAAAATCAATGCACGAGATCCCGACTACGGGACCAGCCCAGCCACCGACAACAAGACTGCAAAACGAGTCGTTGACCGGGAACGTCGTCGTGGCGAAGAAATCGATGCCATCAATCCGTTTCGCCTCTAACCGGATTTCGTAATCACATTTCGGTATTTTCCCGATATACGTGATCCCGGTCATGGAACTGCCCATCCCCATCACGATGACTCCCTTTTCGACCACCACCTCGCCTTCACCTCCGAAGTTGGTGATCTTCCAATCCTTGAGGGTCTTGCCATCGAACAGCGGCTTCCAACCAGGCTTCGCGGACGCTTTCTTCTTGTTGAGCTGCGCCGCCGCCGCAGGCTGCTCGCGCTGGGACGCCTGCTTTGCCGGTTTCTTCTCAGCTTGCGGCGTTTGCGCGGCGACCACGCCGCAGGACAACGCCACGGCAAGTCCGAGCAAGAGAGAACTTGACTGAGCGAAGTGAGGATGCCTCTCGCGACCAATGTCCTGGCGCACACCGGCTGAACAAACGACATGACGAGCTGGGTGGAATTGCTGGAACGACTTCATAAGCGGGTAGCTCCTGGATTGTTCGTCGGTGACGGTTTTCGACGCCCCGGTCTATTTCGATGCGGTCGATGAAGGCAGAGTGGGTGCTCACCTCGCGAGGGGCCAATCGCGGCCTCAGTAACTCGTTGCCATGCTGAGGCCTGTCCGGGGAACCGCCCACAAACGTGCGGATGAACATGAATGCGTTGGGGTAATCCGGAATCGCATCCTACCGGATATCGTACAACAAACGAGAGTCACGCGTCACACTCCCACTCTCCCACTCTCCCCCTCTCCCTCTCTCCCCCTCTCCCACTCTCCCCCTCTCCCCCTCTTGACGCTCCCCTCTCGACTCTCGACTCTGGACTCTGGCCCCCCGACTCTCGACTCTGGACTCTGGCCCCCCGACTCTCGACTCTCGACTCTGAAACTATCCCAGGTTTTCCACGATGCTCTCGATTCGATCACTCACTTGGTCACGATTTGTGACGACCTTGCTGATTCTATACTGGGTCGCGTTGACCACGGCGACGCACGTACCGCAGTTGCCAAGTGGTTCGATGGCGTACGGCGACAAGTTCGCGCATTATATCGCCTACGCGGGGCTCGCCTTCTTGCTTAGCTGGGCCTGGACGACGCGTCGTCCGTTCTATCCCAAGGGGATCTTGTTCGCATTCGGTGTTGCGGTGGCCTATGGCGCAGTGGACGAGTTGACGCAGATACCTGTTCCGGGTCGGTTTGGCGACTGGTACGACTGGATAGCCGATTCGATTGGGGCGATGACGGGAATCTGCCTGTTTTGGACTCTCGATGCGATTCGCCGTTTCGTTTTCGCTCATTCACGATCTCCGAAACAGCAAGCCCCTCGTCAATAGTTGGGTGTTGGCGGCCGGTAATCCTCGATGTGGATCGCTCGGAACCACTCGATGGTCTTCTGCAGTCCCTCGCGAAGAGGGACGGTGGGGGTCCAGTCGAGCGTCTGCTGAGCCAACCCGATATCGGGTCGGCGCCGCGTGGGATCGTCGGTTGGCAACGGTTCGTAGACGATCTTCGAGCGGCTATGGGTGAGTTTCAGAATGATTTCGGCCAGCTGCGTGATCGTGAATTCGTCGGGATTCCCCAGATTCACTGGGCCAATCTCATCGGCCTGGTTCATCATGCGGATCAGACCTTCAACGAGATCGTCGCGATAGCAGAACGAGCGGGTCTGGGTACCGTCACCGAAAATCGTGATATCCTCGCCCGCCAAGGCCTGGCGAATAAAATTCGACACGACACGTCCGTCAAACGGGTGCATACGTGGGCCGTAGGTATTGAAAATGCGCACGATGCGAATATCGACGCGATTCATACGGTGGTAGTCCATAAAGAGCGTTTCGGCGGCACGCTTGCCTTCGTCGTAGCATGCGCGTGGACCGATCGGGTTTACGCTCCCCCGGTAATCTTCGCGCTGCGGATGGACTTCCGGATCGCCATAAACTTCACTGGTCGACGCCTGCAACACGCGTGCGCGACACCGCTTGCCCATCCCCAGCGCGTTGATGGCACCCAGCACGGAGGTTTTGACCGTCTTGATCGGGTTAAATTGGTAGTGCCCTGGAGCAGCGGGACAGGCGAGATTGTAGATCTGATCGACCTCCAACCAGACCGGCACGGTGATATCGTGCCGAATCAACTCAAAATTGGAATGGCGCAGAAGGTGAGCCACGTTGCCCTTCTGGCTGGTGAAGAAATTATCGAGGCAAATGACATCGTGGCCCGCTTCGACCATGCGTTCACACAAATGTGAGCCCAAGAACCCCGCTCCGCCCGTCACCAAAATGCGTTGAATTTTCGACACCGTGTATACTCGCTAAAAAAGGAAAAGGGCGGGGAAGGGGCGACAGACGAGCATTAAATTGCTCTTCCGTTGTAGTGGCACTATTCTTTTCTATCACGGTTCTCGGCCCGAAACACGGCAGTGGCCTGAAGGGCGGCGTTTGACGTTTCCCGTAGCGCGGCCTCTCAGGCCGGCGTTGGTTGGCGTTGGGCACCCATTCTACGTGACCCGTCCCGGCCGGCCAATATCGGGTCCGCGCCTCAATCGGGCGGCGGCAGGACAGCGGTACTGCTGGCCATCGTTGCCTTACTGTGGGCGTCAAGCATCCGTCGCATTTTTTGCCGGCCACCACCTCGAATTGGCGTGGACACCGAGCGCGTAAATCCGTTATTCTTCCGTCGTTTCCGTCATTGGATCGTCGACGGATCTCCGTTTTTCGGCAAGGAAGCTCGTCATGCGCATGGCAAATCTGGTTCCCCTGGTCCTAGCAGCAGCCCTTGGTTTCTGTTGGCTGAGCGCCACACCCGGCGTCGCACAAGATTTCCGTATCGATACGGACATTTTTGTGGATGACGAGAAGGAGCCCGTTTTCGAGACGCTAACCATATTCACCAATGGATTGGTTTACGACTTCTTGCTGACGGGTGTCAAGGAAATTACGCTTCTTGACCGCGATCGCGATCGCCTGGTGCTCATGGATCCCGAGCGAAAGATCAAAACCGAATTGACGATGGAGACGATCATTCAGTTTGTCGCCCAAATGAAGTCGCAAATGAATGAACAACAGCGCAAGGATGTTCTGAGTGACACGGCCGAGGCAGTAACCGACGAGGATGGCTGGCTGAAACTGGGGAACGAGCGTGTAATCTACCGCGCGGAATGCATTAAGCCGAAAGAAAAATCGACCGCGCTGGAATACCAGGAGTTCGCTGACTGGTACGCTCGACTTAACACGATGCGCGGCAACCTGCCACCATTCTTGCGTATTCGCCTTAACTCCGAAATTGCCAAACTTGGGCTCATCCCCAAAACGGTCGAACGGACGATTACCGACAAGAAACTGCTCAGCAAAAAAACCCACACGGTACGCAGTCGACATCTGGCCAACTGGCGTCTTTCCAATACGGACCGGAAGATGCTAGATCGAGCGGATACCTATCTGACCTCATTTCCAACCGTGTCGTTTCGCGAGTACTTCCACTTGCACAGCGTTGCGGTCAAGGAAAATCAGCGTGACCGGCATTAGCCGCGCGCCGAACCGGATTGGCTAGTTGCGTGCCAAGCCTGTTTGGCGAACGTGCATCTGTGCGGCCCTGATTCGCACTGAAATCTTTCGGCTTGGGCGTTTTCGGCCCAGGATCCCGGATAATTCTCTATCGCTTTCGTATCCCTCGCGTCAGACGAGCGGATACTTGGTTGTGCGACGCGGGGACGCTACGATAAAGGGAGCCCCGGAATTCCGGTGATCGTCGCATGCCCATCTCATGATCTCCACACCGACAGGAATGACCCCCATGACACGACTCCTTGGTGCCGCATTGCTCCTGCCCTGCCTACTCACCGCCCGGCTGGATGCCGCAAAATTCACGCTGGAAAAGGACGACCAAGGAGTGACGGTGAAGTGTGACGGAAAAATCTTTACGCGTTATCTGAAAAAATCGGGAGCCAAGCCGATTCTGTGGCCGGTCGTCGGGCCGACGGGCAAGGAAATGACACGCGGCTACCCCATGCGCAAACCCACCGCCAACGAGAAGAAAGATCATATCCACCACCGTTCCTTGTGGTTTGATCACGGCGATGTCAACGGTATCAGCTTCTGGGCCGAAGATGGCAAAAACGGTACGATCGAACATCGCAAGTATTTGAAACTCGAAGATGGCGACCGCGCCGTCATCCAGACCCTTTGCGACTGGGTTACCCCCGACGGTAAAGTGATTTGCCACGATGTCCGCACCATGACGTTCGGCGCCGGACCTGCTACGCGTTGGATCGATTTTCAAATCAAAGTCACCGCCGCCAACGGCAAAGCCGTATTCGGCGATACGAAAGAAGGGAGTTTTGGTATGCGCGTCGCCGGTTCGATGCGTGTGGAACTCGAAAAAGGGGGGAAGATCGTCAACAGCGAAGGGAAAACCGACACGAATGCCTGGGGGAAGCGTGCCGCCTGGGTAGACTATTCCGGCCCGGTCGGCGATGACACCAACGCCGCTCCGGAAATACTCGGTGTCGCGATCTTGAACCACCCGCGCAGCTTGCGATATCCCACCTATTGGCATGTGCGCACTTATGGGCTCTTCGCCGCCAACCCCTTTGGCATGCACGACTTCCTGCATTCCAAATCCGCCGACGGCGCGCTGACTCTCAACGACGGCGAGTCGTTCGAGATGTTCTATCGCGTGATCCTGCACAAGGGCAACGCCGAGCAAGCGAAAATCGCAGACGCGTTTAAGCAATATGCCGGTAAACCCGTTGGCCAATGAACTCGGGTGCATCGCCCACACCACGCTGCCAACCGTTCAATCGACCGGGACTTGAGCGCTGCGCAGCGGCGCGCGGAATCCGGGCCGGCACAGCCAGCGATTCGCCATTTCACAGCCCACCATACCGGTGTCCCAGCAAGCCGAATCTTTCCATGGGAATTCTTTTCGTTTAACTTAGGCAAGATAGAAACGAATTATTCCTCCCATCCTGCCGATAGTACTTCCAGTCGGCAGTTTATCCACATTAACTGGCCTTACTCATAAGACCAGCTCTATCAATACCCACGTCCCAACAAGGAGCCACACCCTACCATGTTGGATGATTCATCCCCACGAATCAGCGACCTCAATGATTTGCGTGCGTTTGTGCACGAGACCATATGCGAAAATAACGAGCTGGAAATCAACGCATTCTCGATGACCGAGCGAATTCTGGTTCGCGGCGGCAGGCCGTGCGGGCTGTATTTCTGCTTGCATGGCCCGCGCGCTGTGAAGTTCACCGCGATCTGGGAAACCGACCAGAACTCGATTTTGTTTTACAGTGCGACAGGCGAACGCATTATGCGAACGCAACTCAGCCAAGCCCCTAGCCTCATTCCGATATCGGCTTGAGCTGACTGGGCGTGAGCTGCAGGCAACCACACGGTGCGAAGACAACCTATCAAAGACGATGATTCTGCTCGACGCGGTGTCACAAATTATTGTGCCAGCAAACACTGTGCCAGCAAACACTGGGCTGGCATGCCGCGTGTAGTCGCAACGTGTATGGGCTGTTTTGAGTTGAGACCACGTCCAGAGCGTGGTTGGAGTAGAGGCGGTGGCACGTTTTTTCTGCGCGCCATTGCCATCGTTCCCACGCGGAACGTAGAAGTGCCGAGTCGTTTTTGGGCTTGGCACCAAGACGAAGGCTATGAACGAAGGGGCAGTGAAGTACCTCAGTAAATGGAATGACCTGCGTTTGACTGGTAAGCATGGGGTTTTTGCCATGCACTGCAAACGTGCCGGCGGAAGCAAGAGTAAAACGGATTCAGCTCTTTCTCTTCTCTTTCCGGTGTTGGGCTTGACACGCGACGGTTGCGTGTACATAATTCCACTAGTATTCAAATAAACACCATCAGGGAGGTTTGCAATATGCTCGTTCTATCACGGAGGGAAAATGAACGAATCAGGTTGGGTAAATCAATTGTTGTCACCGTGGTCCGCGTCTCGGGGGATAAAGTTCGACTGGGCATCGAAGCGCCTCGTGACGTGTTAGTGCTGCGTGAGGAACTCGAGCCTCACGGCGACGAAGTGCCGACCACGGTCGCAACACCATGATGCCGCTTGGGTGGCCATTGTTGGGGGCCACCCAAGACAATCCACGAGGCTAAGTCGCGTCGATCAGCGAACTGGGCTGCCGGGAATTGGGCTGCCGGGAATTGGGCTGCCAGAAACTGCGTCACTAACGGGGTCTCGACAGACGACGTCGAGACCGTGCCGTTTCGGACCACCAGGTAGTTTCAAACCACCAGCTCCCATGTGGACGCTTTGACGAAACCGAGCTGTCGAGTATGAGAGCTTTCGACAAATCCTTAGCCAAGTGGCCGGTATCGGGCTACTCGGGCGGCCTGGGGGAGGCCGCCACAGTACCCTTTCTTGCCGAGGCGAATTACTCACGCGTGCTTCCGAAGGCGGTGTGAGCATGAAAGCGCCACCGACTGGCCGATGGTGCCGGGCAAGAGAACAAGTGTGCGCTGATGCGCGCTCTTTCTGCCCATAATTTTCTTTGCCATGATCGGCTGCTCTGCTGTGGGCGCCCTCTCGGCGGTTCCTTGCGAAGGGCAAGAGAACAAATGTGCGCGGGTGCGCGCTCTTTCTGCCCACGATATTCTTTGCCCTGCTCTGCTGCTCTGTTAACGATTCGCAGCGTTAGAAAAGTTAACCACCCCACGGCGACCTGCTCGGACGCCCGGCGTGCAGAGTCGCCGCACCGCGAAAGCCCCTTCTAGCCGCCATCCCACCTACCCCCGCATGGGGAACCATGGCAAAAGAACTGCGCTTGACATCCGCCCTCAGCGCACAATGAATTCTTTGACAAAACGGCCGTGCGTCGCTATCCTCAACCGCTAGGCCATCCCAGATCGGGTGGACGAGTGATATTCCACCATTATTCGCAGTTAGTGTCGATTAACCCGCCGCTGCAATCGCCTTCCCAACGAAATAGACACCGCGTTGACGGTGTTTTCAACGAAACTCTTTTGGCAACGGAACGTCAATTGAAGGGGATATTGGCCCCACCTCAGTGCGTTTTTTTTGGCTTCGTGGCACGCGTTGCTCACAGGCGATCGCTGCGTGATGCAGCGTGCGCGGCGCAACCGTCCGAGCTTGCCCGACCACAAGAACGTGCTGCCATCGTCACAACAGAGGGAGACGAAAACTCATGAAGTGTACAGGCAACCCGTTGAGCCGTCGCGATTTCTTGACCGTTGGAGCGGTTGGTGGACTCGGTTTGACATTGTCCAGCCTCCTCTCCATGCGTCAAGCATTGGCGGAACAGAAGCACTACGATTTCATTGAGGCGAAAGCGGATAGCGTCATTCACATCTTTCTTCCCGGCGGAATTGCGCACCAGGCAACGTTTGATCCGAAACCGTTTTCGCCGATCGAGTATCGCGGCGAGTTGAGGAGCGTGAAGACGAACACGGGCGAAGTGATCAGCGAAACGCTGCCGAAGCTTGCGCAGGTCGCCGACAAGTACTCCATCATCCGATCGATGACACACGGCGAAGCGGCGCACGAGCGTGGTACGCACAACATGTTTACTGGTTACAAGCCGAGCCCGGCGTTGATTTATCCATGCATGGGCAGCGTCATCAGCCACGAGTATGGACCTCGCAAAAACCTGCCCCCGTACGTCTGCATTCCGAATCAGCCGAACGAATTCGCTGGAAACGGCTATTTGAGTTCCAGTTTTGCACCCTTCAGTTTGGGAGCGGACCCAGCTTCCAAAGGATTCAAGGTGCGCGATCTCAACCTGCCTGGCGGCGTGGACGAGAAGCGGTTTACGCGACGCCGCTCCGCATTGGAAGCGGTGAACGAGTACTTTGAAGCGAAAGACAAGTCGGACAGCGTGAAGGCGATGAGCACGTTTTACGAGCGTGCTTACAGCCTGATCAGTGCTCCGGCAGCAAGAGAAGCGTTCGACCTGGACAAGGAAGACGCGAAGTTGCGCGACCAATACGGGCGAAATACGGCCGGACAACGCATGCTGATGGCGCGCCGACTGGTGGCTGCCGGAGTACGTATGGTCACCTTGACCTATGGCAGCTGGGACATGCATACCAACATCACTCGCGGCATGCGTGGCCAGATGCCCGCCTTTGATCAAGCGCTGGCAATGTTGCTCAAAGATCTTGACCAACGAGGCCTCTTGGAAAAAACACTGGTCATGGTTTCGAGCGAATTCGGTCGCACTGCCAAGATCAATAAGACCGCGGGACGCGATCACTGGCCGAAAGTGTTCAGCGTGCTGTTGGCTGGTGGCGGCATCAAGGGGGGCATGATCCATGGAGCGTCCAACGCCACCGCCTCCGAGCCCGATACCGATCCCGTCTCGCCAGGCGACTTGGCCACCACGGTTTACCACCAGCTGGGGGTTGTTGCCGACAAAGAGCTCATGGCGCCGGGCGACCGCCCCATCGAGATCGTTGACGGTGGTAAGTTGATCCAACCCTTGCTGGCTTGATCGCCTTCGCGTCGAAACCCGATCCGGCGCGGCCCTATCCGGCGCATTGGCGCGGCTACGGTATCGCCAGCCACGCGTGCCGGATCAACGCCCAACACCACACGAGCTGGCGCACACGAGTTGGCCCAGCATGAAACCCCTACGGCACGCCAAGCTACCATCCAACGACAACCCCCAAAAAAAACGGCCTGCCAAGAACTGCTTGTTCACGCCCAAGGAGGTCACTATGCCTAACCCAGTAACTGCCGGACTGCGACAGATCGTTACGCTCGTGGCCGTATGCGGTATCGGTGCCACGATAATGCCCGCTGCCAACAGTTGGGGAGCAGATCCCGTTTTGACGAGCACGCAGCCCAACGGGTTCCAGCGTGGCACTGAGGTCGTCGCCAAATTCAGTGGAGCTCGTCTGAGTGATGCTCAGGCGATACTACTTTACCGTCCGGGCATTGAAGTGAAGGAACTGCAAGCGAAAGACGACAAACAATTCACGGTCAAATTGGCCATCGCGCCGGACTGCCCTTTGGGGTTCCACGCGCTGCGTGTGCGCACCGCAACGGGAATCAGCAATCTGCAGACCATCAGCGTCGGTGCACTGCCGGAAGTGGTTGAGAAGGAACCGAACAACGATTTCAGCACCCCTCAGCCGATCGAACTCGGCTGTACGGTCAACGGCGTCATCACGAATGAAGACGTGGACTATTTCGTCGTCAACGCCAAGAAGGGGCAACGGCTTTCGGTCGAACTGGAAGGCGTTCGCTTGGGAATGCCTCCCGGCAATGCCACGTTTTTCGATCCTTTCATCGCCATTCTGGACGCCAAACGATTTGAATTGGCGCGTTGTGACGACACGCCACTTTTGCGGCAGGACGGTCTGTGCCCCCTGGTGGTCCCCGAGGACGGCGCTTACGTGATCGAAATCCGCGAGAGCTCGTATCGTGGCAGCAACTTGTGCAAGTACCGGATCCACGTTGGCCAATTCCCTCGTCCCACCGCCGTCTACCCACCTGGCGGACGGCCTGGCGAAACGATCGAGATGCGTTGGATCGGGGATGCGACAGGCGAATTCAAGTCGGCCGTAACGATACCGACCGGAGGCGACGAGGAGCACGAATTATTTGCGCAAGACGAGCGTGGCATCGCACCCTCGCCCAATCGGATCCGTGTCAACAATTTGACCAACGTGTTGGAAGCCGAGCCGAACGATGCGCGCGACGTGGCAACCACGTTCACGGCCCCCGCCGCGCTGAACGGGATCATCGAGCGTCCCGGCGACGTCGATCAATTCAAGTTCTCGGCCAAGAAGAACCAGACTTACGAGGTGCGTGTCTATGCCCGCAAGACACTCCGCTCGCCGCTCGACAGCGTGTTAACCATCACGCGTTCCAATGGGGCTGGCGTCGGCAGCAACGACGACAGCGGCGGCCCCGACAGCTACCTTCGCTTCAAGGCTCCGGCCGACGACCAGTACAACATCGTGATACGCGATCAGTTAGCCGACGGCGCACCCGATTTTGTCTATCGGATTGAAGTGGCTCCCATTCAGCCAACCTTGACGCTGACACTCCCCGAGCGAGTCCAGTATGTGCCGGTAACGGTCAGTGTACCGCGCAATAACCGCATGGCGATCATGGTCAACGCGGCCCGCGCGAACTTTGGTGGCGATCTGGAGCTTACCTTGGCAGGCCTACCCGAGGGAGTCACTACCGGACCACTGAAAATGGCCGCGAAACTCAACAGCGTGCCGGTACTCTTTTCGGCAACTGCCGAGGCAACACCCAATGGCGCACTGGTCGATTTCATCGGCCGTCCCGTCGATCAAAACGTCAAAGTCGTTGGGCACTTGCAACAGCGCACGATGCTGGTGCGAGGCCGAAACAACCGTGACGTCTGGGGACACGATGCGAAGCGATTGGCCGTGGCTGCCACGGCCGAGGCGCCGTTCCAGATCGAGATCGTGCAGCCGAAGGTACCGATTGTTCGTAATGGTGCGATGCAGCTGAAAGTGATCGCCCAGCGCAAGGAAGGGTTCAACGAACCGATCGCCATCTCCATGCTTTACAATCCACCCGGCATCGGTTCGTCCGGCTCGATCTCGATCCCTGCCGGGAAGAGCGAAATGACTATTCCCTTGACCGCCAACGGCAGTGCGGCGATCGGCACATGGCCGATGATCGTGCTGGCGCGTGCCAAAGTCGGTAACGGCAACATTCAGGTAGCCTCGCAGCAGGCTCAATTGGAAATAGCCGACGTATTCTTCACCTTCACGTTCGAGAAATCCGCAGCGGAACTTGGTCAGGAAACGGAAGTGCTGGTCCGCATCGAAAAGAAACGGGACTTTCCCGGCAACGCCATAGCTGCACTGCTGGGGCTGCCGGCCAAGACCAGTCTGGTCGACGCGAAACCGCTGGCATTCACGCAAGACACGAAGGACCTGGCATTCAAGATCAAGGTGGCGCCCGACGCGCGTCCCGGCAAACTCCAAACACTGGTATGCCGTGCAACCGTCACGATCGAGGGCGAACCGATCGTTCACACCTTGGGCTCGGGCGAACTGCGTATCGACAAGCCGCTGCCGCCCAAAGCCAACGCCCCCAAACCGACTCCGAAACCGGCCACCAAGCCAGCCGCGAAACAACCGCCCAAAAAACGGCTCAGTCGCCTCGAACAACTCCGGCTCGACCGAAAGAAGGCCGCGGAAGAAGGCAAGTAACAAGTAAAACGCCCTGTGGCGCGCCGATTGACGGCCTGAACGCTGCCAGGCGGCGGCGTTTTCGCACCAGCGGCGCGCCAGACTCGCGCAAAACAATTGATCCAAATGCGTCCAAAACCTGCTCCGCAAAAGGAGATTGCCATGAAAAAATCCTACTCAATCGCGTGCCGTTGCTTGGTATTTTCGCTCGCCTGCCTCAGCACCATGGCGTTGTGGGCCGACGCGAAGATCGCCAGCCTGGCCATTTTCCCGCCCGACATCCACCTGACCAGCAAGCACGATTCGCAACAGTTTGTCGTCGTGGCAACCAGGTCGGATGATGTGACGGTCGATGTTACGCAAACCGCCAAGGTCATTCTTAAAGACCCTGCCATCGCGACACTTCAGAAGAGCACGTTGTCGCCCAAGGCGGACGGCACAACGACATTGGAAGTGACGCTGGGTGAATTCACCATTTCCGCGCCGGTCGAGGTCAAGAACGCGCAAACCGAACGGCGCGTGAGTTTCCGCTCGGATATTATGCCACTGTTCCTGCGCGCCGGTTGCAACACAGGCAGTTGCCACGGTGCGGCCCGTGGCAAAGATGGATTTCGTTTGTCCATTTTCGGCTTCGACCCAAAAGGCGACTACCATCGGATCACGCGAGAGATCGGCGCGCGGCGGATCAACTTGGCGATTCCCGAGAAGAGCCTGTTGATCGAAAAAGCGACCGGCGCTGTGCCGCACACCGGTGGCAAGCTGTTCGCCAAAGATAGCCAATACTGTCAGACATTGCTCACCTGGCTCCAGTCCGGTGCTCCGGCCGACACGACCGAACCGCCCGCCGTGATCGGCGTTGACCTCTATCCACCCAATGCGGTCATCGAGGGTGCCAAGTCCGCACAGCAGTTTGTCGCGCGGGCGCGCTACGCCGACGGCACGGACCGCGACATCACCGACCTGGCGCTGTTTAACTCGAACAACAGCAACTCGTTGAAGATCACCAAGGATGGAACTGCGGAAGCCGCGGCGCGTGGCGAGGCGTTTGTAACCGCTCGCTTTGACGCCTTCACGGTCGGCAGTCAAGTGTTGGTACTGCCCAAGGATCTGAAGTACTCACCGCCCGCGATCACCGGGAACTACATCGACGAACTGGTCGGTGCCAAGCTGACACGTCTGCGCATTCTGCCGAGTGAAACATGTACGGACGAAGAATTCTTGCGTCGTGTCACGATCGATATCACCGGCTCGCTGCCAACCGCCCCGCAATACGAATCGTTCATGGCGGACAACGATCCGAAGAAACGTGCCAAGCTGATTGATGCCTTGCTGGAACGCAAGGAGTTTGCTGAGATATGGGCCATGAAATGGGCTGAGTTGTTGATGGTCAAGTCGAGCAATCAGGTTAGCTACAAGGCCATGTTCCTGTACAGCAGCCTGCTGACCAACGAGATCGCCAACGGCGTACCGTTGGACCAGATGGTACGTGATCTCTTGAGCGCCAATGGCGGCACGTTCAAGAACCCCTCCACGAACTTTTACCAAATCGAACGAGACACGTTGAAGACCGCCGAGAACGTGGCGCAGATTTTCATGGGCATTCGGACCCAGTGTGCGCAGTGCCACAACCACCCCTTCGATCGCTGGACCATGGGCGACTACTACAGTTTTGCGGCGTTTTTCAGTCAGATCGGGCGCAAGCAGGGGGAGGATTACCGTGAAACGATTGTCTATGACAAACGTGGCGGAGAGGTTCGGCACCCGGTGACCAAGCAGATCATGAAACCGACGTTTCTGGGCGGAGCAGTGCCCGATACCAAAGGCAAGGACCGCCGCGCGTTGATGGCCCAGTGGCTTACTTCCGCCGATAACCCGCTCTTCGCAACCAGCGTGGCCAACCGCATCTGGGAGCATTTCTTCGGCACCGGAATTGTCCACCCGGTCGATGATATCCGCGTCAGCAACCCGCCAAGTAACCCGGAACTATTTGCCGAACTGGGCCGCCGGTTGAGCGAATACGGGTTCGATTTCAAACATTTGGTACGTGACATCTGTAATTCGAACGCCTATCAACGCAGCGTCGTGCGAAACGAATCAAACGCGTCGGATGAACGCAACTTTGCCCATGCCAATCCGCGCCGAGTCCGCGCGGAACTGCTGTTGGATTGCATCAGCCAGGTCACGGGGACGCAGGACAAGTTCCGCGGCTTGCCACTCGGTGCACGCGCCGTGCAGATCGCGGACGGGCGCACTTCGACCTACTTCCTGACCACGTTCGGCCGCGCCGCACGCGACACTTGCAGTGTGGCGGAAGTGAGTACGGCACCAAGCCTATCGCAAGCCCTGCACATGCTGAACGGCTCGACGATCCACGGAAAAATCTCCCAAGGCGGCCTGATCAAACGCTGGTTAGCCGAAGGCAAGACTCCCGAACAAATCATCGAGACGGTCTATGTCCGTGCCCTGACACGCAAGCCAACGGCGCATGAGATCGCGGCGTTGAAGAAAATCGTGGCAACGGCCGGCAATCCACAACAAGGTTTGGAAGACGTTTTCTGGTCCGTTCTGAACGCGCGCGAATTCGTGTTCAATCATTAGGCTTCGTTTTGAAACTCGATGGAGCCACTATGTGTAACCGTTTTCTTTCGTGGTAAGGACCTGGAAAGTGCCAACCACAGTAGAACGAGACGTTTCAAGACAGAGCCTGGCTCGAGCCCCCAATTGACGGACCCCGAGAAACGGAAGGTCATCATGAACAAACGCATCACCTCAGAACGTGCAACAAGACAACCGGTAAGTCACATCGCCGCCGTGCATTTCAACGTGTCGAGCAGGTTGTGGTCCCCGCTCTTGATGCTGACCGTAGCCTTGACGGCAAGTCTGAGTGCCTTTGGGGTCCCTGCCGCCGGCGCCGACGATGCCGCCAAGAAGAAGGCTGCGAAAGTCACTTACGATGATCACATCCGGCCGATTTTTCGCGAACATTGCTTCTCGTGTCACAATCAAAATTCGGCCAAGAGCGGCTTGGCACTCGATAGCTATGCGGCCGTCATTGAAGGGGGAAGTAGTGGTGAAGTCGTGTTTGAGGATGACCTGGATAGCTCGCGGTTGTGGGCACTGGTCACGCACGACGAAGATCCGATCATGCCCCCCGGACAAGACAAGCTACCCGACGCCAAGTTGGCCTTGATCCGCAAATGGATTGAGATGAGCATGCCGGAAAACTCCGGTTCGCAAGCGAAGGCCAAGAAGAAGACACTGAATCTGGCCATTCAGCCATCGGCGGGCAAGCCAGAAGGGCCAGCCGCGATGCCCACAGGCCTGTCGACCGAACCGGTCATCTACACGCCTCGGTCGGCGGCAATATCGGCGGTCGCCACAAGCCCATGGGCACCGTTGGTCGCCGTCGCCGGCCAGCAACAAGTGTTGCTGTATCACGCCGATACGGGACAGCTGCTGGGCGTGCTGCCATTCCCCGAGGGGATCGCCTACTCGCTGCGATTCAGCCGCGACGGCTCGAAGCTGTTGGCGGGTGGGGGACGAGGTGGTTATGCGGGCTGCGCCGTACTCTACGACGTGCGTTCCGGCGCGCGGCTGGTGAAAGTCGGCGACGAACTGGATGCCGTGTTGGCCGCCGACATCAATGCCGACTTGACGCGAGTCGCGTTGGGAGGTCCCGGCCGGATCGTGCGTATTTTCTCGACCGAGACGGGCGAGAAGTTGCACGAGATCCGCAAACATACGGACTGGATCTACGCCGTTCGATTCAGCTCCGACGGCGTCCTGTTGGCGACCGCCGATCGGTCCAACGGTTTGTTCGTGTGGGAAGCCGATACAGCCCGCGAGTACCTTGACCTGCGGGGCCACACTGGCCCGATCACCGACATCGCTTGGCGCGACGATTCGAATGTCCTGGCAAGTGCCTCCATGGATGGGTCCGTGCGGTTGTGGGAGATGAACGACGGCAAACAAATCGCGAAAGCCAACGCACATGGTGGCGGAGTCAATTCGGTTGCCTTCGCGCACGACGGCCGCGTGGCCACGGCGGGACAAGACAAAACCGCCAAGCTCTGGAACCCCGGCCTCAAGCCGCTGAAGACGTTCCCAGCGTTTGGCGAACCGGCATTAGAAGTGGCGGTTACCCACGACGGCAAGCGAGTTGTGGCAGGCGATTGGGCCGGGCAAGTCAGAATGTGGACGGCCACCGATGCCAAACAAACCGCCATGCTCCCGGCCAATCCGCCCACACTCGACATGCAAATCGCGGCCCAGCAGAAGCAGCTCGTCGCGGCGCGCGAACTCGCGGCAAAAGCAGCCGTCGAACTGGCCACCGTCGAACAGCGCGTTGCTGAGGCGAACAATAAGAACGCCGCGAAAGTAAAGGCGGCCGAAGCCAAGGCACAACAGTTGGCTCAGGCTGTCGCGCAGGCCAAGACCCAACAGCAGACCACCACCTCACAAGTGGCCCAAGGCTCGACCGAAATGGGCACCGCACAGAAAGCGGTCGAGCAAGCTAAGAAGGCCCTGGAAGATGCCACCGCCAAGCTCAACGCAGCCAAGCAGACACTTGCCGTGGCTCAACAGCGTGAACAGAAGGGCCGCCAACACCTGCCCAAGGCGGAAAAACAACTGCAGGCCGGTCAGGCCGCGCTAGCCAAAGCGAAGACCGATGCGGCCAAACAGATTGCCGTCGCAACCAAAGAGCTAAATGCAAAGAAGACGGCTGCGCAGGCCGCCCAAAAAGCCGTCGAGCAACTCCAGGCTGAAGTGAAGAAACTCCAAGCCAATAAGGCCCCCGAGTGATGCCTCCCTGGATGTGGCTGGGGCGGTCAATTTCTTAAGTCGTTGTTGCTGCCTTTGTTGCCCTACTTTTCTTTCATTGGGTTACCGAGATGACGGTTCGGATAACGTGGCCGGGAGTAAATGTTGCCGAGCGAAGCGAGCCAGCCCAGCCTATTTCGGCTCGCGTTCATCCGTTGGTTCTGTCGCGTTTTCGCAGGCAAACTCAGCGTGACTCCCGATGCATGGTACGGTAAAATAAATGGGCGAATGATCATCTTCAGGGAGCGTGCGCATGTTGACCGGTGAAATGCAGCGTGTTGCAGACCGCGCCAAGCGGCTGTACAAGGAAAAATACCGCCAGACACTCGAAGAGAACCATTTGGGAGCCTTCGTGTGCATTGAACCGGAATCGGGCGATTATTTTCTCGGTGAGACGTTCGATGACGCCGTGAACAAGGCCATCGATGCACATCCCGATCGTTTGACACATACGCTTCGAGTCGGCCATGCCGCCGCGCTGCATCTTGGAGTGATGCGGCAATGAATGGAACTGTCGATGACGATCTTCGGGCATTACTCGAAGTGCAAATTGCCAGTACGCCGAACGGTGATAGAGCGACCGTTCTCGTTTGGGTTGACACGGCGTTCAATGGCGGATTGGTGTTGCCGCGTCACGAAATCCGGCAGCTGGGCTTGAAGGAGTATTCGTCGACGTCAGCCATTCTCGCCGATGGGCAGCAAGTGGAATTGCCCACGTACACCTGTTACCTGGAGTGGTTCGGTCGTGAGTACCGAACCCAGATCGTCGCCAATGAGGGAACACACCCTTTGTTGGGCACCATGTTACTCGATGGGCACGAACTGAAAGTGAGTTACACACGTCGCACTGTGACGCTCGATTAGTGACGGCAAACGTCAAGGATCACCGGGCCGCAGCGAACGACCTTTTTATAGGTAACCAACAAGCACTTAGCAGTCCCATTCCTCCCATTGTTCGACATCTTGACCAAGCCCGGATGTAGCCGAACACTATTGAGATGAAGTCCTGAACGGTTCCCCCGGCTCTTCACCAGATCAGCCGAACCGGGACGCGAAGACGCAACAAAAAACGAGCCCAGCGCCAACGCTGGGCTCGTTTCCGTTGATTCAATACTCTGCCGATTCAATACGCCTCAAGTCCTGATCCAACACTCCGCCATCAGGCCACAAAGCGGTCAGGTGCCGGGGGGGCAGGTACTGGAGGGGACAGGTGCCGCATCGGGAGAGATTTCGAGCACGAGACCGCGAAGCCTGCGCCACGCTGCAAAGATCAGTCGCGGGGACGGACCGCACCGGTCAATCCACTGTAGTCATGGCGATCGTTATCGTGCCAAAGCGGCAGACCGAGCTCTACACGACGGCGCAACTCGTCAATCTTCGCCTGCGAACCGGCGGGAGCGTCGGTGGGCTGGAATTGTGCGGACTCCACCATCGGGGCGAAGTCCTCATCATGGCCGTACTTGAGAATCGCCTCAAACACGTTGCTTACCTTTTGCATCGAAAATATCCCTCCGAAAAGTGTGAACCGTCAGCCGCGAATCTAGTTAAGACGATGTGAGAATGGTCCACTTGACTTGCATGAGCCGTCGTGGGGGACCATCCGTTAGATGGTTGGCTGAACCAATATTGATGTACTAAATGCACGTGGTGCGTTGCCGGAAGAAACACACTTAGCGAGTGGAGCTGCCGGCGAAAGCGAAAGACCTACCAAACTCGAAGCATGTGATTATTCACCAGCGAAAACGAATGTCAAGCATTTCTTAGCACTGTCGCCAGCGGTTCGACCAGAATGAGCTCATGCGGTGGACCTATGGTAGCGATAGGGGAAACATCACGTCATGGGCAAACCCTGCCGGCAAGGTGACTGCATCCCCCCAACGATGGGCACCACAAGCGATTCGCGGTGCCGTGATCAGGCGCGCAGCTGCTGGCAAATCGCAACCACTGATTCGGCATTAAGGGGAACACAGCTTACCTTGCGCCAACTATCGTCCTGTTGTCGATTCGCTTGGCCACGACGCTGGCTATTATGAATCCCGTTTCGCGTCCGGAAGAAGAGGGAAACTACCGTAATTTAAGGGGGGGCACTGGCAGTGGGAGATCCCACGCCACTAGCGACGATATGGACACTTTGCCAAACGGGAAATTCTTCATTTTTTTTTACGGCTACCTTAAGAATGGACTTCAGAGCGTGTCGCCAGGGCATTTTCGCGTACCGTGACGTTCAGTTGAGCGCCGAGAGTCGATCTTCAAGAGTGGACCAAACGCCGAAACGCCTGCTAGCAGAATGCTTTTCG
>JAJRVM010000213.1 GCA_024277285.1 Planctomycetota bacterium
GTGATGTCGCAGGTATCCGGGATGCCGTTTCCGTTGCAATCCTGACTCGTGCCGTTGAGGATGTCGCAGGAGTCGGCCACGCTGTTCGCGTTGCAGTCCGGCTCGCACTCGTCGGGGATGCCGTTGGCCGTGCAATCCTGACTCGTACCGGCGGTGATGTCGCAAGAGTCCAGTATCCCGTTCGTATTGCAGTCGTTACCGGCCAGTTCGCAGCTATCGGGAATGCCGTTGGCGTTGCAGTCGGCGCTGGTGCCGGCTGTGATGTCGCAGGTATCCGGGATGCCGTTATTATTGCAGTCGGGATCACAGCTCACGGTGCAAAAGAACGGACCTCCAGGCGCAGTGCTGCCGACACTAATCTCGCATTCGTCTGGAATGCCGTTGACATTGCAATCCTGGCTTGTGCCTGAACTGATATCGGTTGCGTCGAGCACACCATTGGCGTTGCAGTCAGCGGCCAGAGCTCGAGTCGCCGACAAGGCTCCCAGCGAGACAGAGCAAACACACAGTAACCGACAGACCGAGGGCCTGAGGAACATCGCGAGACTCCTTCTTCAGTTTTTGGCAATTATCCGGTCGGAAAGCGGCGTCGATCCCGAACACCCAAACGAGGTCCCATAGAATCGACCTGTGTAGCTTCCCATCCCCCCGTTATGCGCCCTTGCCCCAGGCGTACCACGGTCCAACTACCTGACACGCGTCCACATGTCGAACCCGGTCAGGCCGCCAGCATACCTACCCGGCTAGGTTATTCGTTCATGACGTGGCAAGTCAAGACAAATCTCGCAATAATAACGAGGCATGCGACCGGTAATGAGACCGCTCCTCGAGTCCATTCGCCTGTTGAACGTCATCCGCAATAATGGCTGTGGCGTACCAAACCTGAGTTCGTAGATAAGGACGGTCTTATGTTCATGGCTTCGTCGAGAAATGTTACTCTGCAACTTTATCGCTCAACGGTAACTGTTCATCATCGGGATGTCTGGTGTATTTGTGACCGAGATGTTTCAGCTTCATGGCACTTCCTCAACACCGTGTTTCACGACTATCGCAGCGAAATCATCTCTGCAAGCCGCAGCGCCGGCGCGACGGGGTTGCGCGGCCCAGGAACACCGGGCCGTACACGAATGGTTGAACCGCGCGGGCCCGCCAGAATCGGAAGCTGTTCCGCCCGCGGCGTGGGGCGTCATAAAATGTATGAAATGTGGGAACTAGAAGTCCACGAGTAGTGGTTGATTTGCCCCCTCACTCTCCCGAAAGTTGTCGGCAAGAGTGATCGCTAGCCGCTTGAAATCTTCCACATGTCGCAAAAACGCTTCGACGATTACGGGGTCAAATTGTTTACCGGAGGCGTCTCGGATAATGCCCTCAGCCGTTTCGTGGGACATCGCCTTTTTGTAGGGACGTTCGGTGGTCACCGCGTCATATACATCGGCGATGGCCACGATACGCGCGGCGAGAGGAATCTCGTGGCGCTTCAATTTAGATGGATAGCCCTCTCCATTAAACCACTCGTGGTGACTATAGGCTATGTCTTCGGCTACTTCCAGCATACGGACGGTGGGTACTCGCTTGCGCACGCTCCGAATCGTATCCCGTCCTATTGTGGTATGGGTTTCCATGATGGCCCGTTCTTCCGCAGTCAACGGTCCCGGTTTGAGCAGGATTCGGTCGGGGATGGCGACCTTGCCGATATCGTGAATGGGGGTGGCTCGCCTCATGTCTTGCAGAAACTCATCGCTCAGTTGTTCTTCGAAGTAGCCTTGCATTCGAAGATCCTCCGCCAACACCAAGGCGTATTCCGTCACACGCTCGACATGTCGCCCGGTATCACTATCGCGTCGCTCCGCAAGCAAGGCAAATGCCGCAAGAATGGAGTCTCTGGCTTCGTCACGAGCCTCACGGCTTTGGATGGCGTGAATCGAAGTTCCCGTAATCTGCGTGATCAAGTCGATGTACCCAAGTTCCGCATCACTAAACGGACGGTGATCCAACCTCTCGGAGAAGTTAAACACACCAAGAATATCCGCGCCAACACCGATGGGGGTATACACCAACGGCACAGAGGCAAAAAAGGGCGTCTCGTATCGATTGGGGGTCGGGAACTCTTCATCGGATGAGTTGATTACTCTGGCGGCACCGGTCAGGTATACGCGACCGGCGATCGACTCTCCGATCGGGATACCTTCCGTCGGTATCACCTCCTGATCCAATCCCACGGATTGTGCAACGATCAATGTTTTCGACTGTGCGTCCGGCAACATGATCGACACACGTGAACAAGACGTCAGTTCGGCGGCCACGTCTACCGTTTGACGCAACGCATCCTCCAATACATCGCAGGACCCCAGAGACCGAGTGAGCTCAAGCAATAGCCCCAGGACCCGTGCCTGTTCTCCTCGCGTCGCATTGCTCTCGGCCAGGCAATGCTCAATATTTTTAGACCACAACATGAAACGGATACGATTCACCAACTCCTGAAACCGGAGTGGCTTAAGTATGAAATCGTCTGCGCCAGCGGCCAAACACTCCTGCATCGCCAGCGCATCGACGCGGGCACTGATCACCACGATTGGTATATCTTTCGTACGTTCTTGAGAACGCAGCCGGCCAATCGCACTGAGACCATCCAATCCCGGCATCACAAGGTCCAACAGGATGGCATCAGGCTGCGCGCGTTCCGCGAGCGACAACCCTTCAACAGCCGAGTTCGTTTCCAGGACCGTGAATCCCTGCTGCTCCAGTGTGTGCCGGTATAGCAATCGCGCATCCGCATCGTCGTCGATCGCCAATACCGTGTGCCCTTCTCCATCTCTGGAACTGGCCAGTATGTCGGTCTGATTGTTCGACGCATGTTGGAATCCGTCATCCGACGAACTATCGGAATCAACGCAAACACGGTTTCGACCGGTGCTCTTGGCCTTATAGAGTGCGACATCTGCACGGCGCAGCGTTTCTTCCCACCCCTCCGGACACGACTCGGCGATACCGATGCTGGCCGTCACGCAATTTGCTGTCGGGCTTGCCGGGTGGACCAAACCCGCATCAACAATCGCACGGCACAGTCGCTCGCCCAGTTCCAACGCTTGTGCCTCCGTAGTATTTGGTGCCAGGATCACGAACTCTTCCCCGCCGTAGCGACCAACCACCTCAATCCCTCGACAGGTCGCCCTCAGACACCGACAAAACTTCTTGAGACATTCATCGCCATGCTGATGCCCTAAGGCATCGTTGAGCAGCTTGAAGTGATCGATGTCGAGCATCAACACACTATACGGCGCGCCGGATCGACTCGAGCGGGCTTGCTCTGCTGTAATGGCTTCCTCCCAAGCGCCTCGATTCAAAACGTCAGTCAAGGAATCCTGCCGCGCAATCTTGGCAAGTTCCATATTCGTTTCGGCCACGAGACTGGATAAATCTTCCAAACGCTTGTTCTGCTCTATCAGCTCATTCTGCGCTCGCTTCAATTCAAGGTGGACCGAAACGCGTGCTTTCACTTCTGAGATACGGAACGGTTTGGTCACATAGTCGCAACCACCGAGAGAGAAGGCCGTCTCAACATCACCGGAATCTGATCGAGCCGTCAGAAAGATAATCGGTATACCAGCCGTCTCCGGATCTGATTTGAGGATCTTGCATACCTCAAAACCGTCAATACCCGGCAGTTCGATATCCAGAAGAATCAGATCCGGTTGATGCGCCCTGGCGAGACGTTCCCCGTCCTCTCCAGTCTCGGCTTTGATCGTGCCATACCCGGACTTGCCAAGCGCACGGGTGAGCAGCGTCAGGTTGACAGCGTTATCGTCAACGACCAGGATTCGTCCAGACGCTTGCGCCATACCATGTCCAGCCTGGGTCCGTCCGTTACAACGAACCACCACCCGTTACCCGAAACACACTGCGTGCCGGAGAACCCCCGCATCACCTCCTGCGAACACGTTACAACGCACCTATCAGATGCGTATGCATCACAATGAACGACTGATACAGGTCGCGTGCAGCACCCTTATGGATCGGCGTGCCACCGAGTGATCTTGTGACCCTTCTCGAGTAGGTGATGATCGGACCCTGCCGTATGGTCGAACCCGGATCCATGCGTGGTACCGATCATCCCGGGACGGGGAGCCCCGGCAAAAGAACTCGACTGAAGGCCGATAACCGGCCCCGTTCCGCCACACCATCCTCCCGCCGTTTCGCGTGCCCCGCGATCCAAAACGTCCGTATTCACTGCACGCACAGCCGCGACCGTGATGTCGCCAAGTCTGCCTTACGTAACCGAACAGCAGCATGACCCGTGTACCCTATTCGCCGTGCGTCCAAAGGGTATAGTGGTGCGTATGGATCACACGAACATCGGCGAGCTCTGTTCCCTGGGAGCCGCTATGTCTTGGGCGATGGCGCTGGTGTTGTTCAAACGTGCCGGCGAGACCGTATCGGCTTTGGCGTTGAATCTTTTCAAAAACGCCTTAGCGCTCGTACTCCTCGGCGCGACGTTGGTCCTCATGCCAGGCTCGATCGATACCCTCCGAGAATGTTCGACCTACGATTTATGGATTCTTTCCTTCAGCGGCGTGATCGGGATTGCCGTCGCCGACACGTTGTTCCTGGAAGCACTGCACCGGCTGGGTGTCGGGCTCATCTCGGTTGTGGAATGCACCTACAGCCCGTTTGTTCTTTTGTTTTCGGCACTTCTCCTAGCGGAGCCGTTGAGCACTTCTCACTATTTGGGAATGGTCATGATCGTGGGAGGTGTGCTGATCGCCTCGCGGCACCCGCCCCCCGAAGGACGTACCCGCGGCGCGGTGGCCTTCGGTTTCCTGCTCGGTGCGTCGAGCATGGCCCTGATGAGCTATGGAATCGTCATGGTCAAACCAATCTTGGAAGGACGCGGCGTGCCGTTGATTGCCGCCACCGCACTGAGACTGGCCGCGGGTACCGTACCGCTTGTACTTTTCGCTTGGGCTTCTCCCGGACGGAGAGCGCATTTCGCTGTGTTTCGCGTCACTCCCCACTGGAAGTGGATGGTGCCGGGGTCGATACTCGGAACGTACGTGGCGATGATTCTGTGGGTTGCCGGGTTCAAATACGCCGACGCCGCGGTGGCCGGCATCATCAATCAAACCTCAATCATCTTCGCACTGATCCTCGCATCGATTTTTTTGAAGGAACACCTCACTCGTCGAAAGATGATCGCCGTCGTCCTGGCCGCGTTCGGCGTGTTGACGGCAACCCAACGATGGTTTGATCCCCCCGTGATACCGGGTAACGGATAGCGCACGCTCACGGGCCAATTGGCAGGCTAACCGTCTTTGGACGGTTCCGCATCCCCATCCCTTTTCTCCTCGGTGCCTGTCAAGGCCGCGTGTACCGTGTCGGCGTCGATCAACCCGATGGCGGCGAGAAGATTCACCTGTGATTGATTGTACTGCACGACCGCCCCGGCATATCGAAGGCGTGCTTGATTGGCCGCGTCTTGGGCCTGAAGCACATCCAACGGCACCATGATTCCCGCCTGCAGGTTGGCCTCTGTCTGCCGTAGCGTTTCTTCCGCCGCATCCACTTGTTTCCGTGCGAGCTTGATGAGTTCTCGGTGCGCCTCACTGGCCTTCACCGCCCGCACCACGTCCCCCTTCACTCGCGACAGGGTTTTTTCTGCATCAATCGCCGCACGACGTTCGCGCGCGCCCGCCTTTTTCAGCTCTCCGAAGGCAGACAGGCTCAGCCTCCAACCCACACCAGCGCGCGCACGCTGCTGATCACGAAGACCGGAGGATTGGTCTGACCGGCCACCACCTCGTCGCGACAGTTGTAGCACGCCTTCCTTCAGTAGCCCGTTGGTCACAGGGTTTCCCGTGAACGACCCCGAGGATGAACTCGGATTGACGATCAGATTCGACGGCACGCCTTGTTCCGGCTCGACATTACTCGAATGGCCCATGACGCCGCCGTATTGGTAGCTCAGGGCGAACTCAGGCCCGTATTGCCCCCACCAGGCGGCATCCTTGTTGGCGACGGCCGCCCCCACCAATTCACGCTCGCTCGCCAGATCCGGACGAAACGCCAGGGCGTAACCCATGAGCTCTTCGATACTCAGGTCGTCGCGAACATAATCCGTCGGAGGCAGTTCCGATATACTCGGCACGAGCGTGACACCCGGGTCCATGTCCAACGTTCGGCTCAATGAGACAGACGCTTCATAAAACGCCGCCATCGCGAGGATCAGATCCTGACGGCGCTTCGCCAACCGCGCCTCGGCGCGGAGCTGGTCGGCCAACACACCCACACCCGTATGTGTGCGTAGCCTCGCAATGCGCGTCAATTCTTCGGCCTCAACCAAGCTCTGATCGGCCGCCGACACTTTCGCCTGCTCGAAGGCCAACGTGTAAAACTCGACAATGGCACGTCGTAACGTTTCCGCAACGACAGCTTTGGCGGTGAATTCGGCTGCCGACAACCGTTTCCTCGCCGCCGCGATGTTGGCGATAACTCGACCGGGATTGATCACCCACTGAATCGCAACGGAAGGACTAAAGGTATCAAACTTCACGCCCACGATATCACCTTCGGTAGCTCGAACGGCACCTTCGACATGCTCGAAGATGGCTGTCGGCACGATCACCGGAAACGCGGCACCGATGGTGCTCTCCACATTCCCCTCCGACTCTGCGACAGCCTCACGTGCCAAGCGTATGTCCAGATTGTTCCCGACGGCGAGCGCAGCCACCGTCGCCGCGTCCACAGGAAGCAACTCCGTGAACATCGGACGGATCGACTTGGAACTCAGCGATAGCGAAGGCAAACCACGGTCAATACGGACGGGTGTGATGTCAGGCCGATCAGGCACGATCGCCGGCTCGTGCGAAGCACAACCCGACGTGAGGCTGGCCGCTGCGAGCGAGAACAGAAAGGGAGCCACGGCTCGGTGCCATATGTTGACAGGGCGTTTCATGAACGTCTCCACAATCGCTACGACCCCGCTGAAACCGCACGCACGCGCGAGCCCGGGATAATCGCCCCGCTTGCCGCGGTGATGACCTGATCCGTCTCGGTCAGTCCGGAGACGATCTCCGCCCAGATGCCATCGTCATATCCGATCGTGATCGGTACCGACCGCGCCACCCCCTGATCGATGACAAACACCACCGTCTCCGAAGCTATAGTCCGGATCGCCTTGGAGGGGATCAATGTCGCGTGGGCTTTCGATTCCAACGTCAACGTCGCTCCGACATACATCCCGGGAGAGAGCAGACCGTCGGTGTTGTCGAGATCCACCTCTACCCGCATCGTACGTGTGTCTGGCCGGATGGCCCCAGCCGTGCGCGATACGGACGCCACCGGAACCGACCGGTCCAACGACCCGATGTCGATGTCTACTTTGGTACCGGGGTGAACGAACGGCGCATCCACTTCCGCCACGTCCAACACCGCACGAAGCCGGCGTGTGTTCATGATCTGAAGAACCGGTGTCGTCGCGCCTTCCGCACTGGAACGCACAAACGCTCCCGGATCCACGTTTCGTATGGTCAGCACGCCCTCGAACGGTGCCACCACCGTGGCGTATTTCGCCAGAGTCTGCATCCGTGCGTGCGCGGCCACGGCCACCCGCGCATCGGCCCGGGCGACATCCGTGTCGGCGTCAACGCCCGACTGTAACGCCAAGGCACCCGCAACCTGGGATTCCGCCATTCGATACTGAGCATCGGTTACCGCTAGCGCACCGATCGCTTCGTCCAACGCCTGCTGCGGCGCAGCGTTTCCCGCACGAAGCTCCTCGAACCGCTTCAAGTTCAATTGATCGAGTGTGCGCTGCGCGGCGTAGCGTTGGACCTCTGCTCGGGCCGTTTCCACCGCGCGCATCGCCTGCGACGCTTTGGCCCCATAGGCACGCACGGTCGCCTCTTTGGATGCTACTACCGCTTTGGCCTGGCGGATTTCCTCGATCAACTCCGGTACGTCGATGGTCAACAAAGCCTGACCCGCAGTCACTCGATCTCCAATATCCACCTTCACTTCCGACACGTACCCGCTCACCTTGGCGTAGAGGTCTGCCTGTGCCTCGGCAATCAGCGTCCCAGGAAGTGTGACCTGTCGCGTGATCGCCTGGTTCACCGGCGTCACGACCTGCGCCTGCACGGTCGACTGTGCGTCGGCCGTGCCCGCCATGACGCCGCACCCAAAAGCCGCCGCCCACACGATGGGGTACATGTTGTGTCGTAGCTTTTGTGTCTTTGTACGATCCATCGCTATGGCTCCCATTAGAGGTGGCACCACTATCATGCGTTCACCGTGCCTTTCGTCGAGTCGCGTTTGACAATCAGGTACATGCAGGGAATTACGACAAGCGATAGTGCCGTCGCCACCAACACGCCGCCGATGATAGCCCGTGCCAGCGGGGCGTTGGCCTCTCCTCCAGCCGCCCCCCACGCCATCGGTATCAACGCGAGCCAGGTGGTCAGCGAAGTCATCAAAATGGGTCGCAGGCGCACCCAAGTCGCGTCTTTGATTGCGTCACGAACGCTCAACCCGTCGCGTACCCGTTGGTTCGCAAATTCAAGCAATATAATGCTGTATTCCACCACAATGCCGGTGATCATAATGATACCCATGAACGCTGGAATGCTCAGATTGGTCCCGGTCAACTTCAACGCCGCGACCACGCCGGCGTACCCCAAGGGGATTGACAGCACGATCACAAACGGAACCGTAAAGGAACGAAGCTGCGCGACCATCGCCAGATATACGAGCATCGCCGCGATCATCAGCCCACCGGAAAACTGGGTAAAGGCGCTGCGCATCGTCTCCGTCTCGCCCTTCATCTTGAACGAATAACCCCGGCCTGCGTAATCACCCTGAACTACGTAGAAACTGCCACGCTCATCCGTTTTCGGCTCTGGGGCCAACTTCGTGGACGCGGCGATTCGTCTCTCAATCTCCGCCGCCACCGAGCCGGTATCCACGCCGGTAGCCACGTTAGCGAAGACGTCAATCACCTTGGTGATGTTATGATGATTGATGACGGCCGGTCCCGTGGATCGGTAGAAAGAGGCGATGTTACGCAAGGGCGTCGGTTGCGTGCTGTTGGGACCGGATATGGGAATATCGCGCAGTGTTTCAAGCGAGTCGATGCTCGACTCGGGGTACTGCGCACCGATAAAATAATGCCCACCGCTGGGTGTGATCCAAAACGCGGGATCAAAGCCGATGCTCGAATTCAAGGCCGTCACCACATTCTTGATGACATCCTCCTGGGTGATGCCGAGTTGGGCGGCCTTCACGCGGTCCGTCTCCACTCCAATCTGCGGATAGTCCATGCGCTGAGCGATGCGGACGTCGGTCGTACCAGGCACACCCAGAACAATCTCGTACAACTCCTTGGCGATTTCTTCCGAAATCTTCAAATCACTGCCTCGAACCTGCACCTGGATAGGAGAAGGCAACCCGAAGTTCATGGCGGCGGTCATCATACCTCCGGTATCAAACGCAAAGTTGACATGAGGAAACTCGCGGCCAAGGCGTTCGCGTAGCGTGTCCACCGTCTCAAACGTATTGGGGTGATCGGCCTTGCCCTTCAACTGTGCCAAGATGAATGCATCCATCGGCCCGTTGTTGGGCGTATAGGCCGCAGGCCAATCCATCAGCACGCCGATGTTGGAAATCAGGATGCGGAGATTCGAGGCGGGATCCTGCTCGTTCTTGGGGTCCGGGTCCGGCTTACCCGTGAAATCCATGATAGTACCTTCAATCTCGGCCACGACCTCTTCCGTTTTTTCGATACGCGTGCCGGAGGGCAACCTGACGTTGATCGTAAACTGATTCGAATCGACCGGCGGGAACAGCTCCTGCCCGATACTGGTCGTAGCCACAAACGCCGCCACCACCAATAAGGCGAACGCCCCACCCACGACGAGATACCGCGCCGACAGCACGTGATCCAACCACGTCTCGAATGCAGATCGGCGAGCCGAGCCGGCACTGCTTTCCGCCTTGACGGTTTTTTCGCTCTGGAGCAGCTTGGCGGCCAGCGACGGTATGACCAGCATCGCAATCAGATAGCTGGCGATCACCGCGAACACCACCGTCATCGCCAGAGGCTCAAAAAGAAACCGGGGTATGCCCGTCAAAAACACCACCGGGAAAAACACGACGATGAACGTGATCGTGGAAACCAACACCGGTAGCGCCACCTCGACCGTACCCTCCTGGGCAGCCTGCATGCTGGATTTACCCATGTGCCGATGACGGACGATGTTATCCAATACGACGATGGATTGATCGACCAGGATACCAATCGCCAACGCCAGTCCACCGAGTGTCATGCTGTTGATCGTATCCCCCGTATAAAACAAGCCGATCAGCGCGGCGAGGATGGAAAGCGGAATCGCGAGCAATACGATAAATGTGAGCCGTACGCTTCGGAGAAAGACGAACACGATCAACCCGGCCAGCACCGCCCCGAGCACGGCCGAAATGGTTAACCAGTCGATCGACCTGCTGACCGTGGTGGACTGATCCATCACCACGCCAAGCACGAGGTCTTGCGCCTCTTTCTTTTCCTCTCGGAGCTGCGCGTTGATCCGTTGCAGCTTGCTCTTGATCGAGGACACGATCGCCAGCGTGTTGGCACCGGGTTGACGATAGATCGGAATGTACGCCATCGCCTTTCCGTTGATACGCACCTTGTTCGATTGAATCTGGTTCGTGTCTTCCACCGACCCGACATCGCGCATGAAGACGACGGAATCGCCATCGACCTTCACCGGAAAATCGTTCATCTCGGCGACGGTGTCCGGCATCGCATTGGACACAATCTGATAGTCGATGTCTCCGATCTTCGCGTTGCCCGTCGGAATGAACACACTCTGACTGTTGAGTGTATTGACGACATCCATCGGTGACAGCCCGCGTGCGGCCAACTTCATCGGGTCGACATACGCGAGCACGCGCCGCAGCACGCCGCCATACACCGCCGGTGCGATCACACCTTGAATCGCCTGCAACTTATTTCGCAATTCGTAATACGCGACGTCGTAGAGTTCTTTCTCGGACATCGTCGGGCTGGACACACTCACCAAACAGAGCGGCACCGACGCTGTGGGGTCAAACGGCATGACCATCGGCGGAATCGTGCCCGGAGGCAGATAGAACATGTCGGACATCGCATAGGAGGTCACTTGCGACATGGCTGTATCGAAGCTGATGTCTTCTCGAAAGAAGTCCTTCACCACGCAAACGCCGAGCATCGCCTTCGCCTCTTGATGCTCGATGCCCACAGACTGACCGGTCCATCGTTCGAGCCGGCTCATGATGTCCTTTTCCATCACTTTCGGGGGCATACCCGGGTAGAAGCAGACAATCTGAACGGCGGGGGTTTCGAACTGCGGGAGAAGATCGGCGGGGATATCCCGCAATGCGCGCAAACCAACGACAGTCGTTGCCAACACCAGCACCACGACCAGATATGGATTGCGAAGCGTAACTTCAATAGCTTTCATACGAAACGTCCAGGATATTTTTGACGTAATGACTGACCGGCCGCGCGCGGAGACGACCACCGTACTTCGCCGTCTCGATAACGTGCGCCAACGCAGGGCGTGTGCTCGCCCACGACGCGTCCAGCCTCGGAGTGGCGCGTCCAGCCTCGGAGTGGCATCGTCTCAGGTTCGGTATCAAGTTGCAAGGGTAGCACACAACGGGTGCTATCCGGGCCATCTTATGACACCAGTGTTACATTTCGGCAAACGCCATGATCTGAACCAGTAGCGTCGCGTCCGAATAATCAGGCCGAGATGGATGTATCAATCGACTGATGTGATCGACATATTGTCCAAGCTAGTCGGCGAGGAAACCCTGTTCACGCAAATACCGTCGCACCGATCGGCGTTTCTCCACCCCGGGCAGACGACGACTCATCACGGACGTCCAGCGAGGATCGCGCACATGCATCCCCCGGTCTTGGTACCATTGTGCCTGCGTGTCGTCGTACGACTTCAGGAGCGGCTCCAATGCCTCGTCCGGTCGATACCGATTAACGTGCAGCGTCGCGCCCAAGCCCAATCTTGGCTTCACTTCTCCCACCTCGGCCGGTCGACCGATACACATGCCGGAGATGGCCATCACGTGTTTCGGTAATGCCAACGTCTCTCCCACTTCCGCCGGTTGATTACGCATCGCCCCGATCATGCAGATGCCATACCCGAGCGACTCCGCCGCAACCGCCACGTTTTGCATCACCAACGCGGTATCCACGACGGCCACCAGCAGTGCTTCGACCTCCCCCGGCGCAGTGGTTTCCACCTGATGCATCCGGCAAGCCAGCGTCAACTTGTGAAGATCCGCACAAAACACTAAAAACGCGGCGGATTCGTGGATCTGTTTCTGGTCGCCGCAGAAGGTGGCCAGCCGCTCTTTCTGATCCCCATCGGTGATAGTAATCACCGTATAAGCTTGCATATTACTCGACGTGGAGGCGCGGGTCCCCGCAGTTACCAGAGAACGGACCGTCTCCTGGGTAATGGGTTCCTCCGAAAAACTGCGTACCGACCGATGGTTGGCCAGAGTGTCCATCACGGTCCGATGTTCATTGTCCATTCGTTCGGCTCCTTCTACCAATCACCCCACCGAAGGCTCAGCGTCTCATTGTCCTCGTTATGAGTCAACACCCGCCACACACCTCCCGTGCCCACACCCGTCAGCACAGGCTCCGCCAATTCGGCCCGATAGCCGTGACCGTTCGCGAAACACGCTTGCACCAAACCCTATTCGGACCAAACCGCGCACCGATAATCCTGCGAACCGCAGCCAACGCCTCCACGCAAAGTTCCTCATCACCTTAGAGCTTCCTAAAAGTGCGTCAGGCTCTTTACTACGGTCAGTTTGCCCCCCTATCATACGGGGCGAGCGGTCTGGCCATAGGGGCAACGAGCCGAGGGGGGAACGAGTACCAACCTCAAGCAGTGTGTCGGCCGCTCTTCGTCATGGGCGACGGGATACGGTCATTTCGATCGCCACAGGGGGTGTGGGGTGTCAATGCGACTCAATGGTACGGCGCGACCTTCTCCCGCACATGAACAGTCATGCTCGATGAGGCATACCACTGCTTTCTCGGAGGAGCCAACGTGTTAGGACGCAACAACAGTAAGAACCGAACCTGGAAGAACCGACCGCGGGTGAATGTCTACCTCGCCGGGGTGATTGCCATCGCAGCCGCGCAGCCTTCATGGGGACAAACGGAACTTTCACCCTCATCGCAGAAAAGGGTCGTCGTATCAGCTCCCAAGACCGTCTCCACGGCATCCTCAAAAAACACCAGCGCCGTAAGTCTGGACTCAACCTCAGTGCGTCTTGACACCATTACAAAAATCAGTGCATCCAACGGCGTCGCGGCCGCCGTGCCGCCGGGATTCACCGTGTACCAGAACAGCGCGGCCAGCTCTCCGCTCTACAAACCCGGCCCGGGCGAACGCGTGGGCGATGACATCACTCTGGCCAGCGGCGCATGCCAGATGACCTACTACAACATCACCGTTGCAGCCGCACAAGGCTCGCTCATGTTCGACACTACGGTGGAGTTCTGGGACGGAGACCCTTGCGATCCTACGTCGGCTCCGATTCCCGGTACCCAACAAACCTTCACCGGACTTCAGCCAAGCCCCCGTGGGCCCACTCCGGGTTTCGACGCGTGGCTGCTGGAAGTCACGCTGGCAACGGCCGTTCCCCTGCCCGAGTCGACCTGGCTCACCGCCACGTTTACCTCTCCCGACGCGGGGTGGCCCGTCGGCGCGCAATCGGAAGTCGGATTCACCGCCGATGTCTTTTCAGTGACCAACCCGTTCGGTCTCGGGGTCCCTTGCGCTAGCAATTTGTGGTTTCAGGGAGATCCGTACGCCGGATTCTTGGCCACGGTCAACTGCGATCTCCCACAAGCACCACTGGGTGCCTGCTGCACCGGTACGAGCTGCTCACAAACCACCGAAGCCGATTGTCTCGGCTTTTTCAGTGGCCCGTTTTCGTCGTGTTCACCCGATCCCTGCACCCCGGGAACCTGCTGTAGCGGCACCAGCTTTGACACATGCACCGAGGGGTCGGCCGCAACCTGTCGCGATGGACTCTTCACTCCGGGCGCGACATGTACCGCAGGCTGCCCCGGAAACTTCCGTGGCTATGCCAATACGTTTGACACCGGCTTTTTCAACCCGATCGATCTGAACTCCCTCAATGAGCAGGTACTCTGGGCGGATGACATTCATCTGGAGCCGGGCTCGACCTGCGAACTGTTCGGCTTTGATGTTTTCGTCACGGGAGGTGGTCTCACTGCCCCCCCCACCTTTGATGCCCACGTGGAGCTTCGACTCAACGACCCCGGTGACCCCACCACCATCGCCGATGACCAACCGATGGCCGGAGCACCCGGTCTCATCGCGGGCACGGCACAAGATTTTCTCGGCATCGATTCGGATCTTCTCCCCCACCGGCTCCTCGTCAGTGTGCCCCCCGGGGTCATGCTGCCGGAGCAGTTCTGGGTCGTGCTTTCGACCAGTGCGCCGGGTGCGTCGGCCAACACCCTCAACTCCGACTCCGGTCCGCTACTCGGCGGTCCCGCTAAGGTGGGCTTCAGCGAAGATCTTTTTGCCATATTCAATGACGATGCTTTCGGGCTTGGCATCTGGTCCAACACCGCATTTTTTGGCGGCTTTGATCCTACGGGTTGTCCGGGTGGAGCCACCTGTGCGGCCGCCGGTAGCTTCCGTGCGAACGTGTGGTGCCGGGGTGTACCGACGGTCGGCGCTTGTTGCGATAGTACGACCGGCACATGCACGGATGGCGTAAGTCAAGTCGAGTGTCCCGGTAACTGGATCGCCGGTGAAACATGCAGCACCGCTCTCTTCGACCCGCCGTGTGGCACGCATGCTTGTTGTGTGGAGAATACGCTCGTACCGGGCACGTTCGTCTGTACTGACACCACCATTAGTCAGTGTGGCGCGATGGGCGGTTCGGTTGATCTCGGGGTGCTATGCGGCGACATCGGTGGGGCTTGCCCCTCAAACACCTGCACCGGCGGAACCGCACCGGGCAGTGCGTGTCTGGCAGACGCCGAATGCGGACGCGGCGGCACCTGTGACGGTTGCCAGAACAAAACAGGAGGCTGCTTCGCTGCCAACGGTACGCCCGGATGTGATGATCCCTTCTGCTGCGCGGAAGTCGGGGCGATCGACTCCTTTTGTATGACAGATATCTGGGACCAAAACTGCGCAGACCGTGCGGCCAACGCCTGCACACGACGTCCGCCCAACGATGACTATGCCAACGCCGAGCCGATCACTGCCCCCCCGGGGAGTTCAGATGTTTTCGCCTTCGACAATACGCTCGCGTCGATGGACGGGCCGACACACAACTCGTGCGCCGACTTTAACGATCGCACGATCGCAAACGATGTCTGGTACTGCTGGACCGCGCCGTGTACGTCAACCGTCTTTGTCGAAACCTGCAATCGAACCATCGTAGACACGAAGATCGCCGTATATGACGGTTGCGGGACGCCGTCCGATGCCACGTTGCTTGACTGCGATGACGACGGATGCGGAGTCCAATCGCGGACGACGTTCAACAGCATCACCGGCAATCAGTACCTCATCCGAATCGGCACCTACGCCGGTGCATCGGGCGGACCCGGTGCCTTTTCGATCACTTGTGGTGCGGCCAACTGCCCCGGTGACGCTGACTGCTGCAATGCGCAGGATGGAACCCAGCTCACTGGCTGTAACGACACGTCCTGTTGCTCGGCCGTCTGCGCCTGTGATTCGTTTTGCTGCGATGTGGAATGGGACAGCGCCTGTTCCTCCATCGGCTTTAACGGCAACGGCTGCGGTGCGGAGCTGTTGTGTCAAAGCCTCTGCGGCACGAGCTGCCCTGACGGTGTCGTGACCTTCGTTGATCCACCGAACCGCGTGGTCGACGCCGGTACGCCTCACGTTGCCGGCGACCCGAGCACGCTACTCACTATCGACCGGCTCAACGTCACGGCACCGGTCGGAGCCGACCTTCCCGAATGTTGGTCGCTCTGTGAAACCGCGGTGGCCGGCACGCCCAACAGCGTCGCCAGCGTTATCGATAACGGTCTCGGGAGTTACACATTAGTGCTCGCCAGACCCATGACGCCCGGCGCGGCCACGACTGTCACTTACACGACCAACGGAACTACCGGCGTGTTCACGTCCAGTCCGGGTAACGTCAATGCCGACACCGCCACAGGACCGGGCGACATCCTGGCCGTCATCGACTGCCTCAACGGCGTCAACCTCTCGGGCAACTGCCCCTGGGGAAGCTACAGCTCTGACGTCGATCGCAGTGGTGTGGCCGGCGCACCGGACATCTTGATGGTTATTGACCTGCTCAACGGAGCGGCGTCCCTGGACCCGTGGAACGGCGTACCCCTCCCTGATCCGGCGGCCTGCCTGCCGTAGCTGGGTCAGCGACGAAGACGTGGCCCCAGCATTAGACCAGACACCAAGAGCCCCTTGTACCGACGGGTACAGGGGGCTCTGTGATAGGCTCAGAATTCGTCCGGCCTTCGTCTGGTCAACTTTCACCTTGTGATGAAAGAACAACCCGCGCTACCCGGACTTGGACTTCTTCTTTGCGGGACGCTTGGGTTCCTTCTTGGCCGGCGTCTTGCTTTCCTTCTTGTCGCTCTTGGTGGATTTGGCGGATTTGTCAGAGGAGTCCGTGCTCTTGGTGGCGGCCTCTTTGTCGGCCTCGGCAGCTTTTTTGTAGGATTCGCTGCGGTAGTCGGTTTCGTAAAACCCAGGCCCTTTGAAGATGATACCGGCCCCCGTCCCGATGCGTCTACGCACGCGACCGCCACACCCGCACGGCTTCGGATCACCCTTGCGTAGCCGTTTGCGAGGGCTTTCCGTAATGGGCTGGACGATCTCGACGACGGCCCCGCATTCCACGCACTCGTACTCATAGGTTGGCATAGCAAACACACTCCGATTCAGCAGGCGTAGCGCTGTATGAAATCAAGCCTTACGCACCGCTTTCCACTGGATCATCTTTCGCCTTTGACACGACCACCTTGGCCGGTCGAATCACGCGGTCTCGAAGGCGATAGCCCTTCGCAACCTCCTCGACCACGATGTTCGGCTCGTGCGCGTCGGTCGGTTGGTGCAGAAGGGCCTCATGAATCGCGGGGTCAAACGCATCGTGTAACGCCGGAACGTATTCTAATCCGTGATCTCGCAGTGCTTTCGTAAAGTTGTCGTAGACCAGTTTCATCCCGTCGATCATTGCAGCCGGGTCATCCGTGTCGGAACTTGCGGCTATAGCGCGATCAAAGTCATCGGCCACGATGATGAGTGATTTCATCAGCTCGGCGTTGGCGTAACGAACGGCGTCAGCCTGCTGGGTGGCCGAGCGCCGCAACAGGTTTTGGTAATCCGCTTTGGCACGAAGCAATGCATCTTCCAAAGAGGCAACGCGCTGCTGAAGCTCGGCCATCGGGTCTACCGGTTCGACCGAGTCGACAGCCACGTCTGCGTCCGCCGTGTCGGGTTGGCCCTGCGGGTCCGGCTCCACTATCGTCGACCGTTGCTCATCATTCGTCGTAGTCTCTTGATGCTTCTTGCCGTTTTTTTTTCGTTTAGTTTTTTTCATGGTGCGATAGAGCCCTCCTCACGCTAGCCATCCGCTAATCCGCTGATGTAGTTGACCAGCTTCTCAAAGAATCCGCTCGACTCGGGTAGTACGGACTTATCTTCTGTCTTCGCAAAATCACGAAGGAGTGCCTTCTGTTGCTTGTTGAGCTTACTCGGTATCTCGATGAGCACTTGGACGAGTTCGTGGCCGCGGCGCTTCGTGCGAATATCCGGCAGGCCCATACCGTTGAGTCGAAACACCTGCCCATGCTGCGTGCCGGGCGGAATATGAACTTCGGCCTTGCCTTCGATGGTCGGTGCCTCCACTGTGGCACCGAGGGCTGCCTGCGTGAAGCTGATGGGCATATCGCATACGATGTCGTTGTTGTGACGTCGAAAGAAGGTGTGCTCCTTGACGCGCACATAGCAGTGCAGGTCGCCCCTTGTCGTGCCATCGGAACTGGGCTCGCCCTCACCACGGACACGAATCGCCTGCCCGTCATGAATACCCGGAGGGATTTGAGCCGTGACGATCCGTTCTTTCATCACACGCCCCGAGCCCCGGCAGTTGGTACAGGGGGTGACAATGCTTGAGCCGCGACCCTGACAGTGGGGACAAGTGGTAATCACGCGACCAAAAAGCGAGCCCAATCCGCCGGTCTGTTCCACCTGTCCGTAACCGCCGCAGGTGGAGCAAGTCTGCCGCTTCGATCCGGGTGCCGCACCGCTCCCGCCGCAATGATCGCAAAGATCCTCACGGGCGAACTCGATGGATCGCTCGGTCCCCGTGAGCACTTCGTGCATGGTGATTTCCACCTGCGTCTGAAGGTCGGCCCCGCGCGACCGTCGTCGCCCGCCTCCTCCACCGCCGAAGATATCGGTAAACATCGAGAAGATGTCTTCGGTACCCATGTGCGAGAAATCATGAACACCCGCACCACGAAGCCCGGCATGGCCATACTGATCGTACCGCTGCCGTTTGGCGGAATCAGCCAGCACCTCGTAGGCTTCGGCTGCGGCCTTGAATTTCTCTTCGGCACCCGCGTCGTTGTTGCGGTCCGGGTGGTACTTATGCGCGAGCCGGCGGTAGGCCTTTTTGATCTGATCGGGCGTGGCATCCCGCGCCACACCGAGCACGTCGTAATAATCTTGCTTCGCGCCGCTCACGTCGCATCCCTACCCATTCGTGTGTCCAATCCACTCGATCAGTGCCGCGTCACCAGTTGGAGACAGTTGGAGACGTTTCTCAACAGACCCGCAGCCGCGCATCTTCACACACGAGAAGCGGCAGAGAGCAAGCATTCCCAGTGGGGGCGTTCTCCCTCAATCCCCCTCGGCAAAGGGTAAAGAACAAAAGCCGGTCTATTGAAAACGGCACTCGCAATCCCGACACCCAATACCACTGGAGCACGATGAACAGAGGGCGGACACTTTGGCCCGCCCTCCGCGCAACATGAAGATCCATCACGCACCGTTCCTATCGGACGGCGTTGGGGATTTTCTTCGCCTCGTCATCTTTTTTAAGATCAGTGACGAGAACCTCAGTCGTAAGTAGCAGTCCTGATACGCTGGCCGCACTCTCCAGAGCGATCCGAACAACCTTGGCCGGGTCAATAATGCCGGACTTGGTCATGTCCATGAACTCGCCCTTGCGAGAATCAAAGCCAAATGCGCCGGACTTGTCGAGAATCTGATCGACGACCACAGCGCCCTCACGACCCGTGTTTTCAACGATCTGCAAGGCCGGTGCCCGAAGCGCCTTCAGGATAATATCAACGCCGATTTTTTCATCGCCGCGAACCTTGCCTCGAACCTGCTCGACCGCGGGAATCGTACGGAGCAACGCCACACCGCCACCGGGAACGACACCCTCTTCGGCTGCCGCTTTGGTGGCATGAAACGCATCATCCACGAGGTCTTTGCGCTCTTTTACCTCAATCTCCGTGGCACCGCCGACACGAACCACGGCCACGCCCCCCGTCAGACGGGCCAGGCGCTCTTGCAGTTTTTCTCGATCGTAGTCCGACTTGGTGGTTTCGATCTGGCTGCGAATCTGTTCGCACCGGGCCTTGATCTCGGACTTCTTGCCGGCTCCTTCGATGAGGGTCGTGGTGTCTTTGGTGACGACGATCTTCTTCGCGGTTCCGAGTTCCTTTTGACCAATCGTCTCAAGCTTGATGCCGAGGTCCTCCGTGATCAAAGTCGCACCGGTGAGCGTGGCGATATCGCCGAGCATGGCCTTACGGCGATCACCAAAACCGGGTGCCTTCACCGCACAGCAGTTGAGCACGCCGCGGATCTTGTTGACGACAAGACCGGCCAGCGCTTCGCCCTCGACATCTTCCGCAATGACGAGAAGCGCCTGCCCGGCGGAGGAAACCTTCTCCAGCAGTGGAAGAAAATATCGAAGGTTCGATATTTTCTTTTCGTACACCAGGATCGCGGCATCTTTCAGAACGCATTCGAGAGAGCCGGGGTCGGACATGAAGTACGGAGACAGGAAGCCCTTGTCGAACTGCATACCCTCGACAACTTCTTTCTCCATCTCGAACGACTTGCCTTCTTCGATCTCCACCACGCCGTCTACGCCTACCGCATCAAATGCATCGGCGAGCAGCTTGCCAATGGCTTCATCACCGTTGGCCGAAATGGTGGCGATCTTGGCGAGGTCTTGGCTCGACTTCACCTTGACCGACATCTCATGAATCGCGTCGACGGCCGTGGATACCGCTTTCTCGATGCCGCGTTTGATCGCCTGGGGGTTGGTGCCGGCCGATACCGCCTTAAACCCCTCACGAAAAATAGCTTCCGCAAGCACTGTCGCGGCCGTGGTGCCGTCACCAACCTCATCGCTCGTTTTCGAGGCGACCTGGTTGATGAGCTTGGCACCCATATTTTCAAACGGCTGCGGCAGATCAACCTCTTTGCTGACCGAGACACCGTCCTTCGTGACGCGCGGCGAGCCGAATGACTTCTGCAGGATCACGTTGCGTCCGGTCGGTCCCATCGTCACTTTGACGGCATCCGCTAGCTTGGTCAGTCCCTCAAGAACCTGCTGTCGCGCTTCCTGAGAGAACATCATTTGTTTTGCCATGAAACTTCTCCTGATTGGTCGGTAGTAAACCTGAAGCATGATCGGGCGCGATCTTGTGACGCCCGGCCCACCCTAGTTCACCACGGCCAGTATTTCACTCTCACGAAGAACCACGAACGAGTCACCGTCGAGATCTACCTCGGTGCCTGCATAACGCCCGTAAAACACTTCATCACCAATCTTCACGTCCATCTCGCCGCGTTCACCGCTGTCAAGCAGCTTGCCCGGACCGGCCGCAATGACTTTGCCGCGCTGCGGCTTCTCACGAGCGGAATCGGGAAGAATGATCCCACCGGAGGTGGTATCCTCCGACTCACACACGTCGATCACGACGCGGTCATCCATCGGTCGGAACTTGATCTTTGATTTCTTTTTTGTTGCCGTTGCCGTTGCCATGTTTTCGTATCTCCAAAATGGCACGCGATCTTTCGTCGCGTCTAGTAATCCATGTCCTCGCCCATGCCCTCATCACCGTCGGTGTCTTCCGTCGGCTTTTCTGAGATGCAGACGTTGGTGCTCAAGAGAATACGGGCAACGCTGCCGGCATTCTGAATCGCGCACCGGGTGACCTTAGTCGGATCGATCACCCCATCCTTCATCAGGTCGGTGTATTCTCCCATGTCGGCGTTAAAACCGAACGACCCGCTTTTTTCCATCACTTTGTGCAGCACCACGCCCGGATTGAAACCGGCGTTGGCCGCAATCTGACGAAGCGGGGCCGACAACGAATCAATAACAATGGCCGCCCCCGTCTTCTCGTCACCCTTGAGCTTGATGCTATCGAACGCATCCATACAGCGAACCAAGGCGACACCGCCGCCCACGACGATACCCTCCTCAATGGCCGCACGCGTGGCGTGCAGAGCGTCTTCGATGCGAGCCTTCTTCTCTTTCAGTTCGGTTTCCGTAGCGGCCCCCACGTTGATCTGGGCCACACCGCCGACGAGCTTGGCTTTTCGTTCCTGAAGCTTTTCGGTGTCGTAGTCAGACGTAGAAGCCTCCATCTCCATAGTGATCTGCGCGATACGCGACTTAATGGCTTCGGTTGTACCGGCTCCTTCGACGATGGTGGTGTTGTTTGCATCGACGTGAATCTTCTTGGCCTGACCAAGATCGCTAATCGACACCTTTTCCAGATCCGTACCGAGATCCTTGAAGATGGGGGTTGCACCTGTCAGCGCGGCAATATCCTCGAGCATGGCCTTTCGGCGATCACCATAACCCGGCGCTTTGACCGCACAAACATCCAGCACGCCGCGTAGCTTGTTAACCACGAGCGTCGCCAGCGCTTCACCTTCGATATCCTCAGCGATGATGAGCAGCGGACGCTTTGCCTTGGCCACCTTCTCCAACAACGGCACGAGCTTGGGCACACTGCTGATTTTCTCCTCGTGAATCAACACGAACGCTTTGCTCAGATCGCACGTGACCGCGTTTTGATCCGTTACGAAATGCGGCGACAGAAAACCGCGGTCGAATTGCATACCCTCAACCACGTCGATCACGGTATCCGAGGTCTTTCCCTCTTCCACCGTGATCACGCCATCCTTGCCAACCTTGTCAAAGGCCTCGGCAAGCAGTTTACCGATGACCTCATCGTTATTCGCTGAAATTTTGGCGACGTTCACGATTTCATCACGCTTGCCCACGCGAACCGGACGCGACAACGCCTCCAACTGGTCAACGACCTTCCGAACGGCCACGTCCATACCGCGCGTCAGCGCGAATGGATCGGCACCCGCAGCAACATTTTTCAAACCATTCTTGAAAAATGCCTCTGCCAGAACGGTAGCCGTAGTAGTACCGTCACCCGCGGCCTCGCTCGTCTTGCTAGCCGCCTCCTTAACGAGTTGCGCGCCCATATTCTCGGTTTTGTCAACCAAGTCGATCTCTTCGGCGACGCTAACGCCGTCCTTCGTGATCGTGGGGCCACCCCAACCTTTGTCCAACACCGCGTTTCGACCGCGCGGGCCAAGCGTCGATTTCACGGCGCTCGCCAATTTCTCCACGCCAGCCAGTAGGCTCTCTCGAGCTTCCTGCTCGAAGGCCAATTGCTTGACCGCCATATTTTCGTCTCCTCAGTACGCGAAAACCGTTCGCCCATCTATTCTGTTCAGCCGGCCAATCAGTAGACCGGTGATTCACTCCGCAAGGCCACTCGTAGGGTCCTACCCGTCACGTAGTGTTCGCCTGGACCCCAGGCCGCTGGGTAATGTGCAATTCTCGGTCCACACGAATGGCTCGGAAGGACGACCTCTAACCACTTGAGAGCAATAGGGTTACCGATTTCTTCTGCAGCCAACTGGAGGACGGACGCCCTGCCACCCTGGCAGCCAGGGTGGGATACGGCCGTAGCTCATGCCAATTTGACAGCGTCCGTCCGTGTGGAGACGCGTTCGGATTGATGGTTGAGCGTTCATGCACGCGGGCATAGGATTCGGCCCTGTTGCCGTGCGATGCCGCGTCTGTAAGACGCACGGGAAGGGCTGCTCGCACCGGACGGGTCGCAGCGGCAAATACTCAGTAACTGAAAGTCAACACCCTGGGCGAAAGGGATTCAACAATGCCCAACGGCATCCTGATCCGTACCGCGACGATCGACGATGCTCGCGTGATCGTGGGCTTCAACCTGGCGCTGGCCGCGGAATCCGAGGGGATGACGTTGGATGAAGCGACCGTGGCGAAGGGTGTCGGCCAAGCGATAGGGGATCCGAAACGTTGCCACTACTACCTCGCGGAGGTCGGCGGACAGGTGGTTGGGCAGACCATGATAACACGCGAGTGGAGCGATTGGCGTAACGGCTGGTTCTGGTGGATCCAAAGCGTGTACGTCGATCCGGCGTTTCGGCGGCGCGGCGTCTTTCGTTCACTTCACACGCACATTCGCGACGAGGCACGGAGCCACGCAGACGTGTGTGGGCTGCGGCTTTACGTGCACCACGACAACCAACACGCGATCACCACATACCAGCAGCTCGGTATGAAGGTCTCAGCGTACCGGCTCTGCGAAGATGTATTCGTTCAACCATAGCAATCCCGTACGACCCTCTAATCGGCTTGCTGCTCGGAGGAAGGCGAAGATTCATCGATGTGGGCGTCGCGAATGGCCAGGTTGCGTGTGAGCAGGGTTACGTCACGGCGCAATCGACGGAGGCGAACATACGTCATTAAAAAACCGACCATGACCACCACGCTGCCGCAGTAGAGAAGCAGATCGGCTCCGCGATGGATACCCACGGCCCTTGCAATATCGGTGGTCGCGTCGGGCCACAGAATAGCGGCGATTCCCGCGATCCACACCATAGAAGCCAGAAAGGCCTCGCCGCGACCAATCCAACGCCGAATGGCACCGAACACCGTAGTCGCGAAGAGAACGAGCAGCACGCCCACCGCGATCATCTGAAAAAGGCTGAGGCTCATTGAAACACCCTGCCGAGAATGTAGTGCAGCACGATCCGAAACGCGCCGCGCGACGATTGCCCTTTGGCGAGCGAGTACTCCGTATATCGTATCTGAACGGGGACTTCCTGGTAGGCGAGCCCGGATCGGCGGATCTGGTCGATCAACTCGCTGGCGTGGGCCATGCGATCTAGCGTGATATCTATTTGTTGCGCCGCCCGCCGCGAGAACGCACGCAACCCGTTGTGGGCATCGGTGAGTTTCACGCGGTTGACAATCCGCGTAAACAGCACGGCCAGTTTGAGAACGCGCCAGCGTGCCGCAGGGATGTCTACCACGTTGCCAAGAAAACGCGATCCGAGCGTGATCTCACACTCTCCCGCACGGAGCGGCACGAGAAGCGCTTCGATGTCCTCCACACGATGCTGACCGTCCGCGTCAAACGTCACAATATAATCCGCCCCACGCTGTAGAGCGAAGGTGATACCCGTTTGCAAAGCCGCTCCCTGACCGCGATTGATCGGGTGTCGTAGGACATAGGTAGCGCCGCGTTTGGCTGCTTCGGCCGTGTCATCGTGGGAACCATCGTCAACCACCACGACGTGGGGATAGGCGGCGCGCACCTCCCGTGCGACCTGCGCAATACAGGCCGACTCGTTGTATGCCGGAATGATGACAAAAACGTCTTCAGCCATGGCTCGATCGGAGCGATACGGTGCGACGGACGCGCCCCACCCAGCGTCACACGCCTACCTGCCCCATCCGATTATAGCTCAAAAAATGCGATTCGCGCAGGGATGGTCCGGATTTGTTTGCAGTCAAGCCCCATAAGATGGGCAAGAAAGCTCCCCCGCTGCGTATACACCGGGCCCGGATTGTCGAACTGCAACTGCCATGACCCGGTATGGCCCTCACCTACGGCAACACGCCGAGACCAACGTCTGTGATGATGGAAAGACCAAGCCCCAAATCATTGGACTCAAAGGTGTAGGTGATGGTCGATCCACAAACGAAGTCTTGACCTTCGCGAATCGGGTCGGTGTTGTCGTCAGACGTCACGATGCCGGCGAGACGAACGTTGGCGTCATCAATAAAGATCACCTGGAGGTCATTACAACTACGCGTAAAAGTCATCGTTTCGCCGCCAGCCAGATCAAACTGAATCTCATCGCCGAATTCGCGAATAAAATTATCTAACGCACTGATATCGTTGAGTAGGTCAAGTGCCGATTCATCAGAATCGTAAAATAGCTGCCCATCAACGGGTAGCGTGCCATTGTTGATGAGCGATACGGTAACTGTGTTCGGCAGGAACAGCGAAAGCGCATCGCATCCAGCGAGTGCGAGGACGCCACCGACAACCACCAGGCGAGAAAAGTGTTGCATCATCAGACCTCCCTATCCATCAAACCCGTGCCACGACCCACAATGCGGCCAGCTTACTCGATGACTGCCCGGAACGCCAAGACGCCCCGCTTCGCCATGACCCACCGCGTGAGGATCGCTGTGGCAAACCACCGCGATTGAAAGCGAATGCGTCTCAACTTACGCTATCGGTCCGAGCGAACAAAAGCGCTGAGGCGTTCATTTGCCGGATAAGGTGGAAGGACAGGGGCCGTGCCGAAACCTCGTAAGACTCGAAAAGCAGCCATGCCCACCGGCAACTCAACCCGTCACAAGTCCCCGGTCGGATGGCACCCCTCTAACCGTGGAAAAAAGATTATTGCAATGGTGGTGTTGTCTTTGGCGACGGCCGCTGCCTACAGCAACAGCCTCTCCGCCACGTTCGTTTTTGACGACAGACCACATATTTTCGCGAATGAGCGAATCAAAACGGTTTTCCCTCTGTCAACTACGCTATCGGGCCGCCGCCCGGTCGTTGATTTCACATTGGCGGTCAACCACGCCATCGGAGGCCTCGACCCGACGGGCTACCATCTCTTCAACGTGGTCGTACACATCCTGTCCGGCCTGATGCTCTTTCTGCTGCTGAGGCGCATTGGCAACGGAGCACGCCCCCGCGAGAAGGCCGGCCAAGAGACCGGCGGCGGCCTTTCGATTGGGGTTGCGGCTGCGGTGGCTCTGCTATGGATGCTCCATCCACTACAAACCCAGAGTGTGACGTACGTCATCCAGCGAGGTGAATCGCTGATGGGGTTGTGTTACCTGTTCACGCTATACGCCGCGATCCGCGGGATGGATGGATCGGGAAAACGCCGTTGGTGGTTGGTCGCCAGCGTGGCGGCGTGCGGGCTGGGCATGGCGACGAAGGCCGTCATGCTGACGGCCCCGGTACTTGTGCTGCTGTACGACTGGATCGTGGTGACGCGGTCTTTGCGAGTTACGCTACGAAAACGGTTTGCCTATTACGTAGCCCTATCAAGTACGCTCTCCCTGCTCGTGGTCTGCGGCGTGACGTCGGGCGTTCTCTCGACGGGGCCGCATCCCCACGCCAACGTCGGCTTTGCGGTTGATGGTGTCACCCCATGGCACTATTTGCTGACGCAGCCCGGCGTTTTGCTACATTACCTCCAGTTGGTGGTGTGGCCGGGTCCACTTTGCATTGATTACGGCTGGCCGCTCGTGACTTCGCTTTCCGACGCGGCGTTCCCTGGTGTCGTTGTCTTGGCGCTACTTGTGTGGGCCGTGAGGGCTTGTCGTCACCATCCGCGCGCCGGCTTTGCCGGGTTGAGCTTTTTCGTGATTCTCGCCCCCACGTCCAGTTTGATTCCGATTCGCGACCCGTTGTTCGAGCACCGCATGTATCTACCGCTGGCTGCGGTACTTGCATTACTCGCGGCCGCAGTAGCGCGCATGGTTCGCTGGAGCCTGCGGCGCGTGGGTGCGGATTCGCGTTGGTCTGGCTACACCTGTACCGTGATCGTGGTTCTCGTGGCCGGTGCTCTCGCGGTACGGACGTTTGATCGCAACGCGGACTACAAGAGCGAAATCAAATTATGGGAACAGGCAACGATCGTGCGTCCACAAAACGCACGGGCGCATTACAGCCTGGCGGTGGCACTGGGGCGTGCCAAGCGGTATGCGGAATCGCTACGCTCGTTTCGTCGCGTATTGAAGGTAAGTACGGATCAGACGCGCTGTGACGTCCTCGCCGAGACCCACTATCACATCGGATGGAGCCTGATCCGACAGGAGCAGGCCGGTGCTGCCATCGCCGAGTTTCGCCAGGCGCTGGCGCTGACCCCCAATCACGTGGAGGCGACGTTCGAACTTGGCTGGGGGTTGGCCATGCTCGGACGGTACGAGGAAGCGGCCGATATGTTTCGCCGCACGATCCAGCTAGCACCAGATCACCCCCAGGCCAAAACCGCGCTCGCCGACGCGTTGTCCGCAGCCGGGCAACCCCCATCCGAACCGTAGAGGCCTATGCACTACCGCAAGCCGGTTAGTAGGATTGCGGGATGGGTGCAACACACTATTGACGGTTTGGCGTTCGTGTGGGTCCTCCGGACTTCGCTTGCAAGGCTCCATTCCCCATCAGGATCATGATCGCACCGTTTCCCCCCCCCCCCTTTTTGCCTTGGGCAAAGAATGGGGTCCCGCCGATTCTGTCTTGCACACCTGTGGCATTGGCACTGGCTGCTTGCGTCGTCGGGGTTCGATACTAATACTAGAGCGAGCAGGAGCAGGGACGTGAGAGCGACGGTGGTGGTGGGTGTGGTAATCGAACAGGCGGCGGGCGCAAATGACGATTAAAGTTTCCGAATATATTGAGGCATCACAGCCCAAGGATATCGCGGTGGCTCCCCCCGGCTGGCACGCCCTGCTACTCATTGCCATGGCGCTGGTCGCAGGAGCGGTATACGCCAACATGACCGAAAACCCGTTCGTCCTCCGGGATGTGGATGAGATCGTCCATAATGAGCAACTACGGGAACTCGGCACCTCTTTTTACGGGCACCGTCCGATCACGAATTTCACGTTCGGTCTCAATTATGGCTTTGGAGAACTCGGCGCGTTCGGATATCACGCCGTTAGTCTGGTTCTACACGTGCTGGTCGGTCTGACACTTTACGGGGTGATACGAAGAACACTGAACACGGACCGTCTTCGAGAGCACTTCGGCTCCGGTTCTACCTGGATTGCGTTCGCATGCGCACTGCTCTGGCTGATACACCCGCTGCAGACGGAAGTGGTGAGCTACGCAGCGAATCGAGCCGATTCTTTGATGGCGCTGTTCTATCTGCTCACGATGTATGGCATCATCCGCGGTGCTACGTGCGAAAAGAGCTTTCCATGGTACCTCGCCGCGGTGGCGGCTTGCGCGTTGGGGATGGGCAGCAAGGCTACCATGGTCACGGCACCGATCGTTGTTCTGCTGTTCGATCGGATATATTTGGCGCGATCTGTCTCACAATTGATCAGACGACGTGGATGGGTGTATGTCGGTCTCGCCGCTACCTGGCTCGTGTTGGTCGGCAGCGGCGTTGCCGCCGAACTCCTCGATGCGAGCGGGACACCGGCCGGTGCAGGTGGAAACGCGTCCGTCATCGCCCCCTGGGAGTACGCCATCACGCAACCCGGTGTGATACTCCAATATCTTAAGCTCTCTTTCTGGCCCCAATCGCTTTGCGTTGATTACCATTGGAACCCCGTTCGATCGTTATTCGGTCCCGGTTCGGTCCCGATTCTGATTTTTCTGGCGATTCTGGTGTGGACGATTGTGACGTTGCTGCGTCGCCCGACACTCGGGTTTGTCGCGGTTTGGTTTTTTCTTACACTCGCACCGACTTCAAGCATCATCCCCCACCTGGATCCACTTTCTGAACAGCGTATGTATCTACCCCTGGCTGCGGTTGTGGTCCTTGTCGTCCTGGTTGTGCATGCGATGTTCGGTCAAGTGTTTGGAAAAGACTCTCGTGCGCGTCTGCCGTTGGCGGGCGTGCTGATGCTGTTGGTCACACCAGTGTTAGCCTATGCCACGATGATGAGGAATCAGGACTACCGGGACGACCTGACGATGTGGCGTGATGTCACCGAGAAACGCCCCTACAATTTCCGTGGGCCGTTGGGCGTCGGAAGAGCGCTCAAATCACTCGGCGAATTCGTGGAGGCGGAAACGGCCTTTCGACGGGCGGTGGAACTGGACGACCTTGCCCCCGATACGCACTTCTACCTGGGAGATTTGCTCTTCGAAGAAAACCGCCACCGAGAGGCGTTTGACGAGCTGTACCGTTCGAACGAGTTGGGAAGAGCGGATGTCGCGGTGTTTGTCCGGCTGGGCCGAACCTCTAAAGTCCTCGGCCGGTATGATGCGGCCGTGGCTTTTTATGATAAAGCCCTGGAAATCCAACCCGGGTTCCCCGAGGCGCTGTATCAGCGCGGAGACGCGCTCACACTCGACGAAAAAGCTGAAGAGGCCATCGAATCCTACCGTCGGGCGATCGCCGCCGCCCCCAATTATTTCGAGCCGTATCAGGGAATATCGATTACGCTGTCGCAGTTGGGTCGCTTCCAAGAAGCGCTGCATTTCTGTGACGAAGCGTTGCGCATTCGTCCGGGTGACCCCGGAGCCACCGTTCAGCGGCGTCTGATCGTTCAGAAGCTTTCCAAGCAAGAACAAAACCAATAGCGCCCGCTGCTATTCTCTCTCGACCGAAGAATCGAGCGTCAGTACGGCATCTCAAACGCCAAGATCGTCAGATCGTCTCGCGGTAAGGAATCGTCGATCGTCGCGGGGAGTTGTGATGCTACTCGATCCATCCCCGCCCCAATCGGCATCTTCGTCAACGGGCGAATGAATTCCCGGATCGCATCGGCCGCGTCGGTCGTGTCTCGAACCGCGCTCGACGCGGCATGCTCGATACCATCCGTGTAGAGCACCATTTTGTCACCCGGTGCCAGTGGCACGGTGACGGAGGGAAACTCCGCACCGACAAACAGCCCCAGCAATCCGCCCGTGACCTTGATTTCCTCGAGATCGCCACCCCGCCCCAAACGCATCGGATAGGGGTGCCCACCACGTGCCAGGGTGAACGTACGTGCCTGATGATCGATGACTCCATAGCACGCTGTCACAAACTGGCAGTTGGGCAGTTCCTGTTCCGCAAGCGCGTCATTCAACGCGGACAACACGTCCGAAGGCTGCGATACTTCGTGCCCGTCGGACGTCATTCGATCGGGGATGATGGCTCGCTTGATAAACATGGTGAGCAGGCTCGCCGACATACCATGCCCCACGGCGTCCGCCAGGTAGACACCGGTGTGATGATCACCGATACGAAAGACATCGAACATGTCACCCGAGACCCACGTGGCCGGTCGAAAGATGGCCGCAAATCGAACGCCGTGAATCGGTTCGGTCAGGTCCGGCAGGAAATCACGCTGCAAGCGCCCCGCCAGTTTCATTTCTTCGTCCACCTCACGGAAGTGATCGTTCAGTCGATGGGACAACTGCTGCATCTTGTTGAGTTCACGCTCCACGCCACACAACTGACTTCGGTAATGCGCCACCATCGCCAGCCGACCCCGGAGTTCCTCGCGAGACGTATACGTGGGGATGCACGTCACTAGCAAGGAAGACGCGCCCGCCGGTGGTTCGCTCTCACCACCGATCATGACGGTCGCAATCTGTTTCTGCTTCGACAATGTGAGAAGCTGTTCCGGCTTGGGTAGCGGCCCCGTGACGAGAACGTCCACCGGTGTGTGGCCCAGCACCGCTACCGCCGCGTCGGCATCCGGCGTAGTTGTGGTCTGCCATCCAAGCCCGTCGAGCACGGAAGTCAGGTCGGCCCCGTCGCATCCTTCTGATACAATCAACGCACGAACCGAACTGTCCACATCAGTCTGCGGAGAGAGAGTCGGCGTCCCACTCGAAGGATCACCGGTGGCTTGAAGGGTACTCTGGTCCATGTGGCGCGCGCAACCTCAACGCTATGGCCCCACACCCGGCCATCATACGATTGGCGTGATCGGATCAGGGCCGATGCCCCTGCGTCGGCGGGCGAATGGTCGTGCTTTAGCTGAACCTAAGGGAGCTGAATCCGGTCGCCGGGCTGAAGCCCGAGGTCCGAGAATACATCGGCGTTGACTTCTATTGCGAATTGAGCCGGTTCGAGAGACGGGTAACGGTTGTAGCTGGTGTCGAACGGTTCCATCGTGTAGATCGACAAGGCGACACCGTCAGCGTCGAGATAGACAATGTCAAGCGGGATGATGGTGTTCTTCATCCAGAAGCTCATCTCCTGCTCCCGATCGAACTTGAAGAGCATGCCGCGCTGTGTACCGTCCGCCAGGGCGGCCATCTGCTCAGCCTTCACGAACATCAGCCCGCGTTCTCGCTCTGACGAACTATCCGCGATCCAAAGTCTGAAGGGTTGCCCCTTGATCGAAACGTTGACCATGCCCAATTGATCCAAGACGTTTGGCTCCGACGGCGCACAACTCGCACCGAGCATGGAAGACGCCAATCCCAGCATCAGCATAAACACGAGCAGCTTCATGGGCTACGTCCCTCTGTTCCGTTGTCCTTCTGCCTATTCTATCCGGCCCTCTGAGAGGCTTACGGCCACACGACGATGTTCCGATGGGCGTGATGGGGAACACCCGCACGCACAATCAGAGCACCGACGACATCGTAACCGATCTGCGTCACAGATGCACCCTCCACCCGGCGCTGATCGTCGAGGAGTGGGTGCGGGAAAGGTGAACATGGGGAAGCAGGACCATACCGGTTTCCGTTCAACTTCAGGTACAAGGACGCATCCTATTTCGACTACTCCCGCCATCCCCAGGTCACAAGGGGCGAAAGTCCGGATCAGGGCGATCGTTCGTACCACCCATGGCGTTTGTCACTCCCGGTAAGAGGTTAGTCCGCAAGATCCGTTAATCGTCGTGTCAACAGCTCCCCAACGAGCTTCGGATCCGCTTTGCCCCCAGAGAGTTTCATCACTTGGCCGCGCAGAAAACCCACGGCCGCCTTGGCCTTCTTCGGATGTTCCATGGCATCTCTGACGGCCTTTTCGTTTGCGGCCAGTGCTTCATTTACCCAGGCTTCCGTGGCACCGGTATCCCGCTCCAAGATCAAACCGAGCTCTGCGGCCAGCGAATCCGGATCATCCTTCCGCGTCATCATCACCTCCGCGAGCCTGTTCGCAGCCGTCTTGTTGACTCCGCCGCTCTCCACTAACAGCGCAAGCTTCGCCATGCGTTCTGCTGAAACGCCCAACTCCGCGATCGTTCGGTCACGATCCTTGGCCAGCGCTTGCCAGGTATTCACGAACTGTTTGGCAGCCACAACAGGCGGCGCGCCGGCTGCGATCATCTCATCGAACAAATCCGCCGTAGCGCGGTCTGCAACGATCGTGTTCGCGGCGTCGGCCGTCAAACCGTAATCAGCCTGAAGCCGCAGCCGCCGCGTCTGGGGTAGCTCAGGAAGCCGGCTGCGATAACCCTCGAGCGCTTCCGGCGTGACGCGGATCGGAACGAGATCGGGATCGGGGAAGTAGCGATAATCGTGGGCCGCCTCTTTCTCCCGCTGATACTCCGTGACTCCTCGATCGGCGTTCCAGCCTCGGTTTTCGTTCGGTTTGGTGCCGAGCACGTAATCGTGGTTGTCGGTCCACGCGGCGATCTGACGCTGCGATTCGAATGAAATGGCATCGCGCACGGCCCGAAGGCTGTTGAGGTTTTTTATTTCTGCGATGGGCGTTCGATATTCTTTTCCGTCGACCTCAATCGCCACGTTGATGTTCGGCTCGAACCGCATCTGCCCTTTTTTCATGTTGCCTTCCGTCACGCCAAGATAGGTCATAAGCCGATGCAACTCCGTGCAAAACGCGTAGGCGTGCGCACTCGAGACCAGATCAGGCTCCGTCACAATCTCCAGTAACGGCGTCCCCGCGCGGTTGAGATCAACAAGAGTACCCGATTCGGTATCGTGGATGTTCTTGCCCGCGTCCTCCTCCAGATGCGCCCGTCTAATCCGAACCGGGTGTGCCTCACCCGCAAGCGTCACCTCGAAATGCCCTTTCGTCGCCAGCGGGAGATCATACTGGCTGACCTGATAGTTCTTCGGCATGTCCGGGTAGAAGTAGCTCTTGCGGTCCCATTTCGTCAGCGGTGCCATCTTGCAATTGATCGCCAGGGCGGCCACAACGGACAACTCAAACGCCCGGCGGTTGATCACCGGCAGCGCCCCCGGGTGCCCGAGACATACCGGACAAACGAGACTGTTCGGTGGTGCCTCAAAGGCGACACGGCACGCACAGAACATCTTGGTACTCGTCTTGAGTTGAACGTGAATCTCTAACCCGATGATGGTGCGCGTCTTCATGGAAGTTCCGAATCAAGCACGGTCTCGTGCGGCATGACCGGTCGCGGGTTACGGTCTGCCGGCGATCGCGGCCGCGAGTGGGTTGACGAAACCAGGCACGATGCGTTCGGTGGCCAACTCGTCGCAGACGTCGGACAGGTGTTCGCAGCAAGAGGCTACTGCATCGGCGCGCTGACCACCCCAGTATTTTCGCACGGTGAGAAAAATGGTTATCGGCTCGTCCTCATATGATGCGTTGCGAACTTCGAAAGTAGAGGTTCGCGATTTGACTTCCAGATAGGCTTGCTCATCACAGTCCGGTGTGAGCGCGATGCCGAAATAGGGTTGGGCGTCAATCGTGTGGACGGCATGGTCACCAAAGAGGAACCCCCCCGCCGCATGCTCACCCACCAATGCTTCAGCCACCAGTTGGTCATGGTTACCGCGATACGCAAGATCAAACCCGTAGATGACCTCCAAATGATCGTAGTCAAGCTCGCTAAACGTCAGGTGGTACGGCGCTTGCGTGAGGATCACGTTGGCCATGTGGCGAAACTCTTCGAGAGACGGCGGCGCAAAGAAACCGAAACGCAGGCTCGTCGAGTCAATGCGAATCCAACGGCGCGGTGTGCGTTCTTCGACATCCTCTTCGAGTACGGTCACATTTCCTTCACGAGTGTGAAGTTTCGTGAGCGAGGGGAAACTTTTTCTGACACTATCGAAGAAGTGCAGCATCGTCTCACGACTGGGCAACAACTCTAACTTAAGAAAGAGGCGGCAGGAGACATAAAAGTCGTCACAAACAACGCCCAGGTCATTGACCATGTCACACCTCATGGAAGGAAGGATCAGTCATACGCCACATCGACTGGGGTCCATTATGCATACTGCGGCCGAGAACTTCAACAAAAATTTGGCTTGTTTGCGATACGGTCGCGTACTGGGGTCTTCCCTAAGCGTCACAACCGATGTCTAAATAGCGATCGACGCTTGGCAACGACAAAAGACTTTAGCTGTGAAAAACCAAGTTTTCACAACAAGTCGCAATAGATTAGCGCTTGCTTATCTGAGTTTGTCGGCGACCGATTGCAGAACGAGCCGAACCACCTCCGCCTGACTCTGCCGCAACGTATCCACTTCGATATCCGCAGCCGATCGATAGATTGGTTCACGCGATCGCAAGACGGCCTCACTTTCGGCCCGTCCGGTCAAGCTCGTGAGCGATGGGCGCAAATGAGAAGTCTTCTCGTCGGCGATGAGGCGGTCGTACAACACATCCGGCGGCGCCGTCAGCCACACCACGACGCCCGATCCACGAAGCAGCCGGACATTGGCGTCATCCCGCACAGCCCCCCCCCCCACACTGATGACGGCCGGTGCTCGCTTCACCGCCTCTGCAACGGCGTCTCGCTCCCATATTCGAAAACCGGCTTCCCCTTCGCCTGTGAATAATTCTGCTATCGTCCGGCCCGCGTGTTGAACGACAAGATCGTCCGTGTCAATGTGTTCGCGGCCCAGAGCGGCCGCGACGAGCCGCCCGATCGTGGTCTTACCGCTGCCGCGCATGCCGATCAATACGAGGTGTTTCGCGCTGTCAAATGTTCCAGTTGTCATGTCCGGTGTGCCCCCGTTTCAGCCTCGATGGCTTCCTCCATCCATCGCGCGGCGGCTGTAGTGTCCGGCGGTTGGCCGGTCCAATGTTCGAACTGCGTAGCGGCTTGACGCACAAACATGTCCACTCCATTAAGCGTGGCTACGCCGGACCGCGATGCGTGTTCCAGAAAAACGGTGCGAAGCGGGTTGTAGATCATATCGAATGCCAGGCGGCAGCCGCCAAAGGCGGTCGGCGGCAGTGGGCTGTCATCCCGGTGCGATGCGAATCCGAGGCTGGTGCCGTTGATCACGATTTCGCCACAGCGGTCGGTCCGCTGCTCCCAAGGTTGAAGTGTACCTCCCAACGAAGCCACAAACGGCTTAGCCTGCTCCGGATTGCGAACGTAGATCGTCTGCTCACAGCCCAACTCGTGCAGGCCATACATCAGCGCCCGTGCGGCCCCTCCTGCACCGAGGACATCAACGCTTGTGCCGGCCAGGTCCGATCGCGAACATCCGAGTGCGCAGACGATCGCGTCAACCGCCGCATAGGCGTCTGTGTTGAACGCACGTACCGCGGTACCTTCAAACGCCAGTGTGTTCGCGGCTCCAATCCAATGGGACATGCCGTCAGCCCCTTCGCCGGCGTACGCGTAGGCGGTCCTTTTGTGAGGAAGCGTCACGCTACAGCCACCAAGGTCCAGCCAGGGACGCTTCCGGCA
>JAJRVM010000214.1 GCA_024277285.1 Planctomycetota bacterium
GCCGAAAATGCCCCCGCGTCTCCCGCGTCTGCCGCCGGAGGCGGCAGACGCGGGAGACGCGGGGGGAAATCATCTCGATTGCGATCTAGCTTGGCAAACCGATTCACCTGCCTGACAAGCAGGCAGGGGCCTTAAGGCCAAGTAGTCCCAGTGCTCCCCTTGTTTCGCGGTCTCATTTCCGTGAACGGTAAAGCGGCACCGGCGACGATGCCATCTTTGACGGTCTGAGCTACGGTTGTTGAAGTCGAAGCCGAAAAAGCGTACCGTTGATGCTTGGTGCAACGGGACCGCGAGCCTCCAGAGGGGCGGCGGACCCTGAAGCCACGTGGACACGTTGTCCACATCGAGGAATCTTCTCTTGGATCTTGACCGTGTTTCCTCTCACAAGACGTTTCCTCTCACAAGACCGAGTCGCTCGTATGCCCGACCTGATTGTTGACCACGTTACGAAGCAGTATCCAACGCGTGCCGAACCATTGAGTGTCTTGTCGGATATCTCGCTGCAGCTGTCCGCCGGCGAGAACCTGGCCGTACTGGGGCCTAGCGGCTCGGGGAAGAGCACGTTGCTTTATGTTATCGGTACGCTTGAACCGCCCACCGCGGGCCACATCTCGATCACCGACCAGGATCCCTACGCACTGGCGGAACCAGCGTTGGCACAGTTCCGCAACCAGCACATCGGGTTCATTTTTCAAGACCACCATTTATTGCCACAGCTATCCGTCTTGGAAAATGTGCTGATCCCGGTCTTGGCCGAAAGCGTCGTCACACCGCCACTCGAACAACGCGCCCGCGACCTGCTAAGTCGCGTAGGACTGGACGAACGACTCGACCACCGGCCAGCAGAATTGTCGGGTGGCGAGCGTGGGCGTGTGGCCGTGGCCCGCGCGTTGATCAACAACCCCAAACTGGTCCTGGCGGACGAACCGACCGGCAACCTCGATCAATCAACAGCTCATTCAGTGGCGCAGTTGTTACTGAAACTGCAGCAGGAAGAAAATACGATGTTGATCGTCGTCACGCACAATACGGAACTGGCTGACATGCTGCAACGACGCACGCACTTGGACAAAGGAACGCTGGTGGCCGCACCTTGAGTCGCGAATCGACGACGGCCACTTCCCACACGATCCGTCGCCCGACAACGGCAGGATTCAGCCCGACCACGATACGCGAGCAAACCGTGACATTCCTGAAACTGGCAATCCGCAGCTTAATCTATCATTGGCGAGTGAACGCGACCGTGGCAATGGGAGTCGCCGCGGCGACGGCCGTGCTCACCGGCGCGTTGGTGATCGGTGACAGCGTGCGTCAGAGTCTGCAGGACATGACATTGGACCGACTCGGTCGCATCGACGAAGTACTGGTCGCCCAACATTTCTTTAGGACGGAGCTGGTCGATGAACTCGAGCGGCAGCCCGCGTTCCAACAGCATTATCGCGATGCCGTCGGCGCCATGCTATTCCCACAAGCAACCGTACAACGCCCTGGGGATGCGGGCGTAACTCGCGCGTCCAACGTATTGGTCGTCGCCATCGATTCGCCGGCAAAAAAAGCCGACGGTGCCACGTTCTGGAGCATGGCCGATCCGCCGTGTCCCCCTGCCAAACAACCTGGCGTTGGCGAAGTCGTGTTGAACCGTCAATTGGCCGAGGAGTTGGACGCAAGAATCGGTGACCACGTGACGATCCGCTTGCCGAAACCTGCGGACATACCGGCGGATAGCCCGTTGGGCGAAAAGACCGACCGCATCCGCAGCTTGCCTGGCATGCAGGTGGTCGACATTATCGAAAACCGGGGACTCGGCCGGTTCAGTATGCGTCCCAGCCAAAGTGAACCAAGGAACGCCTACATCGCCCTGCAGCAACTGCAGGATGCGTTCCGAACTCCCGACATGATCAATACGATCCTGGTCGCGGGCGCGCAGCGCAACACGGCTCCTGACGCAAAGGCAAGCGAAGCCCTTTCCGACGCGTTGCATCCGTCGCTCGAGGATCTTGGGCTGAGCATCAAACACGCGCGGTTAACGTTCACCGATGCGGCAACGCAGCAAGACGAGGTAATCTACGATTACCTCACGCTCAGCAGCGATCGCATGATCCTGCCTCCGGCGGTGCAGTTGGCGGCCGAAAAGGCGTTTACCGATACCGGCGGCCAGGCACTGCTAACCTACCTGGCAAACCGCATCGAACCAATATCGGCCAAGCAGCCCGCAGTGCAACCGATCCCCTACTCGATGATCACCGCGATTGATACGTCGGCCCATTTCACACTGCGTGATGAACACGACCAACCGATCGGTCGATTGGCTGACAACGAAATCGTACTTACTTCCTGGGCCGCCAACGATCTTTCGGTCAAGCCTGGCGACCGAGTACGCATTTCCTATTTTCTGCCTGAAACGCGACATGGCGAATCGGTGGAAGGGACCGCCGAGTTGACCGTGAAGGCAATCGTCCCACTGACCGCTCCGGCCAGTCCCTACCTGCCCGACCGGGAGCTGCAATTCACCACGCGGCCGACGATCGCGAACGACCCGGACCTAACGCCATCGGTAAAGGGGATTACGGACCAGAGTTCGTTGAACGATTGGGATGTACCTTTTGTGATCGACTACCGGCTAATTCGGCCCGAAGACGATCGCTACTGGGAAGACTATGCAACGACTCCGAAAGCTTTCGTGTCACTGGCGACCGGGCGTCGACTATGGGGCAGCCGCTTCGGCAACGCGACATCGTACCGCATCCCCGCTCAGGCCAAGCTATCGGAACAGCAAATTGAACAGCGGTTGCTTGCCCAGCTGGCCGGCACAAAAGGGTCGTTCGGTTTCGTCTTTCGGCCGATCAAGCGTCTTCAACTCGAGGCGTCTCATGGCAACACGCCATTTGACGTGTTGTTTCTGATGCTCAGCTTCTTCATTATCGCCGCCGCGTTGTTGTTAGTGGTGCTCCTTTTCCGACTCGGCTTCGAGCAGCGTGCGGGCGAAGCAGGCCTACTACTGGCGTTGGGCTGGAACCGAAGTCGCTTACGGCGACTGTTAACGGCCGAAGCGGCTTGCGTCGCCCTTTTTGGAGGCGGTATTGGCATCGTCATCGGACTGGGCTATGCCGCCTTGA
>JAJRVM010000215.1 GCA_024277285.1 Planctomycetota bacterium
AGCTATCGCATGACGGACTGGAGCTTTAGCCAACTGTGCAAGTTGGCGGGCGTCAGTAAGGACACGGTGAACCGTCTCGCACCGGAAACGGCGGGACGAGTCTTCGACGAAACACTGTCGCCCGGCTCGAAGCCGCTTCAGGTTTACGCGGCGGAGGATTACGTTCGCTCGATTCACGGAGCCAGCTACACGCGGCTCTTCAACGTGGACCTGCTGACGATGGTTCGCGAGTTCGCGACCGATTTCATCCCGCCACAAAAGGCCGGTGACAGCGGCGGCGATAGCGAAGGCGGAACGGGTTTGTATTGCGGCGAGCAGGACATGTTCTGCTTCCTCATCGACCCGACCGGCTGGGCTGAAATCAACGGCGAAGCGTTCGCACCGGGTTTCTTTGTGTGGAACTCGGAAGTCGGCAAACGCTCCGTCGGCGTGCAGACGTTTTGGTTTCAGGCTGTTTGCCAGAATCACATCGTTTGGGACGCGGTCGAGGTCGTGGACTTCACCCGCAAGCACACGGCCAACGTGTACGAAGCGGTGGCTGATATTCGCGGAATCATCGCTCGACTGGTCGAGACGCGTGACGAACGTCGCGACGGATTCGTCCAGGTCGTGAAGAAAGCGATGGAAACGCGGCTTGGGTCGAGTTCCGATGAAGTGCTGAAAGTGCTGGCCAAACAGGGCATCACGCGAACCCTCGCGAAAGAAGCCTTGGAGGTCGCACGCAGGCACGGAGCGTTCACTATCTTTGCGGTCGTTGATGCACTCACGCGCATCTCCGGCAAGCTCGCCAACGCGGGTGAGCGAAGCGTGGTGGACCAGAAAGCCTCGGCACTTCTTTCCCTGGCTAAATAGTCACGAAGGTTCAGAGGCCACGCACCACCGGGCCTCTCCTCTCTTGGTCAGCGCAAACTCCGTCGTGACCTGCCCTTTTGCATCTCGTGGACAAAGGTCAGGCCGCTAGAAGGGTACATGCGAGTCCGGCGCTCAGCAAAATACAGCTCACGAACAGAACGATCCGGTCAATTGCCTTTGACGAACATGTATATGCGACGGCAATACACACATATTGCAGACTCTTGCATAACACATAATGGGGAAACCGTATGGTAACGAAGGCTGACACACCAATGATCAGCGCGGCCGTGATCTCGACCGCCGTTCCGCCAGGTAATTGCGGCGCATTCGTGCCCAGGGACAGAGACGCCATAGAGCCCAAGAAGAAAGCGGAGGCCCACCAGAAAGACCGCACGATGCCAGGTAGGATTGACAAGAGATCCTGAATGCTCTCCACGAATACAGCGCACCAGTTGCCGACGGCATATAGGCCAACAGCGGCGCGGTTTATGGGGCCGGTTGTGATCAGTTCTACGAGAATAGAGATTATGCTGAGGAATGACACAAGTATCCCCCAACGCCCCCACCAACGAACGCTCACTCCGAAGGCTACACGCCTGGGCGTGATCTCGCCATGCAACCATTGAGTGAACATTGTTCTCACTGACACCTGTTGTTCCCACAGTACGATGCCCGCTGCGCGTTCGAGTTGTTCGGTCATGAAATCAGCGGTCAGATTATTCATCAGAGTTTCGATTTGGGTGGTAAGGTTGAGGTCACGGAGTACACGTAGGTCTCGGAGTATTAGAAGGTCTCGATGCTGGCGGCCAAACCCCTGTGGTGATAAACCGTACTCATCGATGGGATCCGGCAATTGACCTTCCGATATTGGCAATAGATATTCATACCACAGTGCGTCCGTATGATCGGCAGCTTTGCGGGGTGGGTAAACTGTTGGAAGAAACCAGTCGTGTTGAAGATATGGTGTAAATGTGTGAGAATCAGGCAAGACGTCACGGCTGTTCATTTCGACGAGCCGCTCGGCTTCGGTTGCGTCAATAACGCCCAAGCTGACTAAAGAATCCAGATACTCCGCAGAGTATTCGGTCTCGCCTTGTGTTTCCACATTGCTGCCTGCGTCTAGGTGTTTCCATGCTTGTGGATTGACGGCAAGTTTTTGTTCGAGCGGACTCATCGCATCCCACTTCTCGGTTGCTGTCTGAAGCGCAACGCGAAATGCAACTCGCTCAGCTGTCGCGAGAAGTACGCCCTGCGCGCGTCTGACTTTCTCCTCGAAGTCGGTCTTCGCGATGAGCCCTCTCGTGAAGAGGCTTGCTTTCTCAAGGATAACATATGCGTACTCAATTGGTGTGAGGTAGAGTTCGGCAACCCGCAATTCCTGGTACGCTCGTTCGACAATCTTCTTATGACTTTGCCGGTCCAGCAAGCAGTAACGTTCTAGCGATTCCAAGCGGTCAAGAGCTAGGCGGTACAGGCCACCAGGAGACTCAGGCATGTTATGCCTTCTGATCATCAACTGAGTCTTCAGATCAGCAACCGTTAGGGCGTGCATCCCAAGGTAGGTCCCGGATGCTATTGTTCCCAGAGAGACGAGACAAAGGCACGCCGCGAGGAATGTAGAGGGTTGCTTGTCAGCACATGAACTTAGCCCCTGAGTATTCAATGGTCGTTCGCCCGGAGTGATATGCTAAACAAGAGTCCCACGAACCAATTAACTGCTCTGGTGCCGTCCCAGTACCCCCAGACCTCACTCCCCAAAACACCGAAAAAACCAAGAGGCAAAGGGTGCCGACTCAGAACTCCGCATCTACTCTCGACACATGGCGCCAAAGTCAGGAACCGCATCGAGGCGTGCGCCTTCGATGAGTATCTGCTGGCCGCCGGGTCGCCACCAGGAGATTTGGCTCTAGTCTCAAGGGGTATCAGAGCTGCTGGAGTTGGGGCGTGCGCCCGACTCGATTCACTCCCCACCAAATGGTGCGAAAGGATTGTCGCATAGACAACAAGTTCCTCCGAACGCAACATTTCGATCACTCGAATTAATATCCGCTAGACATTCCTCAAGAGAAGAAGCGCAACGTGGGTTAAAAGGTTCTCCATCAGCGGTAAACGTTTGAAAGACTAAGTCTCCTGGTGCGGAACCATTACAACCATTCTCAATTCGCTCGCAGCTTTCAAAGAACTGTCGATTCGAGTCTACAAGCCGCAGCTCAGCGCATGCGGACATCACTGGCGGATTAGGTCCGGTTCCGCAGTCAGTTTCAGACGTGCTCGTCGAGACAGAAGTTCCGACCGAATCTGTGGCGAGGTCGAAATTCATCGTTGTGCAACCCGTCGCTTGCGGTGTCCGCTGAAACGAAGGGACTGTGAAAGTACGCGGCGTGATCGAAAAGCTTCCGCAAGACAACGTGGTCACGGATACGCGAACCTCCACTTTCTTGCCCTGAGGAAGAACGTCCTCATAGAAACCTCCGACGTCGTCGCGCTGGCCTGTTGTTGTTCCGATATTGGACCGGAACGGGAACTCAAGATCCTCCCTGCACTCTTCGTCGAGCACAACGAACAAAACCGACACATCGTGGTACGGTATTCCGTTGAAGGTCACTTGGCCGGAAAAGCAGTGTTCTCCGAAGCTACCAAACGTCCCAATTCCGTCGTTCACTAGCGAAGGCACGACCAAGCGGAACCCACGGCCGATATACTGTTCACCGGTTACGTCGTCCGTTGTAACCTGCGGACATTCGTCGTCTTCGCCCGGTCCAGGGTTCATCTCACCGTTGCCACCACCACTCGACCCAGTGCCTCCATCCGTCGCTTCATTCGTCAGAACCGTCACATCCCCAGTGAATCGGTCGGTCGACTCCAAGTCACCGTTTTCAGTGAGGATGAGCGTGCTAGACACAAATGTGCTAGATGTAAATCCGTTTCCTATAAAGAGAAACGTTGCCTTCCCCGGTCCATCTACGCGTAACTCGACCAACGCACCGTCCCCGTCTCGTATCGACCGCCCTGACCCCGCGGCTGTGAACGTTTGGCCAGTATCGCTGCGCGTCAATGGATTGAAGAACACCACCGAGCCACCCTCAATTTTCCATGCGACTGAGCCACTAGCCCTGACCCACGTCCCATCGAACGCACTGGGCACGCCTTGGGAGGCAGTTGGATCCCCTCCGGTGCAACCCGTGAATTGCAGTAGCAACACTGTGAGAATCACGAACGGTATCGGCTTAACACGAACACTTCCAGGATTGGACATTCGATGGTCTCCTCGTCCGGTTGTTCACCATTCATCAGATTTCAAGCCGCGGTCATTTGAAAGCGAACCGCCCAAGTCACACAGTACGCCCGCTCTTGCTGCGACTCGTAGCCGTGTCAACTTGCCATGCGCGCCCCTTATTCAGAACACACGCCGCATGGCGAACACATCCGTTCGAAAGCACGGTGAGAGCCCGACCCGAATCATGGCCCCCGTGGATAGATCCACTCCGACAGGTGGAGGCGGTCACGATACAGCATGCTGGCCCAACCGCATGCCTACAGCCATGCTAGCGTATAGCGTCTGGCAGTTCAAGGCCAGGCCCTGGAAGGTTCGGGAGTGGGTTTTCCCCGGATTTGTCTGGAAAATGGGTGCCAGGGTCCATCAAGACGGCTCCACGCGGGTCGGAAACCGAACGGACGGGCAACGCGGAACGTAAGATGCCGACGTCACGCCGGCATTTCACATGGCATGGGCTCAAGCGATTGCGTCCACCGCTCGGTCGATGATGGCCTCCTATCGTGTGCCTAAACAGTCGCTACGTGCGACAGCGAGGACCGGGTGGACGCTTGCCTGAGTCTCCTTGACCGTTCTGACCGTAGCACGCTCGTGAGAGCAAAGTCAAACGCTGTGTCGGACCAAGCAGAACCGCTTGTGGCTTTCGATCTCCGCATCTCCTCCGTCACTGATAGAACGTGATTTGCAATTCGAATTATGATATCCATGGAGTTAGCGAAACACTGTTTCGCTGCGGTCAGAAACGTACAACGCGTGTCTGACGTTATCGAAATAGGCAGCGGCACCCGGAATGTGGCCACCAACCACTGAAAGGGGACGGAGTTAACCAACCGTCAAAGCTGCTGACCCGTAGAGCGCGGTGCGATGAGAGTCGCTTGCCGTGTTCGAGGGAGGCTCCTGGAAGTAAAATGCTTCTATCAATCGAAGTTCCAATCTCCAGGTTCGATCCCATATGCAACGCGTGAATGCGGGCGACCGGGACATGCTTCGCACGAGGTGCGAAGTCGTCACGCCCAAAGCCGGTAGTCAATCCGGCCCACGGGGTTCGCGACCTCCTTGGCTTTTGGCCTTTGGGGTTCGTTCAACGTGGCTGGCGTCGGGAGTCCTCGTCTGGAGACAGGCGGGGCCGGGCGGATGATAACGCTCGGCGATGGGACGAAAAATCCCACGATGAATAGCTCAACGATGAAAGGGGCTTCAGGCCCTTGCCAGTAAACGCAATCGGAGACGGTGCCGAACCGCGTTAGAAAGACCTCTGCCGATGGGTAGCTGTGGAGCTTCTGTGTTCTACCCGGCGAAATCGCCCTCGCAAACACGAGTGCGGAAACTATGCCCGAGCGGGAGCTTGGGACATACGGTACAGGTCAAGCGACGTGACCGATTGTGTAATGGACGTGAATAACCGAGGAAGGGCTCATCCTTCCGGTGTGGTAGCCGGTGCCTGGCTTGTCGGCCTGGTGCTTCAAACGGGTGAGTCTGGGAGTGTGCTCTGAGTAGAAAGCGGGCGGGAGCCCGGCGGTGTCCGCTGCAAGGCAGTGGCGGTCCGTTTGCGTGCTGACAGGTGGTGCTGGGCACGATGCAACGACGAAAGGAGCGACGGGTTTTGACCCATTTCGATGACGTGGCCCACGGTGGGCGGGCGGAGCATTGCTCCGTTTCCGCCTGCTGTACGGGCTTCCTGGGTAAGGAAGATACAGTGCGGTCAACCGAGACCGCTTCGGGAGAAGCGGCCTCGATTGGCGGCGTGATGATGGCGGACAAGTGGAGTGCGCTCCGCGTCCGCCGGAGGTTGTCAAAGCGCTACCCCTATG
>JAJRVM010000216.1 GCA_024277285.1 Planctomycetota bacterium
CTGTCAGGAGAAGGATTGATGACATCGACACGGAAACTGCTTACCCTGCTCGCCTTGGTTACACTGATCGGGGTCGGCGATTTATGCGCCCAAACGCAACCGGCCCAAACGCAACCGGCCCAAGCGGCGACGAAACAGACGCCCAACAAGCCGTTGGTCCCACCGTTGAAGCTGAACGAAGCGGAGCAGCAGTTCGACAAGACGGTGCGTGCATTTGAACAGTACCTGTTTGGAGCTGGTGCATTCGACGTCGACGTTACCAGTGACTGGACCTACAGCGGTGGGGGAAAAACAACGCGAGGGACGAATTTGTATCGATTGGCGGTCGTCAAGGGAGGCAAGTATCGAATTGAAGCCGGGGCGAAGGAAAAGGGCAAGTCACAATACGTCTGTGTCAGTGACGGGAAGACGGTAACTCGCTTGTTGGTTGCGGCCAAGTATTACAGTCAGCAACCGGTTTCCCCTGCCGGTGACGACTTGGCGGGTGATACGCTCACTCTGCAGACACTGGCCGGATCGGGTGTCGAACTGCTTATCCAACCCGAGATTCGCGCTCAATTGATTTCGAGGATTTCGGCAGTCAAGGTGATCGGTGACGAGACGTTTGACAATCAGCCCGTGGCACACATGCAGCTGACATTGGTGGCCAATCAGCAGATTGACGTTTGGTTTTCGAAGCAGCAGAATCCGCTGCTATTGAAGCTTGTATCAACGCGTTTGGTTCCGATTACTGGTGGAGATCCGATTCAGCTGACGACGACGAGTCGGTTCCAATGGAAAGTGGGTGGTCCGCTGCCAGACTCGACATTTTCGGTCGAAATTCCCGCCGAAATGCGGCGCGTGGACGACTTGATGACGGCGCTGCGAACCGGAGACATCGGGAATATGTTGGGCCAGAAAGCGCCCGCTTTGGTATTCAACGATACCGACGGCAAGCCTGTGAAGCTGAGCGATTATCTGGGGAAGAAAGTGGTCGTGTTGATCTTCTGGGCCAGTTGGTGTGCGCCGAGTACGCACGGGATGGACACGCTGAACGAATATGTCACGACCACGGAGAAGCATGGCGCGGCCGTGTTCGCGATTAATTTTGGCGAAACACTCGCAAAGATTCAGGCCAGTCTGAAGGAGCATCCCTATCAAGGGACGATCCTGCTTGATCCGGAAAGAAAAGCGTTGGAAGCATTTCGTTTCGGCGAATTGCCCACCACGATCCTGATCGGTAAGGATGGGACCATTCAGGCGTTCTACAGTGGCAGCACTGACGCGGCGCGGAAGAAGATTCGCGAAGCGACCGCCGCCTTGTTGCAAGGCAAACAATTGACGTCTGCCAAGCAATAGTTCACGGAGAAGAGGTCACGAACAGCACGCTGCAGGAGGGGGACTGCTGATGACCGCTAATGGACGCCAGTGAAAAAGAGCCCTCCGCCGGGCATGTCCCGGCCGGAGGCACGACTGGTCAGCTACAAGCCCTCTCCCATTGCTCTCGTCGGACGAACGAACGTATTTCTATTAATCGCCGCTTTGTTGAGTCCGAAGCGAGACGCGGTTTGCTTCCGCATTGGCCGCCCGCCGTTCCAGCTGGGCAGTGATTCCTCGGTCACGCTATAGGGAGACCGTTATGGTTTGAACTCGTGAACGGTTACCCCGCCAAGCAATCGTGTCGATTCGAGACCGGCGGCATTGCGATCTATCGGCATGATCAATGCCGATAGATCTTTGCGGCGGTGGTGCGGCGCGTTCTTTGCACTGGCATAGCCAGTGCCACGCAAAGGGAATGGGGACGCCATTATCGATGATTCTGCGACTTTTGGCTGAGCGGAGGTTTCCACTCGCCGCGCCAATGCGGTATATTCGAGCATCCGTCGGTCACCCCCCCTGCTATCGGCGCGGTGGTGATCGGTCAGAAACCTGTCACAAGGCGTGAGTGTCAAGTGAGGATGCGCGGCGGATTGCCGGCCGTGTGTCATCACCGTGACCGGTCCATAACACGTGACCGGTCCACACCAAGGGGCATGTTCGATCCACAAGGTTACTGCTGGATTCGCGTGAATCCAGAATGCCATACCCTACCCACACGAACCGACACGCTTCGCTGCCATGCCGTCCGATTGAGTGGAACAAGAGCCTTGTCTTGCAAGTAAGGACCATCGTCGCAGCGTTCGGAGTGCCGTGGAGCCTAGCTCGTGAACGCGAAACCTGAACCCCGCCCGCCCGCCGGCCAATCGCCAGCCAGCCAGTCGCAATCCGCCCAATCACCGTCCGGGTCGTCTCAGCCCAATGCAGCGCCAGCGGCGTCACAAGCAGTGGTGCGTCCGCGCGGAACCCGGCGCACTTTGCAAGATGTTCAACCGCCCGGCTCGCGCACCCGGCAGACCGACCCGGCGGACGATCGTCCCAAGCGGTTGGTATCATTGGACGCCTTTCGCGGTTTCATCATGATCATGTTGGCGGCATCGGGGTTTGGCATTTATCAAATGTCGCAACTGTCTCCTGACGCGCCGGTCTGGCAACAGCTGGACTACGACGTGTGGCAGCGCATTGGCTACAACTTTGAGCATCCTGAATGGGTGAGCAATTTCGCGGTTTTCGATGTTGACTATTTGAAGATCGGCGTCTCGTTCTGGGATCTGATCCAACCGGCATTCATGTTCATGGTCGGAGTTGCCATGCCCTATTCGTTTGCGCGACGCGCCTATGATGGGCAGGGTGTTGTTCGCCGTTCGGCGCATGCCATCTGGCGCGCGGTGGTGCTTGTCTTGCTTGGCGTATTTCTGTCGTCCTGCTGGATGTCGCAAACCAATTGGGTCTTCATGAACGTGCTGTCGCAGATTGGCCTTGGCTATTTGTTCGTCTACATGCTAATGGGCCGCCGGTTCTGGTTGCAGTTCTTGGTATTCGTATTGATTCTGGTCGGCTATTGGGGGTTCTTTTTCAGCTATACGGCGCCCGACGACTACCATTATGCCGATGCAGGGATCACGGCTGACAAGATGGAAAAAGTAGTCTTAGCAGGGAAAGACGCCTCCTGGTCGAAGAACGCCAATGCGGGACACAAGCTTGATCTCTGGCTATTGAATCAGTTTCCTCGCGCCAAGAAAGATGAATTCAAATACAATCGTGGCGGCTATGCCACGCTGAATTTCATCCCTTCGATTGCCACGATGCTGTTGGGCGTCTTTTGTGGGCAGTTGTTACGGAGCGAGAAGCGGTGGTGGCAAAAGTTTCTCTTGCTGGTCCTTGGCGGCTTGATCTGTCTGGCTCTGGGTGTGCTGGCCGGTGACTACGCCTGTCCGGTCGTCAAACGGATCTGGACTCCATCGTGGGTGCTGTTGAGTGGCGGTTGGGTAATCTTGATTCTCGCGGGATTCTACTTCGTATTCGATCTCTGCCGGCTCCGCTGGCTGGCCTTCCCATTGGTCGTGGTCGGTATGAACTCGATCGCCATGTACATGATGGGGCAGATGATGCGCCCCTGGGCGATCAAGAACGTCAAGATTCACTTCCTTGGCCTACTGCAGCACGTCGAGATCTGGACGAAGACGCCCTTCCTTGCGGAGAACTTGTACGGGCACGTGGTTTGGCCCGCAGCCGGTTTCCTGGTCTTCTGGCTCATCGCATTCTGGATGTACCGGCACAAGTACTTCGTGCGGGTGTGATGCTCAGGAAGGCAAGAATTCTTGCTCGAACAACGACTGTACCAGTCGTCGTCTTTCTCGATCATTAGCGTCTATTACTGCTGATTAGTCGGTTCGTTTCCGGAAGACTCGTGAACGGCTGCGCAGCTCGTTTTGGTCTGGTCGTGAACGGTCCCCACGATGATCGGAATTTGAAATCCAATAACAATTTACCCAAATGAAGTTGAATGTGCATTGAGGTTTGGTGGGCCGTGGATCGACCCCCACCGCCTTGTGCGGTGGGGGAGTGGGGAGTGGGGAGAGGTGAGTGGGTGAGTGGGTGAGTGGGGAGTGGGGGAGTGGGGGAGTGGGGGAGTGGGGGAGTGGGGCGAGTTATTGGTATCGGCGTCTTAGCTGGCAAAACTCGTTCACCTACGGGGCAAGCCCGTAGGGGGCCCTGACTTAGTCAAACACGACAAGCGGCCAGGCAGGTACGAAATCCAATATTCCAGACTGATCTCGCGCTCTTCACTTTTCGCCGTCGCTCCCCCAAGGTTCGATCTGACGCAGTTTCTTGGCTTGTAGCGCGCGGTAGCAGTCGGGCAGGTCGAAATGGGCCAGCACGTTGGGCAGCAGTGCGGCCAACGGCCAGTCGTATTGCTCGGACTCGGCGATCGCGGTGTACGATTCGAGTGAATTCTTGAGTGTCACTTGCTTGACGGTATTGGAGAACAGCGCGGCGAAGGTCGCGGCCAATGCACCCCAGCCTTTGCCAACCAGGTGGATGTCGTCGTAACCGTTGCCGGCCAGCCACTGGAGCACATGGAGGACGTCAGATGCCTTCTGGCCCAGGTAGGGTTCATCCAGCATGAGGCTGTGAATCGCATAGAAGAAATCACAGCCGTACATATCGTCGAATGAATTGGCACCGCACGTGTTCGGCTTGGATTCACCAATTCCGCGCACGTCGCAGGTGAACACCATGGAATCCGGTTCGGCCTTGATCACTTCCCGGATCAAGGGTTCCTTCTTGAGTTCGGCGTCGCTTGATCGGTGTGCGACATACAACACGGCTCGGTTGCCGGCCCGCGGTGGCCGCGACATCCACCTTTCCTTGGTCAACATGTAGACCAGTGTCAGAATGCGCGGTTCCGTCTGCACGGCATAGGTGCAGACGTGGGGGAGCGGATAGCCCGACGCGCTGCGCGGGCGAAGGATCCGGTAGGCGGGCCAGTTGCCCGGTTTCTGATGCGGTTTCGGTTTCACCGGACCGATTTTCAACACATTGGAGACCGCTTTGAGCAGTGCTGCGCCGCTAGGTTCCTTGCGTTGTTTGGCCAGCTGACGTGACTTGTCGCGTGTGAAGTCGAAAACGTTGCGCGTGCCTTTCATCGCGGCGACCTGCCCCTGGGGTGTACACCAGAGTGTCTTCTCGTCCTCGATCGTGATGTCCGGTTCGGTCTTGCCGCGAGTATTGCCGGTCGCCTTGCCAAACCACTGGTACATGGCCTCGCGGTTCTCCTGCGAATAGCCATGTGTGGTAGGCCCGACGAAGCACGATATGTTCTCTTCGTGACCAAGCAACTTGTAAAGCTGTTTAAGACGTCCGAGCGCTTCGTAGCTGCCGCGCACGTCGAAGAAATCACGTTCCTTGGCCAGGATGCGCACGGGATCGGGCGCTTGCGCAGCCAGGAAATCGGCGTGATCGAGTCCCAAGGCCAGTGCTTTGGGGGGACATTGCTCGGTATCGGCTGGCAGTTCGTTTTCCATGTTGCGGTGGAATGACGTTACAAAGCAGCTCGGTGCCGCCATCGTCCAACGTGGCTCGACGCCGCAGAGCCACGTGGTCATGGTGCCACCCCCGGAGTTGCCGGTAACGCCAACGTTCTGGGGATCAACTTCCTTGCGAGTCAACAGGTAATCGAGTGCGCGAATGCCGTCCCACGCGCGCCACATGCCGAAGAACTCGCCAACCAGGAATTGCTGGTTCCCAGCGTAAATATGCTCGCGCACGCCCACGCCAATGCGTGAGGTCAGATCCTCTTTGACGTATTGCAAACGCTCGCCCTGCCCGATCGGATCGTAGATCAAGCAGACATAGCCCAATCGCGCGAGTCCTTGGGCGAACGACTGGTAGGCTTCGCCCGCCTTGCCGGTGTTGGAATGGCCGCAGGTGCCGATGACACCGGGCCGTGGCAACTTCACGTTCGTGGGGATATACAGGTTGGCGGTTACGGGAAAGCCTGGACGGCTATCGAAGATCACGTTCTCGACTCGGTAGCTATCACGCTCGATGGTTAGCGTGATGCGCGGGTTCAGTTCCGTGCGTTCCGGCTCAGGACCAAAACACTTGCATATCGCCTCACGCACATGTTGCACATAGGCCTCGGCGCTCGCTTTGCTGTCGAGCGATCGATAGGCTTGCACGCTACGTGCATTTGCTTGGCGTACCCGCTGTACAAAATACTCTTGTACCATGCGCGGAAAACCATTGCGTGGCGCGGTTGCGTCGGCACCCAGTGCGTACGACGCGGTGAGCTGATCGATCAACGGAGTGCCAAGCAAGGCCAGGCCCATGCCTTGTAAGACTTGGCGTCGATTAGGAGCCGTTGCGGTGGGACGAGTTGTGGTGCTCATAGGAGTCCTCGATGAAGCGGTAAAGGGCCGGAATGATCAAAGCGGTGAGGTAGTTCTGGTCGAGTTGCCACGGAGTTGCATGGAACGCGTACCACAATTGTAACTGTTGCAATGGCTTGCGACATCATGTTGGGAGTGATAAAGAGCGGTATGGCATTGTGTTGCAATTCAGGAGCCTACAGCATGGGGCCGACGGTCCATGGTACAAATTCGTCGTCACCCAATCCGAGTTCTTCGCTCTTGGTTTTCTTGCCGCTGGCAACCGCCAGGATCTCGTCGAAGATATGCCGTCCGACAGCTTCGACCGAGTCTCCCGTTAGAATCGTGCCGGCGTTGATGTCCATGTCCTCTTGCATACGCAGGTACATCGGCGTGTTGGTGGCCACTTTGATCGAGGGGACTGGTTTGCAGCCGAAGCAGCTACCGCGCCCCGTGGTGAAGACGACGATATTCGCGCCGCCCGCAACCATCCCGGTCACGCTGGCCGGATCATAGCCGGGCGTATCCATGATGATAAACCCTTTCGCCGTGCAGGGCTCGGCATATTGAACGACATCGACCAATCGTGTCGAGCCTCCCTTGGCGATTGCGCCGAGCGATTTTTCGGCGATGGTCGTCAACCCGCCCGCCTTGTTGCCAACCGATGGATTGTTGTCCAGTTCCACGCCGAACAGTCCGGTGTACCACTGCCACCATGCGATCCGTTCCAGCAGTTTTTTAGCCACTTCGATCGAACTTGCGCGGCGCGTAAGCAAGTGTTCGGCACCGAAAATTTCGGTCGTCTCGCCCAGGATCGCAGTACCGCCACATGCTACGATCGTGTCGGCGGCGATGCCCAACGCCGGGTTGGCGGTGATCCCCGAGCTGCCATCGGACCCGCCACACTGTGTGCCCAGTATGAGTTTGTTGGCCGGGAACGTCTGGCGTTGAATGTCGTTGACCAATGGCAACATCTCGAACACCTTGCTTACTCCGGCTTCCACCGTCTTGCGAGTGCCCCCCTGGTCTTGCATCGAGAAGATCACGGGCGACTTTCCGCCACCTGTGGTATTGGCGATTTGGACCAATTTCTCCTGTTCCAATAAGTAGCCCATTTCTGCTTGTTCGCATCCCAATCCGACCAGCAGGTAGGCACCAATGTTCGGGTGTCTGGCGATACCCGCTAACACACGATTGAGCATCTGGTGGGCCGTCCCGCCAAACTGCAAGCCGCATCCGCCTTGGTGTGTAAAGGCGACCACTCCGTCGATATTTGGGTAGTCTCGCAGCGCGACGTCATTGAATCGGCTTGCGATGAACCTGCTCACGGAAGCCGAACAGTTGACGGTCGAGATAACGGCAATGTAATTGCGTGTACCGACTTGGCCGTTGCCGCGTTGGTAGCCACGGAAATGGCGATCGGTAATCGGTACTGGAGCTGCGGGAATGTGTTGGGCGCTGGCATAGTCGCGTTGCACCGGTCGCAAGACCAGGTTGTGACTGTGTACCCACGCTCCTGACGCGATTCTGTGCGTCGCGTAACCGATTACCTGGCCGTATTTGTGAACCGGCTGATCTTCTTCGATTGGCCCAATCGCCATCTTGTGTCCCATGGCGATCGGTTCGGCGACCGTTACGATGCGATTCCGCACTCGTATCTCCGTCGCGAGGTCGAGTGCCGCGGTTGCCACGGCGACATTGTCGTCTGGATGTAAGTGGATCACGTTCGCCAAGACAGGCTCTTGCGTCATGTTGTGCTTTCGTAGCTGGGGGGCCGTTTTTGTGGGGCCGTTCTTGAGGGCAAGGGCTCTACAAAACGACGCGTGGACGGGGTAGTGCTCCAAAGAAACTTGTTGCCTTTAGCAACCCCGTTGCTTTGGGCAGATTATATCAATTTTGCCGCGTTTTTCTCGGCTCGGCAATGTCGTGGCAGAGCGACTGAGTGGCAAATGAGACTGCAAAACAAGGCCTCTTGCCGCATCCACCCTGGGAGTTAAGTAAATTCCTTGCGCAGTATTTTGGATTCTCTCTATGGGGGTAGTGTTCGGACTTTCACAAATTGCGGATGCAACGTGAGCTTCCTGGTAACTGGACGGAGGCAGACTTGCGCGGGATTCGCAAGGCGGCTTTTATGGTTCAAGACGGCAAGCAAAAGGCGCTGATCACGGTCATGGAGCTATTGCCACCTGAAGGAGATTTGCTGGCCAATGTTAATCTCTGGCGCGCCCAGATTGCGTTGGAGCCGACCACGCAAGATGCGTTGGACGAAGCGGTCGGCAAACTAGTTATCGCTGGTGTCGAGGCCCCTTACGTCGAACTGGTGGGGCCCAAGGATGCGGAGCGGCCCGCCGCCGTATCGGCAGCTATCGTGCCGTTCCAGAAGCGAGTCTGGTTCTTCACAATGAAGGGTGATGCGGACCTGGTGCAACGCGAAAAAGGTCATTTTGAGGCCTTTCTGAAATCGGTCAAATTGGAAGCGGGAGAGGGGGCAAGTGAATAGGCCAACGTGCAGATATCACGTCGGCGTGGTACACTAGCGAACAATCGCCGGATGGACCAATCCAACTTCTCTGATTTTGGCTCAATGGAGCTTCTCATTATGCCTTTATTCAATTCTGTTTCTTCCGCACGATTCGCGTGGGTCGTAGGAAGTTGTTTGTTGATCACCGCCTTGGGGTGCCCTGCTCAAGACGCATCGCCAGACTCGGGGAAGACGACGGATTCTGACACGGCCAGCGCGCCTGATTCCAGCGCGTCTGATTCCAACTCAACTGGGGAGGCGAAAGAAACCGCGTCGTCCGAGTCGAAGAAGAGCAATCAGCCCGATATCACCGAAGGGACATTTGCTGGCAAATCCGACGCCACGGAGTCGGCTAAGGGGGAGAGTTCCAATCCAGCCAACACCAAAGCGGCCAACGCCAAAGCGGACGCGCAATTGATAGAGGCCGCGTCGGCTGGCCACTTGGCGGAGGTCAAGGAGGCGTTGGACGAGGGGGCTGGTATGCATGCGCGCGACGACTATGGCAATACCGCCCTGATGCTCGCGGCGTTTAACGGCCACGAAGCGGTCGTGCGATTGTTGATCGACCGGGGCGCGAAGGTTAACGCGGTCAATCCGGACGGACGTACGCCCTTGATGTTTGCAGCGACTTACAACGATCCTCGTACCGTACAGGCATTGTTGGTTAACGGGGCGATGGTCAATGTGCGCGATAATGGTGAGAAATTCACGGCCTTAATGTTCGCCGCGTCGGAAGGCCACGTGGACGTTGTGAAGCTTCTGTTGACTCATAATGCGGACAAGAAGCTGGTCGATGTTGACGGTGACAGCGCTGCGGATTTCGCCCGCAAGAACGGGCACATAAAAGTCGTGGAAGTGCTGAAGTAGTCGGGATAATAGCCCCAGTCGGTGAGCGTGGCAGGATGAACTGTCGCCACGGTTGGGAGTTGCCGAATCTGTGGTTTGGCGGGCAGGGTGGTCTGGCGAGAAACTAGAAACGTGGGTGAGTGGCTCGCTGTTGCCCGAGCGCGGCGCCCGTTAGAATGATCGCTCAGACGGTTGGACATGCCGTTGCTGACACGTCTTCCCGAGCGAGTGTTTGGTCCGGTTCGATTGCATTGAAGAGGTACCTGATGAGTCATTATTCGCGCACGTCCCAGTTCTTGTGTTTTTCGCTTTTGGTAATGACGGCATTCGGTTTGGCCACGGGTATGACGAGTGAACTCCAGGCTGAAGAAACAGCGCTTGACAAGTACGTTGCGAAACCCGATTCGAGTTACGCGTGGAAAATCGTACAAACGGTCCGGCAACCAGGTTTGACCACGCTGGTCGTCGATATGAAGTCCCAGACCTGGCGGAGTTCTGTCGAGGTCGATCGGCCACTTTGGCAGCATTGGCTGGTCATTGCGAAACCAGACAAAGTGAGTTCGGAAACCGGGCTCCTGTTTATCTCGGGGGGCAGTAACGGTGGTGACCCGCCGACGCATCCTAACGATCGCATAGCGAAGCTCGCGGTCGCTTCGCAAAGTGTGGTGACCGCTTTGATGATGGTGCCGAATCAGCCGCTCGTCTTTCATGGTGACGGCAAGCCTCGCGTGGAAGATGATCTGGTCGCGTACACCTGGATTCAGTACTTCAAGACAGGTGATCCGACTTGGCCGGCGCGCAATCCGATGGTTAAGAGCGCGGTACGCGCGATGGATACGATTACTGCCGTGTTGGCTTCAAAGGATGGCGGTCAGTTACCGGTCAATAAGTTCGTGGTCGCCGGCGGGTCGAAGCGAGGTTGGACGACTTGGTTGACAGGTGCCGTGGATAAGCGAGTGATCGCGATCGCTCCGATTGTCATTGACGTGCTGAACGTCGAGAAATCGATGCGTCATCATTTCGCTGCGTATGGATTCTGGGCGCCATCGGTCGGGAACTATGTCGAGCAAAAAGTGTTTCAGTATCTCGGTACGGAAAAGATGGCTCAATTGCAAAAGCTGGTTGATCCGTACTTCTATCGGGATCGGCTGACCATGCCCAAGTTCATTATCAATGGTTCTGGGGATCAGTTCTTCCTGCCCGATTCGTCGCAATTCTATTTTGACGATTTGCGCGGCGACAAGTACCTGTGTTACGTGCCTAACGCTGATCATTCGCTCGACGGTAGTGATGCGGTTGAGAGCTTGCTGGCATTCTACCTTACCATCCTGCGCAATAAACCTCGACCCGAAATTGCGTGGTCTCATGCTCCCGATGGGACGATTCGGGTCACCTGCAAGACCGCTCCCAAGGAAGTTCTCTTGTGGCAGGCGACCAATCCCGATGCACGTGACTTTCGCTTGGAGACGTTGGGGAAGAAGTACACGAAGACCGTCTTGCAAGCCCAAGACGATGGCAGCTTCGTTGCCACCATCGCGCCGCCCAAGAAAGGGTGGACCGCCTACTTCGTCGAGCTTGCGTTCGACATTGGTGAGCGCGTACCGTTCAAGCTGACGACGGCCGTGCGCGTCACTCCCGATGCACTCCCGTTCGCCGACAAGAATCCGGCGCAATAGGAATCGACCTGTTCGGCCAGTTGCGACGTCTTAGACTGGCTGCCCCGAATAGACGCCCCAAGTCTCAAGTCACTTGTCCAGCAGAACCTCGCCGATTGAGACGATCTCTTGAACTCCACCTGTGCTGCTAAAAAGGTCGGCCTTCGCTGGTGGAGTTGTTGATCCCGTCTTTGTGCTGCGCGTGGATGGCCGATGAGGTGCCGTGAGCAAGCATCTCGCAGCCGAGGGCAGCAATGCCACGGGCAAGAAGGACAGTGGCAGTTCTGTTCTTTTTTGACCATCATTTTCTTTGCCCTCCAAGGAGCACCACCGCAACGTCGTCCATAAGCGCAACGGGAGTGAAGGGCAAAGAAGATTACGGGCAAAAAACAGCGCTCGGTGGAACGTCTTCCGATCAGGTGGCCGTTTACCATTCTTCTTACTAACGGCAAGAAACTTGTGCTCGTGCGCAAATTCCGCGACCAACGGGAGTGGGGCAATGCAGTCCGAGCGGTAGCTCGTAGTTGGTTGGCGGCCCAGCCGTCCTGGGAACGCCGAAGCACGTTCCAAGTCCCCGTACGCAACGTCGGGCGTTCCGCCGTCGCAGCTCGCGATAATCGGCATTTTGTCCGGCCAAATTGGCGTGTTGGCGGCGTTCGAGGTCGCTTTGCGGTGCTTTTTGGGCCAACCTTCCCGTTTCCGCTGCGATTAGGGCTCATTTCGCCCGGTTTTCTCGCCATTTCCACGTCGCGGTGCCCTTTCTGATTCTTGGCACGCTAGTTGCATATTGTTCCACCGTCACATTGCCGCGTCCTGGGCTTCAATGCCAGACGCGGCGCACGCGATAGCAACCTCACGTCTCGGTAGGTACGAGATCGAGATCATCAACCACAAGGGGGAAGAAGATGTTTGGAACACGATGGCAACCACTCAACGTTGCAGCGACCGACTGGAATCGTCTTCAGGGCGAGATGGAACGTGCATTTGAACGGCTGACCGGCGCTCCGGTTCGCCAGCTTGCACGGTCGACGTTTCCTGCGTTGAACATGTGGGAGGAGGACGAGAAGTTTGTGGTCGAAGCGGAGTTGCCTGGCCTGGAACTCGACGCGTTGGAGATCCTCGTTAGTGGTGACAATCAGCTGACGCTCAAAGGCGAGCGGAAGCAGCCGGAAGTTGAGGGCGGTGCGTGGCACCGGCAAGAACGAGGGTTCGGCAGTTTCTCACGCACGTTGCAGTTGCCCGAGGACGTCGACCCGGATCAGGTGACCGCCGAATTGAAGGATGGCGTGTTGACCGTTACGTTGCCTAAGAGCGCGGAAGTCAAGCCACGAAAGATCGAGGTCAAGGCAAGTTGAGCAGTTTGCTGCAACGATTATCTTGCCAAGTGTTTTTGAGAATAACTCCACAAAAAGGGCCATATTCATGTCAGATACAAAGAACGGAACTGCGACTTGTTGCGCCACGCCCGAGTTGAATGATGTGCAAGAGAGCACAACCTTTTGTCCCCGGTTCGACATTCAAGAAACGGATGACGAGTTGGTGCTCTACGGTGACCTTCCGGGCGTTCGGCCGGACGATTTGGAAGTCCGATTCGAGAAGGGCGAGCTGACGGTTCACGGCAAGGTGTCTGGACGCCGCGAGAATTCGGAAGCACTCTACCGAGAATACGGGGTCGGCGATTTTTATCGCACCTTTACGGTTACGGAATCGGTCGATGCCGCCGCGATCTCGGCGGAACTCAAGAACGGGGTCCTGACCCTGCATTTGCCCAAATCGGAGGCGGCGAAACCGCGTCGGGTCCCGATCCAGACATAGGGTGAACAGTTACGAAATAAGAAACGGAGCCATATTATGAAAAACGAAAAGATTATCGGAATCGATTTGGGTACGACTAACTCGGTTGTCACCGTGGTGGAAGGGGGCGAGCCGAAGGTGATACCGAATGCGGAAGGAAACCGGTTAACGCCGAGCGTCGTCGCGTTTACCGACAAGGGTGAACTGGTAGGCGAGCCAGCGAAACGGCAGGCTGTGACGAACCCGAAAGGTACGGTCTATTCCATCAAACGTTTCATGGGGCGCCGTCAGAACGAAGTGGTCGCGGAAGAGAAGATGGTACCCTACGAAGTCACCGGGATCGGTGACGACTATGTTACGGTTTCAATCAACGGCAAGAGCTATACGCCACAAGAGATTTCGGCTAAGACGTTGCGCAAGCTGAAAGAGTCGGCCGAGTCGTATTTGGGGCATAAAGTGAACAAGGCGGTCATTACCGTTCCGGCCTATTACAACGATGCGCAACGCCAGGCGACTAAGGACGCGGGACAAATCGCCGGCCTGGAAGTGACGCGCATCATTAACGAGCCGACGGCGGCGGCGTTGGCGTACGGACTGGACAAGAAGAAGGACGAGAAAATCGTTGTCTTCGACCTCGGTGGTGGGACGTTTGACGTCTCCGTCCTCGAAGTCTCGGGGGGCGGCAAGGATGCCAGCACGAAAGTGTTTCAAGTGCTGAGCACCAGTGGCGACACGCATCTGGGTGGCGATGATTTCGACGAAGTGTTGATCAACTACGTTGCGGACGAGTTTCAGCGTCAGCAGGGTGTTGATTTGCGTAAGGACACGATGGCACTGCAGCGATTGCAAGAAGCTTGCGAGAAAGCGAAACGCGAATTGAGCAGCGTTCCGCAAACGGACATTAACTTGCCCTTCATTACCGCGGATGCGAGCGGCCCCAAGCATTTGCAAGTGACGGTTTCGCGATCTCAGTTTGAAAAACTGATCGATCCTCTTCTGGATCGGATCAAGAAACCGGTTGAGCAAGCGTTAGCAGATGCGAAACTCAGCACGAAAGACATTGACGAGATCGTGTTGGTTGGCGGGTCGACGCGTGTCCCCAAGGTCTACGCGTTGGTCAAGGATTACTTCGGCAAGGAGCCGCACAAGGGTGTGAATCCGGACGAAGTGGTCGCGATCGGTGCCGCCATCCAAGGCAGTGTGTTGGCCGGCGAACGCGACGATGTGCTGCTGTTGGATGTCACTCCGCTGTCGTTGGGGATCGAGACGCAGGGGGGCGTGTTCACCAAACTGGTGGAACGCAACGCCACGATCCCGATCGAAAAACGCGAGATCTTCAGTACGGCGGAAGATAGTCAGACGGCAGTGACCGTCCGTGTCTTCCAAGGCGAACGTGCCATGGCCGCTGATAATCGGCTGCTGGGCCAGTTCAACCTGGAGGGAGTCGCACCCGCACCGCGCGGAGTGCCACAGATCGAGGTCACTTTCGACATCGATCAGAATGGTATTCTGAACGTGCACGCGAAGGAGAAAGCCACGGGTAAGGAAGCCTCCGTGCGAATCGAAGATTCGGCGGGATTGGATGAGGCGGATATCCGTCGTATGCAGCAGGATGCGGAGCAGCACGCCGACGAGGACAAGCGGAAACGCGAGCTGGTCGATTTGCGTAACCGTGCCGATCACCAGTGTTTCCAGCTCGAAAAGCTCATGGCCGAGCAACGCGACAAACTGTCTGAGGCCGACATGGAGCCGCTACGCAAGTCGATCGAACGAACACGTTCGGTGGCGCAAGGCGACGATGCTCAGGCCATTAAGTCGGCGCTCCAAGAGCTGGATCAGGCGTCGCAGGCGCTGAGCCAGGTGTTGTACGCCCAGGCCCAGCCACAGCCGTGTGGTGCGACCGCCGGTTGTGCGCAAGGCAGTTGTGGCGAGACTGCTTACGGCAGTTCCTCGCCGACCGACGACGACGTGGTCGATGCCGAGTTTGAAGTCAAGTCGTAGAACGGGCCCTCCGCCCGCTCCAAGCAACTTGGCTGACCCATGTGCAAACGCCGCAACGTGCTCTGGCACGTTGCGGCGTTTCTTTTTTGGTAACCGTTCATTGCAACGACGACGTGATCGGCACCCCGAGGAAGGGACCGCGAATAAACGCGGAAAGACGCTGATGAAGAGACGCTCCGCCGGATTCGGCTCGGTCGGGCGCACGACTGGTCAGCTGCCAGCAACGCGCCCTTTGTCATTCGTGCTTGCCATTGGAAGCCGGCTAGCCGGTTCGCACTGCGTGCAGTGTGCGACGGCGTGACGCGTGAAGGTTTAGAAGTGCGAGGTCAATCGGGATGGGGAACTCGTTTGCGCATCCGTGCCACTGCTCATTCCGTACGTTTCCTAACGGCAGACACTCCAGCAAAGCGATAAACCGACGCGAACACGCAACCGCCAAGTTGAGCAGTGTGAAGCGTCAATCGAGCTACCAATGGAAGCCGGCTAGCCGGTTCGCACTGCGTGCAGTGTGCGACGGCGTGACGCGTGAAGGTTTAGAAGTGCGAGGTCAATCGGGATGGGGAACTCGTTTGCGCATGCAGTGGCACGAACATTCCGTACGACCGTTACCGGAGCCTTACGACTCCGGTAAGCCTGGCAAGGGTTGCGCTTTGTGCCGCGCTAGAAATCGAGATCGTATTCTTTGATCTTGCGCTGTAATGTTCGGACGCTGAGTCCCAGTATTTGTGCAGCGTCGGTCCGTCGTCCGCCGGTTTGTGACAACGCGCGGCGAATCGCCTCCTTCTCGATCTGGTCCATCGTCATCCCCGGTTGGATCAATGAATCGAGTGTGGATGAGGTGCCTTGGTTATCGAGATCCAGCAGTTCGAGGGCCGCTGTGGAACGGAGCGTGGTTGGGTTGACACCCAGCAACCGAATTGCTTGCTGTTTGTCGCCACGGGTGTGAGTCAGTACTTGTTGCACCAATTCCGATTCCACATGGCTGATAATCTCGTCGTACAACTGATGAGATCCGGCCTGCAAATGCTGGGCGATCAATTGATGTAAAGTGCCGGACCCGGTCGTTGTGCACGAGGGGGAACCGTCGGCCGTGCCGCGCGATTGCATGGCACGCCGTACTGTGTCGGGAAGGAAACTGGGCAACAGGACCGGCCCGCTGGTTTGCAATACCGCTTGCCGAATCACATTCTGGATCTCGCGCACGTTGCCGGGCCAGAGATAATCGCGCAGCAGCTGCATGGCTTCGGGAGCGATTCCTAAAACGTGCTTGTCCAGGTCCCGGTTTGCCGTACGCAGGAAATGCTCGACCAGCAAATCCAAGTCGTCGCCACGTTCTCGCACAGGCGGTAGATAGATCGTGTAGCCGTTGAGCCGATAGAACAGGTCTTCACGAAACTCGTTCTTGGCGACCATGGATTCCAGGTCTCGATGCGTTGCGGCGATAACACGCACGTCGGTTGCGATGACTTGCTCGCCACCCACACGCTGGAATTCCTGCTCTTGAAGTACCCGCAACAACTTGCTCTGTAGCAGTGGCGGCATGTCACCGATTTCGTCCAGGAACAGCGTGCCTCCGTTGCATTGTTCAAATTTGCCAATCCGTCGGCGATCGGCTCCGGTAAAGGCGCCTTTTTCGTGTCCAAACAATTCGCTTTCCAACAGCGGTTCGGGGATCGCTGCACAGTTGACTGCCAGGAACGGCCCCTTCGCGCGCCGGCTGAATTGGTACAGTGCCCGCGCGACCAGTTCCTTGCCCGTGCCGCTTTCGCCGCGAATCAGGACGGTGACATTTTGCGAGGCGACCAGGCCAATCGCCTTGTAGACCTCCTGCATGGCCGGCGAACGGCCGATAATCACGTCACGCTCCTCTTCACCGGCGGCCTCGGGAGCCGTGCCGAATGCCACCGGATTGCGAATCATGCGGCGCACCTCCAGGGCACGCTCGACCACCCGTTTGACTTCCGCCACTCGCAACGGCTTGACCAGGTAGTCGAGCGCTCCGAGCTGCATCGCTTCGATCGCCGTGTTGCTGGATCCCGATGCCGTTACAAAAATGACGGGCAACGTCGCGTCGATCTCACGTATCTTCCGGAATAGGTCGATTCCGTCACCATCGGGCAGCTTTACATCGAGCAGTGCCGCGTCAAGCGACCCCTGTTGAGCCAGCGCCAAGCCCTCTGCCACCGTCTCGGCGGGAACCGTCTGTACGTCTTGACGCTCCAGAATCTGAGTGAGCAATTTACGATCACCTCGATCATCTTCAACCACAAGGATTCGCGACATGAGTGTGGTACCGCTGGGGGGTGATAGGTCCGGGGCGTTGTTGGAGCGTCGAGTCAACAGCGCCACCGCAGGAAGCCGGAAATCGCCGGCAGTGAGCCTGAAAAACGGCCCTTTGTCTGTTCGGAGCTTGCTATCAGGCCGTAGTCCTTGTTGACCCATTCCGTGATTGTCGGATCATGGCCCTTTTTTTTCAAGGTTGCCACATCGAACTCGCTCCGATACAGAATAGCAGGTCTTGGCACGTCGATTGCATTATTCGGATCTGTTTAGCCGATTGCAGCAACGGTGCTTTGAAAAGACACCATGGGCTTGTCCCATGGGTGAAAAAGACTGGTAAGCTACACGTCGTCCCAACCGTCTTGAGCGTGTGGCGGAGACGTGGAAGGGGCTGGAAGGGTAACGGAAAGAGCAGGAACCGTGAAATCGATCATTGCCGAATTTATCTTGCGACAGCCGGCCGACGCGGCCGAGTTGGCTCAGCGAGCCAAGGTGCTGGCAGCATTGACGCAGTTGTCGCCGCAACGTCGCAACGAGTTGGCCGAGGCAGTCAATGTTGTTTGCCGCACGATCGCGGCGCACGGGGGCAAGGGCAAGGTCCGCTTTTCGCTCATTACGCAGAATGGCCGGCGGGTCATCGAAATTGCGGTCAGCGACCTTCCCGCCGATGCGTCTGACGCGAGTGCGTCCGAGGCGGATGCACATGCGCCGTGTCGGTCGTCTGCCGCGCCCTGGGAGGCGGCGGTTATTCAGCGTGTTGGCGAATTGGTTGACCATTTTGAATCGTCCGGCTGGCCAGTGGCGGGCGCCGTGGTTCGCATGGCACAGACACTACCTCCCGCCTTTGCGTTGCCCACCGACGCCGAGGTTGCGGATTGGGCGCGCATCCTGCAGTCGAACACGGCGTTCGACGCGCTGGCCTATGCCCTGCGCCGTGCCAGGTCGCTTGAGAAGGATCTGGATGTCGCGCAACGCCAGGAGCAACTGCGCACTGCCTTGGGCGACAAGGCGTCCGAGTCCAGTCACTTGGCGATGCTGTCCTTGGTCATCAGCAAGACCAAAAATGCGATTTCGATCTTGAATCCAGCTGGCACCATTATCGATGTCAATGCCGCGTTCGTGCAGATGACTGGTTACACACTCCAAGAGGCGATCGGGCAGACGCTTTGTGATCTGCTTTTTGGTGCCAATTCGGACCATGTGGCCATCGAATCGTATCAGCGTGCATTGCAAGAGGGCGAAGAGCTGACACAAGACATCTTGCGTTACCGCAAGGATGGGCAGACTTACTGGGTCGAAAGCAATCTGATACCGGTGCGCGACGGTGAAGGAACTCTGACGCAGTGGATTCTGATCGATACGGATATCACACGAAGACACGAAACGGAAGCCACGTTGCGCGCAGCGAAAGAGACCGCGGAGAAAAACAATCGGCTCAAGAGCGAGTTTCTGGCCAACTTGAGTCACGAGATTCGGACTCCCATGAACGCCATCATCGGCATGACCGATCTGACCTTGGCAACCGACTTGACGGACCAGCAACGTGAGTATTTGCAAACGGTTCGCAGTTCCAGTGAAGCCTTGTTGAAACTGCTGAACGATATCCTCGATCTGTCCAAGATCGAAGCGGGGAAAATGGAGTTGGAACAGACCGACTTCGACCTGCGCGAAGTGGTTCACGACACCATCCGCACGTTGGCCGTGAAAGCGCACGAAAAAGGTCTGACGCTGCACGCTCAACTTGCGGATGACTTGCCGAGGATCGTGCGCGGCGACCCAACCAAATTACGTCAGGTACTGCTGAATCTGATCGGGAATGCGATCAAGTTCACCAAGCAAGGTGACGTGACGGTGTCGGTCGAGTTGCTGGATCGACAGGAGGAGGAGATGACCTTGCACTTTGCCGTGCAAGATACCGGAATCGGTATTTCCTCGGAGAAGTTGGACGAAATCTTTCATGCGTTTCAGCAGGGTGACGCGTCGACCACACGCCGCTTTGGTGGCACCGGGCTTGGGTTGACCATCTCGTCCGAACTGGTTCGCATCATGCGTGGACGTATTTGGGTCGATAGTGCCGAGGGGCGTGGTAGTACCTTTCATTTCACCTTGCAGTTGCGCGCTGGTACTCCCTTGGCATTGCCCCCGGCGGATTCCCCCGCGCGCGATGCGCAGGTTGACGGTTCGCAGGAGCAGCCATCGTCAGCGTCGCCGTCTTATCGTCCCGGGCCCCGCCACGCTGAAATGCAAGATCCAAGCGAGCGACCGGGTCGAGGGCCGGAGACTCCGGCCGATCACGTCGCGCGACGCGGCGCGGCAACAGCCGATGATCGCGACAGTTGGAGATCGGCTCCACGCGTCCGAGCGTTACAAGTGCTGGTGGCGGACGACCATGCTCCCAACCGCCAGTTGGTGACGACCGTGTTGAGTATTCGCGGGCATGTGTGCACCGAGGCGACAAATGGACGAGAGGCGTTGGAGGTCTGGCAACGTGGCATGTTTGATGTCCTGCTGATGGATGTGCAGATGCCGGTAATGGACGGTTTTCAAGCAACGGCAGCCATACGCAAACGCGAAGAGGAGACGGGAAAACACCTGCCGATCATCGCGTTAACGGCGCATGCCATGTCGGGTGATCGTGAGAAATGCCTGGCCGCTGGCATGGACGCCTACCTGGCCAAGCCTCTGCGCCCGCGCCAACTGGTCGAAATGGTCGAGAGCGTCGCCGAATTGAAACCGACGCGGTCAGTCGCTGATCGTGCTGACAGTAAAGGCCCCGGCAACGACCTGCCGGAGTTCGATATGGGTTATGCCCTGGAGAGTCTCGATAACGACGCGGAGTTGCTTGTTGGCCAAATGGAGTTTTTTCTGCAGGACGCGCCTGACTTGTTGGTCGGTATCGAACAGGCGATTCGAGCGGACGACAGTCATCGGTTGCAGTTGGCGGCCCATCGACTCAAAGGCATGCTCGCTCGGTATGCTTACCAAGACGCGGCAGCGATCGCCTGGCAGTTGGAAGAAATGGGCGAATCGGGGCAGATTCAAGGGGCGGACCTACGCTTGCGAGACCTTCGCCCCATGGTCAATCGTCTTGCGGTGGCAATCCAACAATACATGGCACAAACGTAAACGCCCCACAACCGTTCACGACTCGAGCCTTCTCACCATCGGCCAATTCCCGGCGAGAAAATGGCTTGTCAGCGATGGGTGGTTATGAAAGCTCGGAACGGAGCCGACTTCAATACCTCAGGAATGACGATCGAGAACGCTCTTGGAGAATAAACTTGCCCACGTCCCAGTGTCGAAAGCCCCAGTGTCGAAAGCCCCAGTGTCGCGGTCTCGCCGGCCATTGCCTCGGTACTTGTCACGCGCTGACTGCCTTGCGCATTGTGCCGTGTTTTTGGGGTGCGCTCGTGGTGCTGTGCGCGGCATGGCCACCATCGCAGGAGCTTGTCCACGCGGCAGACGCTCCGGCGCCACGCGACCTGTGGACCCGCGCAAAGGGTTCTGATTGGCCTAGTTTTCTCGGCCCTCAACGCAACGGGACATCGCCCGAAAGGGGGGTTCGCAAAGATTGGTCGGGCGCTGGTTTGCCGATCCGTTGGCAACGCACACTCGGCATGGGCTATGGTATCGGATCGGTCAGTCGCGGCAGGTTCTTTCAGTGCGATCGCGTTGGAAACGAGGCGCGTTTGACATGCATGCGCGCCGAAACGGGTGCGACATTGTGGCAGTTTCGGTATCCGACCGACTATGACGACATGTATGGGTACAACAATGGCCCACGTTGCTCGCCGGTCGTCGACCAGGGACGAGTGTACATCTATGGTGTCGAGGGTATGTTGCATTGCCTGCGCGTTGACGATGGCACGGTGATGTGGAAGTGCGATACGGTGAAGCGGTTTGGTGTGGTGCAGAATTTCTTCGGTGTCGGCAGCACACCCATCGTCGAAGGCAAGCTGCTGATTGTCGTGGTCGGGGGCAGCCCGCACGCGGATCAGCAGTTACCTCGTGGCCAGCTTGACCGAGTGTCGGGCAACGGTTCGGGGATCGTCGCTTTTGATAAAGTGACGGGGCAAGTCGTGTATCAGATCACGGACGAATTGGCGGGCTATGCGGCGCCTATCACGGCGACGATCGGCGACCGTCGCTGGGGTTTTGCGTTTTGCCGTGGTGGCTTAGTGGCATTCGAACCGCAGACGGGCGCGGTCGATTTTCAATACGCCTGGCGATCCAAAAAACTGGAAAGTGTTAATGCGAGTGTGCCGGTGGTGGTGGAGAACAACGTCTTCATTTCAGAAGCCTATAGCATCGGTAGCTCGATGCTGGCGGTGAAACCCCATGGCTATGATCTTGTTTGGCGCGACGATCGGCGTCGTCGCCAGAAGTCGTTCATGGCTCATTGGAGCACACCGATTTGCGTCGATGGCTATCTCTACGGATGTAGCGGTCGCAATTCGCCTGATGCGGAATTGCGATGTGTCCAGTGGGCAACGGGCAAAGTCATGTGGTCGACCAACGATGCGATCCACTCGAGCCTGCTTTACGTCGACGGGCACTTTGTCTGCCTGGAAGAGTATGGCCGCTTGCGTCTGCTTAAAATGGGGCCAGAACGGTGTGACGTTGTCACGGAGATGGATTTGAGCGACTACGGACCGAATTCTTTGCCAGGCCGGAACGCCGATCGCAAGTTGCTTGTCTACCCGTGTTGGGCCGCGCCCATATTGACACACGGATTGCTCTACGTGCGCGGCAAGGACCGAGTGATTTGCCTCGAGCTGATTCCCGATGTGAACGAGTAGTTTCCTTTCGACAGGGAGACTTCTTGCCGTGCTTGTGGTTCACTGCAGTCGCGGGCTGGGCTGGTCAAAAAGTCGAACAATGGGAGCACTGAGACTGCTAGACGCTTGTTGGTTTGTTGCGCCAGAATCGAGGAGAGGGCTGCGCGATAAGCCCCGAGAGGGGCGCGCTATGATAGCCGAGCTGGACAGCGCCACTTTGGACGCAAACTCCAGACCCCAACGGCCTTGTGCCGTTGGTGAATCAGTTTGCATGGCTAGCCGGGGCACCGCCGAAAATGCCCCCTCTCTCGCGCGTCTGCCGCCGGAGGCGGCAGACGCGCGAGAGAGGGGGGAAATCATCTCGATTGCGATCTAGCTTGGCAAACTGATTCCCCTGCCTGACAAGCAGGCAGGGGCCTTAAGGCCAATAACCTATTACCTAGAAACCTGTTACGGGTTTTGGTTCAGATAAAGTGGCGCTGTCGAAATAGGGTGGAACAAGGTCGCCGCGCATGCGGCCGACCTCGCGGAACCCTGGGAAAGGCTGTCTTGCCTGTTTTTCCTGATCGAAAATCCCTGCCAGGATTCAGTGGCCATCGTGATCGGCAACGACTCGCCGATCACTCCAGGTGGGTAATCGGAAGGATCCTTAAGAAACTTGCCACCGAACACCGATTGCGCATGAGTGGAGCAGGCTTGGGCTGTGAGCAGAACGTATCGCCAAACCGTGAGTTGCCGGCGTTGATCGAGGGCGGTAGGGCCGCCAACCAACTACGAGCTACCGCTCGGACTGCGTTGGTCACTGAATCTTGCGCGCGAGCACACGTTTTGTGCAACTAGTAGCACAGTGTGAAATGGTAGGCGATTGCTCGCGCACACGAGTGAAATCTATTTTTACAGGGAGTATTGGATATGCGACGCTCAATCGGATTGTTCGCTGGAGTCTTCGGCGCCGCGCTGCTGGCAGCCGGTATCGTAAACGCGGATACCCCGCAAGGCCGCGTAGTCAATTCACGGCTCAAGAAATCGGTGAAAGTAGCAAATCAAAAGGAAGAAACAAAATCCGCGGTGACGCTTCGGACTCACGAAGATCTTGATGCGACTCCCGAGGAAAAGCAGCGCGCCGCGGTGGCGGCAGCGGCAGCTTCGGTCGAGGAACGGCAGATCGCCGGTCGCGTACGTGGCTTGCAATTGCTCATGCAAAAAGAAGAGCAGGCATTGGCGCAGCGTTTGGCGTATGCCAGCAAGATTCGCGCTCAAGGATTGGCCAAGAACGACCAGAAGATTCTGGATCAAGCCGAGCAACTTGAACGACAGGCACTCGACTATTACCTGAAACGAGTGCAGCAGTTCGAGAAGGCGAGTGTCACGTCGGGTAGCTCGAGTGTGCGGCAAAAGCCAACACGGAGTACGCGGTCCACGCGTACTTATCGATCCTCTTCGCGTTCATCTTCACGGTCGTCATCGTCGCGCAGTCGATCGCGGCGCTGAACAGCCCACAGAGAATAGGCCAACGCTTGGCCCATACGCGGGTGATGGTGCGATCGTGGTTGCACCATTGCCCGCTTTTGTTTGTAAGCGTTCAGGCGATTCGAGCCACAACCGACTCGTCACGCCGACTGCGGAACCAATGCCCAGGAACCAATGCCCAGGAACCAATGCCCAGCTTCGAGTGGCATCTGGGTTGAAAGGCGAGCGTCCAGTGTTGAAGCCGGCTGCGTCTTGATTCGGCAAAGCGACGGCTAATGGAAGACCTCACGTTCGGCCGGCGAGAGACGAAGGGCGCATTGCATGTAGCCGACCAGTCGTGTTCCCAGCCGGGGCAAGCCCGGCGGAGCGTCTTCTCATCCGCGTCTATTAGCGGTCCTTCCAGAGTGTGCCGATCGCGGCCTCGTTTCCGTGAACGATGTTTGTCTTGAGTGGCCTTATCGCCCATGCACTGCGCGTGCCTGCTGACGCGTTTCCGCGGGCTCACGACAGTTGACCACCGACGCTCCATCCTCGTGACGGTACGGTCAACACTTGCTCGCACAATGCCTCGAATTCCGGAGTTGTTTCGGCCAATTCGTCGCGCAACTCAAACAGGAAATCACGTTCGCAATCGCGGACATGCCCGTCGGAGTAGAGCATCTTGAGTAGGTAGAATTGCTCGTCCATGCTGATGCGGCCATCGGCAAGCACGACGTTCTTGAGCACGGGGAAGAAAAGGTCGTCGAATTCCGAGCAGACCTCCTGAGCATCGCTGAGCAAGCTGACCAGGAATTTCACATCGTCCAGATCAAGCTGGCCGTCTTCTTCGATATGGTTGCGGATGATCGCCACTTCGTCGTTCGTGATCGTGTGATCTTTGAGCAACTCGGACTGCAGTCGATACAGATTAGCCATGAGCAGATTTCCTTTGTATTACAAACCGGTCTTCGCGCGGGATCCTGTTCCCGCCTCACCAAAACATAGGTTGTATCTCGAACAGAATCTGCCACTCGGACGATTGTTGCGATCGTAACGGTTGTTCTGAGAGAGGGAGAGTGGGAGAGAGGGAGAGTGGGAGAGTGGGAGAGTGGGAGAGTGGAGCGGAGGGCGGCACTCAACTGCGTGAACGGAGGCGATGTGCTAAGCGTTGGAGGGCAGAACCGAGCCGCTCGCCTCGGCTCCCCTATTGGTGCCGATACTGGAGTTGGTACAATTTAGCAATGCTAGAAAAATCACCTCAAGCCGACCATTTTCACCAGTTGTACCAGGGGCAAGCCCCCTGGGATGTAGGGCACCCGCAGAAGGCGCTAGTCGATATTGCTCCACGTATCAACGGATCGGTATTAGATGTCGGGTGCGGTACCGGCGACAACGCGATCTTCTTTGCGCAACGTGGGCACGCGGTCCAGGGTGTCGATTTCGTCGCGGAAGCGATTGAGCGTGCCAAGAAGAAGGCCGTTGCGGCGGGCGTCGATGTCGGCTTCTTGGTCATGGACGCGTTGGCATTGGCGTCGTTGCCGACCTTGTTTGATAACGTGGTGGACAGTGGCTTGTTCCATGTCTTCAATGACGAAGACCGGGCGCGCTATGTGAAGGCGCTCGCTGGTGTTCTCAAACCGGGCGGTTACCTGTGGTTGCTTTGTTTCAGTGACCGTGAACCACTCGGGTATGGACCGCGGCGAGTTTCTCGTGCGGAACTGCATGCCGCGTTTGAACACGGCTGGGAGGTGCTGGCGATCGAACCCACCCGTTTTGATGCCTCTGCCGACGTGCCTTCTGGCATGTTTTCGGAAGGCGGTCCACGCGCTTTCTTGGCCGAGTTGCGGCGCCAGGCGTGATGCACGTAGCGCGAGTTGCGCCCCTGGTGGTGTAATTCCGCGTTTGGCCCCCGCTTGTCGCCGCGAGCTATTCGCGATAGCGTACCGATATTGGCAATCTAACTTGGGCATGGCAGCGACTGCTGCGCACGGACGTGGTGGTCGCTCGATTGTGGGGAGCGAAGTGGGTTATGAAGGCACTGGTCAAACGACATGCGGAGCTTGGTTTGTGGTTGGAAGACGTGCCCGAGCCCGAGCCGGGTATCAACGATGTGCTGATCAAGGTTGACCGGACCGGTATCTGCGGCACGGATGTTCACATCTATAACTGGGACGCGTGGGCTCAGAAGACAATCCCCGTGCCCATGGTCGTGGGACACGAGTTCGTGGGCGAGATCCTGGAAGTCGGCTCGAATGTTGCCGACTTTCGACCGGGTGATATCGTTAGCGGCGAAGGACATGTTGTCTGCGGAAGATGCCGCAATTGTCTGGCCGGTCGTCGGCATCTCTGCAAAGACACCAAAGGGATCGGTGTCAATCGGCCCGGAGCGTTTGCCGAGTATCTGACTTTGCCCATGACCAATGTCTGGCTCCATAGCGAGGGGATCGATCGCGACATCGCGGCGATTTTCGACCCGTTCGGTAACGCGGTCCATACCGCACTCACGTTCCCCGTGTTGGGCGAGGACGTGTTGATCACCGGCGCCGGGCCGATCGGTGCCTTGGCGGCTGCGGTGGTGCGGCACGCTGGAGCACGCTATGTGGTGATTACCGATGTCAATCCTTATCGGCTCGAACTGGCGCGCAAACTTGGCGCCACACTGGCGATTGATGTGCGTAAGACGCGCATCGCGGATGTGCAAAAGCAGCTGAAGATGCACGAGGGCTTTGACGTCGGCTTGGAAATGTCGGGCAACCCGACCGCCTTCCGAGAAATGCTCGACAATATGTGTCATGGTGGCAAGATTGCCATGCTGGGGATACCGACCGAAGAAGTGGCCATCGATTGGAGTACCGTTGTCTTCAATATGTTGACGGTCAAGGGGATCTATGGCCGTGAGATGTACGAGACCTGGTACAAGATGACCGTGATGCTCGAGAGTGGGCTCGACATCGCGCCGATCGTCACGCACCGATTCCACTATAGCCACTTCCAAGAGGGGTTTGACATCATGCGGTCGGGGAAATCGGGTAAGGTGATCTTGAGTTGGCGCGACGCTTGAGACAGGGCCGGGAAACCACGTCCTTGCAGTGACGTTGGAGCGGCGATTGACCAGCTCAGGTCCGAGCGAAACACGCATCGGGAAACACGCATCATCGAGGAATAGCAGATCATGTACGGAAAGTTCAAAGAGCATCTAGCCAGTGCGCTGGACGATATTCGCGAGCAGGGATTATACAAGGCCGAGCGAGTTATCACTTCGCCACAAGATGCGCACATCCAAGTCGGCGGCGAACAGGTCGATGGTGGCCAAACGGTGCTCAATATGTGCGCCAATAACTATCTCGGGTTGGCCGAGCATCCGGAAGTCGTCGCGGCCGCCCATGCTGGGCTTGACCGCTGGGGTTACGGACTCTCTTCGGTACGGTTCATCTGCGGCACGCAGGCGGTCCATAAGAGTCTGGAAGCGAAGGTCAGCGAGTTTCTGGCAATGGAGGACACGATTCTTTACACGTCGTGCTTTGATGCCAACGGCGGGCTGTTCGAGACGTTGCTGACGGCAGAGGATGCGATCATTTCGGATGAGCTGAACCACGCCAGTATCATTGATGGAGTGCGACTCTGCAAAGCGAAGCGGTTTCGCTACAAGAACAATGACATGGTGGACCTCGAACAGAAACTGCAAGCGGCGCGCGACGCGAGATTCCGCATGATCGCCACCGATGGCGTCTTTTCGATGGACGGGTACATCGCCAATCTGCCGGGAATTTGCGACCTTGCCGACAAGTACGATGCCTTGGTGATGGTTGACGACTCGCACGCCGTCGGGTTCATGGGCGCACGCGGACGGGGCGTGCATGAACATCACAATGTGATGGATCGGATTGATATCATCACCGGCACGCTGGGCAAAGCGCTTGGTGGTGCCAGTGGAGGTTATACGAGTGGCCGTCGCGAGTTGATTGAAATGTTGCGGCAACGCTCGCGACCCTATCTGTTTTCAAATTCGGTCGCCCCGCCGATCGCAGCTGCGTCACTTCGAGCGATCGAATTATTGATGGAGTCGACTCAACTGCGCGACAAACTGGAGCGGAATACTCGGTTCTTTCGCCAGGAGATCACGAAAGTTGGTTACGACGTGCTGCCAGGCGAGCACCCGATCGTCCCGATCATGCTGTACGATGCCGCCTTGGCCAGCCGGACGGCGGATGCGATGTTGCGGAAGGGAGTCTATGTCGTCGGGTTCTCGTATCCGGTCGTCCCGCAAGGGAAGGCGAGGATCCGAACGCAGATCTCCGCTGCGCACTCGCAGGAAGATCTGGCGATGGCCGTCGAGAAATTTGCCGAGGTGCGACGCGAATTGTCGTAAACGTCGGCGGGCCCTGTGCGAAATTGCCTGGCTGTGCCGCGATCGTTCACTGAGTGGCACTAACCATTGGGTGACACTGGCTGAGCGCGCGTCGGGTGGCACTGGCTGAGCGAGCGTCTCACACCGTCATCTTGGCGAGCAACGTACTCGCGAGCGGAGCCAGTGTTCGCCCCGGCTCAAACCGTTCGCCTTGCCTCAAACCGCGCGCGGTGCAGCCGGGAAGGGGACCGCTAATCAGCACGGATAGACGCTAATGAAAAGGCCCTCCGCCGGTCTTGTCCCGGCCGGAGGCACGACTGGTCAGCTACCAGCAACACGCCCATATTCTTTCGTCGGTCGGTCTGGTTGTCATGCCGTCGCCGACTCATTCGTTGTCAGCAGTGCCCGATTTCCCTGCATCGGTTGCAGCGGGATCGCTTCGGCAAAACCGATCGAGCCAGTCAAAGAAGACACGGTGCCAGAGCACGCCGTTTTGCGGGCCCATCACCCAGTGCCCTTCTGCGGGGAAATAGAGAAACCGAGACGGCACGCCCTTGAGTTGAGCGGCGGTAAACGCTTCCATACCCTGCGTGACGGGGACGCGGAAGTCCTTTTCGCCATGAATCACCAATAGCGGCGTTTTCCAATTGCGGACGAATCGGTGCGGCGAGTTCCGATCGTATGCTGCTTGTGTCGCGCGGCTCTGCCAGTAGACTCCGCCAAGATCCCATTTGGGGAACCAGAGTTCTTCGGTCGCACCAAGCATTGATTCCAAATTGAATACACCACAGTGGGCGATCATGCAACGGAATCGATCTTGGTGATTTCCCATCAACCAGTAAACGGTGTAGCCGCCAAAACTTGCCCCGACGGCAGCCATGCGTTGCGTGTCGATGTACGGTTCAAGCATCATGGCGTCGGTGGCCGCCAGGATGTCGCGCATCGCCTGCCCTCCCCAGTCGCCACTGATCTGGTCGTTCCATTGACGGCCAAAGCCGGGCAGGCCGCGGCGATTCGGCGCGACGATGACGTAGCCATTTGCGGCCATCAGATGGAAATTCCAGCGAAACGAGAACCATTGACCGATCTGTCCTTGGGGTCCACCTTGGCAGTAGGTGATCAGTGGCCACTTTTTACTGGGGTCAAAGTTGGGTGGGTAGATGACCCAGCAGTGAATCTTCTTGCCGTCGCTGGCTCGCACCCAACGTTGCTTGACGGTAGGTAATTCGAGTGAATCGATCATCGTGTCGTTGATGTGGCTCACGCGGCGTACCGACCCATCCTCGACGGACAGGAGCGAGAGTTCTTTGGGCCGCAGCATGTTTTGCGAATTGACGAGCAGTTGCGTGCCGCTGGGACCGGGACCGATCAAGCTCCAGTTGAATTGGCCACGCGTGATTTGAGTCGTGCGCTGATCGTCGAGCCCCAGGCGGAACAACTGGTTGGTACCGCGGTATTCCGACATGAACAAAACGCTTTGTGAATCGGGCATCCAGGTGACGCCGTGCGCTGTTTGGTCGAGTTGTGCGGTCAGATCGTGCATGCGGTGGTCGGCTCGATCCAGCAGCATGATGCGGTTCTTGTCTGCTTCGAACCCGGCCCGCCGCATGGAATGAAAGGCGATCCATCGGCCGTCTGGCGAATAGACCGGGTCGGTATCGTAGCCGCCCATCCCCGGTGTGATGCATTTGGGTGCTTCTTGCCCGTCACGACGGACGGTGTAGATGGCGCTGTCGGTCGATTCTGCCGGATTGTTTACGACTTTGGCCGTGAAGGCAAGCTCCTCTCCGTCGGGCGACCAGTTGAACTGCTCGGCGCCGGAGAACGGTGGCAGCGGGCAATTCGCTCGGAGCCCTTTCATGAGATCGCGCGCGGCCTCAGCGCGGCCCTTTTGGGTAAGCCGAGCGACGTGCAGGTGGCTGTAGGAATAATCGTGCCAGGCATTCCAGTGCCGGTACATAAGCGAATCGATGATGCGCGCGTCTGCTTTAGGGAGATCAGGATAGAGTTCGTTGACGGTGGCGTCCAGCTTGACTTCCGTGGTGAAGGCAATGTGCGTTGCCTGCGGCGATACCTTCAGATTCGCCACTCCCTTAGCCACGTCCGTCACTTGTAATGGCGCGGCGCCAGCGTAGTCGATCGACCAGACTTGCGGCTCGGCGTCTTGCTTGCCCTCGGGTACACCGATGTAGAACAGGCGAGGACCGCCGAGCAACGTGACGAATTGGAGCGAATCGGCGCTCTGCAAATTCCGTGCGACAGTCCAATCACGTTGGTTCTTGATGTCATACAAGTGAATGTCGGACCTGCCGCTGTTCTTCTGCAGGTCGTAGTTTCGGACGGCGTAGGCGATCAAATTGCCTTCGGCGTTCAAGCATGCGGCGCCCAGGCGTCCCAATTCCCAGATGCGTTCCGGAGTCATGCGGTCGCCGGCATTGGCGGAGATGGAGGTGAGCAGACTGAAGGCAAGGCTAATCGCCAATATACGATTCATCGGAATCTCCACTACGATTCAAAGGTGAGTATGCGAAGGTGTTCTTCCAACATGCGGTGACGTAGCCACACGCCTTGGCAATAGGCCCGGGTAGCATGAGGTCGTTCCGTTTGTGCCGATTGTACGTGTACGATTCGCGCCTCATTCGGTCGCGATCTGAATCGACTCCGTCCATGCTCGCTATAGCATTGTAACTCAATAGTTGTGGCGTAGGTTTTTTGAAGGGGCGTGACGGCGAGTCACGATTTGCGCGCGGCGAACGGTTCCATGTTGTGATATTCCGAGGCAAATGACGATAATGTGTGTACAGCGTCTTCGTCCTGTGAACGGTTGCGTGCCAAGTTATTTGGCAGCGTTTGGCGTGCTGCTGGTTTTCGCTGGCAGTGTTTGGGCCACCGATGGAGTGACGGTTCGCTTGGCTTTGGACGGTGATACTCTGGAAGGTACTCCGCTTGCGTGGAACCGATCCCAGGTCTTGTTGCTGACGCGCAGCGGTTACCTGTTGCAATTCCCGCCGAGCAAGGCGGAGGGCTTTCGCGAGGTCTCGAAACAGTTTCGTCCTTGGTCACAGAGTGAAGTTCGCGGGCAACTGCAACGGGAGTTTGGTCGCCGCTTTGAAGTGTCGGGAACGGGGCACTACCTGGTCGTTCATCCTGTTGGAGAAAAAGGACGCTGGGCACGGCGATTTGAAGATCTCTATCGGTCGTTCGTGCACTACTTCAACGTGCGTGGCATGCGGCCCGCCGAACCGGAGTTTCCACTGGTGGCTGTGGTTTTCTATTCTCAACGCGAGTTTCTGGAATATGGCCGGCAGGCAGGAGGGGCTATTGCGCCGGGTGTGTTGGGTTACTATTCGCCCCGCACTAATCGCGTGATCGTCTATGACGTAACGCACGGTCAGTCGACGGACGCGAACTGGCACATCAATGCGGAGACGATCATCCACGAAGCGACGCATCAGATGGCGTTCAACACGCATATTCATAGCCGTGCTGCCATGCCTCCGCGGTGGGCGGCCGAAGGCTTGGCGATGTTGTTCGAGGCACCCGGAATCTGGAATGCGCGGCACCATGCACGGCTGAAGGACCGTATTAATCGTGGCCGGCTCGAGTCGTTTCGTCGCTATGCCGCAAATCGGCCCGCAGGCTATTTGCCTCAGTTCGTCAGCCTGGATGCCCGCAGTTTCATGAGCGCTCCTGGGCCTTCTTATGCTGAATCGTGGGCGTTTTAGTTCTTCCTGTCGGAGAAGGAACCGGTCAAGTATATGAAGTACCTGGCGAAGACTGCAGCGCGCAAGCCGCTACAATCCTACCGCCAAGAGGAACGACTGAAGGAATTTACCGACGTGTTCGGCCGCGACCTCAAAATGCTCGAAGCACGCTATCTGCGGTTCGTGAAGCAGTTACCCCGTTAGCCATCTTCGGGTCCTGACGGTCATAGTGGTTTCGCGCCAGCGACGTTCGCCTTATGTGTGATTTCCGTGCGCCATGATGTTGCCACTGCTTGCCCTGCGACTAGGCTAAGAACCTGTCACGGAACCCGCTCGCGCCACGCCGGTCGGTTTTGGCTGGGCCGGTCGGCATTTTGTGACGAGTTTCCAGCCAACTTGGCGTTACCGTTCGATGCGCCGCTGCAATTCTGCGCTAAAGTCAACCTGTGAGGAGCCGGATCCGTTTCGCGAGGACGCCAATCGAAATTTGGCCGCCGGTGAAGGGTTCGTTCCATATAACAAGCAAGGGTGATGTACATGACCATGGAACAGCTGAGCTTCAACACACGCAAGTCGCTATGCAACCATCTCGGGGATCTGGCCGGCGTGGAATTGGCCGAGTTTCTGCAGGACTTGAAATCGCGGCTTGAGACGGTCGAACAAAATAAGGTCGACGTGACCAAGATTATCCCCGATTCCTGCACGGTAACTCCACCGATCCATATGACGTAGCTGCGCCGCCAGCTATCCATGCTGGCACGCAATCCAATCACACGGCAACGAACGCACACGCGGCCCCTCCGGGGCCCGCGATCCTCTTGCCGACACGCGGAACTACTGCGTGCTTAATCTGCATGCCTGCCCTCCTTGCCTATCTTGCCGTAGCCTCCTCTGTTTTCCCGTTGCCATCCCCCCCCGCTCGCCGGTCGGGCGTTTTCTTGCGTTGACGCCATCGAGCAGAAGGTGCATAATCCGCCGATTTCTTTTTTCGCGACCCCTCGATTGGCGAATCGGCATGGCTCATCCTTCGATATACCTGCGAACCTCACAGCGCCTGCTGCTTGCGGTTGCTGTGTGCGCCGCGTTGGGCGAAGCCACGTGGGCGGCCAAGCAGCCGGAACAGCCAACTGGCCCGCCGAGTTCGCAATGGCAGTACGATGAAGGTGGGGACCAATGGATGAGCCCTATGACCGAGGATGTGGCGCCGCCGGGTGGAATCCTGGCAGGCTTGCCGCAGCATCCACTTCGGCATATGGGGTTTGGCGAACCGCTGCAGGGAACCAGTTGGTTGAATCGCCCCTACTACGTGGGTGGATTTGTTGGGACTTGGTTGGGTGAAAGTCTGATTGGTGGCCAGGTCGATCAGGGTACGGGTTTCTTCAGCGGTTTTTGGCTAGGAACCGACTTCAACCACTATTGGGGTGGCGAGCTGAGAACCAGCTTGTTCTACGTTAACACGTCCTTTGCGGCTACGGGCCAGCCCGGCTTGGAGTCCCGAAACCTAGTTGGAGATGCCAACCTGCTCTATTACCCTTGGGGCGATTCGCGCTGGCGTCCCTACGGTACGATCGGCCTCGGGTTTGCGGGTTTCCATTTTACCGACACCGAATACCGGACGGTCAACCATACCGGCGTATTACTGCCGATCGGGCTGGGCGTGAAGTACCTTTGCCGTAACTGGCTGGCCGTACGGATGGAGATCAAAGACAACGTCGTTTTTGGCGGCAACGGCGTTGATACGACTGGCAGCTGGTCGTTTGTGGGTGGCGTGGAAGTGCATTGGGGCAGCAAATCGGCCGCGAGGTACTATCCATGGTGAGCCACGCTGCGCCCTAGCGAATATCGCGGCGGCAAACAGCCTTGGTAGTTTGAAGCGTCCGCTTTATACTGGCCAGCCCTTGGCCAAGAAAAGGCCCTCCCCTCCCCCGCGCCGACATGGAGGTTGTCGCCATGCGTTTCTTTTCCCGTGGACCGCTAATTGTTGCGGCTTGTGGCCTCCTCGTTAGCCAAATCGCCTGGGCTGCACTGTCCCATTCAGCCGACGACCGACTAGGCGGAAGCATCGGCTGGATGTTCGAGGGGCACGATCCCAACGCCACTCGGGGATGGGCGGATGTGGCGAAACTAGACGCTGCAACTCCAGTCGTCGTCGCGATCCCGGTCAACTCGACGGCAATCCGAGCGACGGCAATCCGAGACAGTCTGATTTCGGAAAGGATTTCAAAATCGCCGCCACTCGACGACCAGCCACGCGCGTTACGGGAGCCAGGCACACTGGAGCTGGCAGCGGAGGTCGGTGAATCGCTGCCGCCAGCTGTTTGCGTGGCCGCTGCAGCGTCGGTCGCGACGAGTGCGACGACGCTGCCTGAACGTGTGGTGCCGGACGAACGGGCGCTACGCGACATTCAGGAGATCCGTCGCGAGCAAGGCGGGTTGTTCAAAGGGACCTTGCTGGAAGAACTGGCTGCGCCCACGTCTGACGAAGATTTCCTGGAGGCATTGCGAAGTGTGGCAGTGAAGTCCTCTTCGGCGGTGGTGCCCGCCAGCAACACAGCTCGCGTCGATGCTCCCTCGCTAGCCCCATTGCTAAAGCAGCCGGCATTCGTTGCTCCGGCCGATGCTCAGTTGGTCCGGACCCTCAGGGCGACCGCCAAGCAGCTCGACGACCGCGCTGTCGTGTTTGAAGCGTCACGCCAATACAAACGCGCCGACCAGCTGCGTTCGCTAGCACGCAAGCTGCGGAAGCAGGCCCGCAAGCTGCCCTATAGGTAGAGCGGCTGCAACGCTGAGGTTCGGCTCCCAAAAATCCCAGACAGTCTGATTTCGACTTGTAGCTTGGGATTCCATCCCGAGCATGAACAGGTTCAAGCCTCCAGAAAGCCATCTATTGCCACCGAGCCAGGAACGGAGGCTCAAAGAAACCAGACTCAAAGAACCACAAAGAACCAGACAGTCTGATTTCGACTTGTAGCTTGGGATTCCATCCCGAGCATGAACAGGTTCAAGCCTCCAGAAAGCCATCTATTGCCACCGAGCCAGGAACGGAGGCTCAAAGAA